>JBBIKR010000176.1:0-1398 GCA_037445395.1 Thermoflexales bacterium
TCTCCTGCCCGCAGGTCAGGAGAGGGGAGGGGGTAGCGGCGAAGCCGCTGGGGGTAGGGGTGAGGTCGGCGAAGGCCGACCGGGGGCTGGAAGCCCGGAGAGGACGACGCCTCGGGCGAGCCTTCGGCGTGGCCCTTCAGTCGGCGCCACCCGGCCAGGCGATGCCGCCATTGCCCTTCAGTCAGCGCCTATGGCCATGCCTCTACACCAGCACTGCCTCTATCCGCTCTAAGGCCCAGTCTATCTCCTCCCGGGTGATGACCAGCGGGGGGGCGAAGCGGATGGTGTGCTCGTGCGTTTCTTTGCACAGAACGCCCCGGTCCTTCAACGCTTCGCAGAAGTGGCGGGCGCCGCCGGCCTCGGGGACCAGTTCCACACCGATCAGCAGTCCTTTCCCGCGCACTTCTTTGACCCAGGGGCTCTCCATCCGGGCCAGTCGCCCCAGGAAGTAGCGGCCCAGTTCGTCTGCCCGCTCCGGCAATCGCTCCTCCACAATCACCCGCAGCGCCTCCCGCGCCACCGCGCAGGCCAGCGGGTTGCCGCCGAAGGTGGAGCCGTGGTCGCCGGGGCGGAAGACGCCCAGGACCTGGCGGGACGAAAGCACCGCCGAGACAGGGTAGAAGCCACCGGATAGCGCTTTACCGATGATCAGGACATCCGGGCGGACGCCCTCCCAATCGCAGGCGAACAGGCGCCCCGTGCGGCCCAGGCCGGTCTGGATTTCGTCGGCCATAAGGAGGACGTTGTGGCGGGTGCAGATTTCCCGCACCTGGCGCAGGTACCCTTCGGGCGGGACGATAACGCCTCCTTCTCCCTGGATGGGCTCCACCAGGAAGGCGACGGTGCTGGGCGTGATGGCAGCCTCCAGTGCCCGCGCGTCGCCGTAAGGGATGACGACGAAGCCCGGGGTGAAGGGGCCGAATCCTTCCCGGTACTGCGGCTCAGTGGAGAATCCGACGATGGTGATCGTCCGCCCGTGGAAATTCCCGGCGCAGACGATGATCTCCGCCCGGTCGGCGGGGACACCTTTGACAGTGTAGCCCCACCTCCGGGCGGCCTTCAGCGCTGTCTCCACCGCCTCGGCGCCGGAGTTCATCGGCAACATCATCTCGTAGCCGGTCAGTTCGCAGAGTTCTTTCTCCAGCAGGGGCAACTGGTCGTTGCGGAAGGCGCGGGAGGTGAGGGTGACCCGTCCGGCCTGCTCCACCAGCGCCCGCAGGATGCGGGGATGGCAATGGCCCTGGTTGACGGCGGAGTAGGCGCTCAGACAGTCCAGGTACCGGTTCCCTTCCACGTCCCACACCCACACGCCCTCGGCGCGGGTGATGACCACGTCTAAGGGTTTGTAGTTATGGGCACCGTAGGTTTCTTCCAGTCGGATGTAGTCCTGGGTTCGCA
>JBBIKR010000176.1:1498-6374 GCA_037445395.1 Thermoflexales bacterium
GAATAAATGTGTCCGGGTCAAAGGGGGCCAGGTCGTCCAGCCCCTCACCGGTGCCGACAAAGCGGACGGGGAGTTTCAGTTCCCGCGCGATGGCGAAGACCATGCCGCCCCGCGCGGTGCTATCCAGTTTCGCCAGAATGACCCCCGTCACCTCCACTGCCTCCAGGAAGTGGCGGGCCTGGCTGAGGGCATTCTGGCCCGTCGTCGCGTCCAGCACCAGCAGGGTCTCGTGGGGCGCGCCCTCCACCGACCGGGCCGCCACCCGCCGCACTTTCTTCAGTTCCTCCATCAGGTTGTAGCGGGTGTGGAGGCGGCCGGCCGTGTCCACGATGACCATGTCCATCCCCCGGCTGTGGGCGGCCTGCAGCGCGTCGTACACCACGGCGCCGGGGTCGCCCCCCTCCGGCCCGGAGACCACCGGACAACCCGCCCGTTCGCCCCAGATGCGCAGTTGGTCCATCGCCGCCGCGCGGAAGGTGTCGGCGGCGGCCAGCAACACCTTCCGCCCCTCCTGGCGGTACCGGTAGCCCAGTTTGGCGATAGAGGTCGTCTTTCCCGAACCGTTCACTCCTACGATGAGAATGACATCCAGCGGGCGTCCGCCCAGGTTCAGCGGGGGTGGGGTGGGGAGGAGCGCGCGCAGTTCTTCATTCAGTACATCCCGCAGGCGGTCGGCCCGCAGGATGGCCTCATCCCGCGCGCGGCGGCGCAGTCGCTCCATCAGCGCCAGCGTCGTCTCCACCCCCACGTCGGCCTGGATGAGCAGTTCCTCCAGTTCCTCCCAGACCTGAGGGGTGACCTCGCTGGCCCCTAACAGCGCGGCAATCCGACTGAAAACGGCGTTGCGGGTTCGCGCCAGTCCTTGAAAAATGTTCTTCATTCCTATTGCTTCTCATACGGTTGCCCATCGGCCGCGGGCGGCACGGCCTCACCCACCACTCCGGCCAGGACGATGATGGTCACCAGGTACGGCGCCATCAGCAGGAACTGGGAGGGGATGGGCACCTGCAGGATGGCCAGTTTGGTCTGCAGGGCGTCGGCGAAGCCGAAGATCAGCGCCGCGCCGAAGGCCCCGAAAGGCATCCACTTGCCGAAAATCATCGCTGCCAGGCCGATGAACCCCTTGCCTGCCGTCATCAGTTCGTCAAAGCGGCCCACCGATCCCAGGATGAGGAAAGCCCCACCCAGCGCGGCGACCATCCCCCCGATGGTTACGTTCACGTAGCGGGTCTTGAAGACGTTCACCCCCAGCGTGTCGGCGGCGCGGGGATGTTCGCCCACTGCCCGTGTCCGCAACCCCCAGCGGGTGTGGAAGAGGACGACGTGGACCACGACCAGCAGGACGTAGAGCAGGTAGACCAGCAGGTTCTGCTCAAAAATGACCGGGCCAATGACGGGGATACGGGAGAGTAAGGGGATCGGCACCGGTTGCAAAGTGCCGGTGTTGTTCAGTTGCTGGAAGTGAGAGAGGATGCGGGCGCTGAGGAAACTGGTGATGCCGACGGCGAGGATGTTGATGGCCGTTCCGGCGATAATCTGGTTCACTTTGAAGCGGACGGCCATGACGGCCAGCAGGAGCCCCAGCAGCGCGCCGGCGAGGAGCGCGCAGACCAGTCCGAAGGACATCGATGCCCACGAGGGCCACTTCCAGACGTTCAGTGCCAGACTGCCCATCAGGGTGGCCGTGAACGCACCGCCCAGCATCATCCCCTCAATCCCGATGTTAATGACCGCGCAGCGCTCGCAGATCACGCCGGAGAGCCCCGCCAGGGCGATGGGGACGGCCCGCAGGAGGGCGCTGTTGAGCATGCCGGTCAGGTTGAAAGAGCGGCCCTGCGAGGCCCAGGTGAGAAAGGCCCAGACGAAGAGCCCGGCGATGACGCCCAGGACCAGATTGACCCGTCGGAAGCCGCGCGCCAGTTGCCAGCCCCCCATAAAGGCACAGACCAGCGCCAGGACGTAGAGCGTCGGCGCCGTCGGCAGGACCAGATCGGGGACGGGGGCCGTCTGGGCCGCCGTGCCGAAGTTCAGGCCGAACGTGCTGGTCTGGCCGGGGGCCGCCACCCGGGCAAAGAGCAGGTAGATCAGCAGCCCGGCCCCGATGAAAATGAATCCGTAGGTTCGCGCCCGCCCCGGGGTAACGCCCCCACGGGCCGCAATGCGCTCCCAGGTAGAGGTTGTCGTGGTCATCGGTTACAATTCCTCCAGAAGGCGATGGTACTCTTCTACGCTGATCCCCATATCCCGCAGAATTTTGCGTAAGAGCGGGCGAACAACGACCTGTGAGCCATGGTCGGGAATCACTACAATCCGGCCATCCGAATGGCGAAAAACGTTGTGGCTTCCTTCGCGCCGGACCCACCGAAAGCCCGCTGCTTCAGCAACCTTGCGGAGTTTCCGATAGGGAACCAGCCGGAGGCTTGTCACATTGCTACCTCTATTCGCCAGGTACCAACGAAACTTGGCAGAGGCTCATCCATTTCTACGGTCTTCAGGTAGGCTTGAATCGCCTCGCGGATGTTTTTTTCCAGTGAGGGGAAATCCGGAGCCTGGGTATAACATCCCGGCAATTCCACCACTTCTCCGACCAGCCAGCCGCTTTCTGGATCTCTCTCTACCACAATGGTAAAGGTCTGCATAACGCACCTCTTATACTCTTCCCCATCCCCGGGTGAAGACCATCTCCGCCGTCTCTTTGGGGGCGCGGATGCGGTAGATGAAGCGGATAATCTCTGGCGCGGCGATGAAGATGATGATGAGCGCCTGGAGAATGGAGATGATGTCTATGGGCACGTGGGCCACGCCCTGCATCCGCTGCGCGCCGGCCCGCAGGAAGCCGAAGAGCAACGCGGCCAGCAGGACCCCCACCGGGTGGCTCTTGCCCAGCAGGGCCAGGGCGATGGAGTCAAACCCGTAGCCGGAGAAGAAGGCGTTGGGCATAAAGTGGAGCACGCCCAGGATGTCGTGTGCCCCGGCCAGCCCGGCCAGTCCGCCACTCAGAGCCATCGCCAGGACGATGTTGCGGGCCACGCTGATCCCCGCCGTCCGCGCCGCGCGCGGGTTCGCTCCCACGGCGCGAATCTCAAACCCCACCGTCGTCTTGAACAGCAGCCAGTAGACAAACCAGACGGCCAGCAGAGCCAGGATCAGCCCGGCATTCAGCCGGATGGAGAGGTCGTTCGGGAAGAACTGGGGGAGATATGCCGTGGGGAGAATCTCCGGACTCACCGGGCGGGAGTCGCCGGGACGGGCCATCGGGCCGCCCACCTGGAGCAGGTAGTCGGCCAGGCGGTAGGAGATGTAGTTCAGCATGATGGTGTTGATGACCTCGTGGGCTCCCGTCCGCGCCTTGAGGAAGCCCGCGATAGATGCCCAGAGGGCTCCGCCCAGCATCCCCGCCGCCAGCGCCAGCGGCAGGTGGATGAGCCAGGGGAGCCCTTTCACCGCGTAGCCCACGTAGACCGAAGCCAGCCCGCCGATGAAGTACTGTCCCTCCGCGCCGATGTTGAAGAGGCCGCAGCGGAACCCCAGCGCCACGGCCAGCCCGGCGAAGATGTAGGGCGTTGCCAGCCGCAGCCCCTCGGTGATGGGGTAGATGGCCCGCAGCAGGCGCGCACTGTCCCCCGTCGTCAGCCAGATTTGCAGGCCGGTAAAGATGCGGGCCGGGTTGCCGAACGCGCCCTCAAAGAACGCGCCGTAGGCCTTGACGATGGACGCCCCGGCGGCGACCAACCCGGCGCCGATGCCTTCGCCGAACGCGGCCCAGACCTCGGGGTCAAAGGCGGCGATGAAGACCGCTCCCACCACCAGCGCGGTGAAAATGGCCAGGAAAATCACCGCCACCGACTGCCAGTTCCAGGCGGTGACGCGCGCCAGCAATCGCCGCTCCAGGTCCTCCCCCTTCGGGCCCACCCGCGTGCGGATGCGGCCTGCGCGCAGCCCCTCCGTGACCTCCAGAACCTTACCCCGCACCTCCGAGGGGACCGCCACGTCCGCCGCATGGTACGGCGCCAGCCCGATGCCGTCGTTGCGCAGGTCAAAGCGCAGACTCCCCCCGTGCAGTTTCCCCGCCACAGCCAGGGAGAGGGCCTCATAGACGGCCCGGTCCACCCGTTTGACCGCGCTGGTCAGCAGGCGGTCGGCGCCGGCCTCTTCGCCCTTCCGGAAAGTCGTCTCCCAGTGGTCCTGGTCGGAGCCGATGACCCAGACGCCGCGCGCGGCGGCGGCCCGGATGGCCGCGCGGCCACATCCGCCGGCGGCCGCAAAGATGACGTCCGCGCCCTGGTCCACCAGTTCCCCGGCAGCATCCCGTCCTTTCTGCTCATCGGTGAAGGAGTTGGTGTAGGCGGTGAGCACCTTCGCCCGGCGGTTGGTGAAGGACACGCCATGCTCAAACCCGCGCTGGAATTTCAGTACCGGCGGGACGTCCACCCCGCCGACGAAGCCCACCACATTCTGCTCCGTCATCAGGCCGGCCAGCGCACCCGCCAGGAATCCCGCCTGGTCCTCCGCGAAGACCAGCCCGGTGACGTTGCGGCTCTCCTGGATGGGCTCGTAGTCCACCAGGACGAAGTGGACTTTCGGGTAGCGGGCGGCCATGCGCTCCACCGTTGTGCCCGTGGTAGAGCCGACGGTGACGACCAGGTTGCAGCCCCGCTCAATGACCTGGCGGATGTTGGCTTCGTACTCGGCCGGGGAACGAGTTTCTATCAGTTCCACGGACAGGCCGTGCTCCTGGGCGGCCCGGACCGTTCCCTCGTAGGCGTACTGGTTGAAGGAGCCGTCGTCTATCCGGCCTCCGTCGGTGACGAAACCGACCCGAAGTCGCTCTTGCATGCGCACCTCCTGGAGCGCGGTTTGCCTCACCCCTCCCCCT
>JBBIKR010000177.1:0-6320 GCA_037445395.1 Thermoflexales bacterium
CCCCCCCCCCCCGCCGCCGCCCCCCCCACCCCCCCCCCCCCCCCCCCCACCCCCCCGGCGGGGGCGGGGGGCTGGGGGGGGGGTGGGGCGCCGCCCGTAGGCATAGAGGCGGGCCGCGTCGTCCACCAGCAGGGTGTCAAAGGAGCCGACGCGCAGGGCCGGATGCGCGGCACGGGTCCGGCCCAGCAGGCCGTAGAACGCCGCGATGCCGGGACGGGCGGTGTACCGGCCGGGGGTGTCGTCCCAGGGGAAGGGGACCCGATTGTAGGGATCATCCTCCCACTTCCCGCCGTAGAACCGGCCGGGCGATTCCATCCCCACTTCGTCGCCGTAGTAGACGGTGGGCGCGCCGGGGAGGGTGAACTGCAGGAGCGCCAGCATCTTCTGGTAGGGGTCGGTCTCGTCCGAAGAGAAGTCGCCACCGCCCGGTTTCTGGCCGTGAGATAGGACGAAGCGCACCCGGTTGGTATCGTGGCTTCCGGCCAGGTTGAACATCACCGCCAGCGCCTCGGGCGGGTAGTCCTCCACCAGGGAGTGGAGCCAGGCGTCCAGTTGGGAGACGGTGATGGGGTCCAGGACGCCGCCGGAGGAGGACGGGTTGTTATCGTTGTCCTCGTAGGGGGTCTCCCGCAGGAAGGAGAGGACGGCACTGCGGAAGCGGTAGTTCATCACCCCGTCCCACTCGTCGCCCAGAAGCCAGGGCGTGGCATCCCCCCATTCCTCGCCGATGATGACCGCGTCGGGGTTGGCGGCCTTCACAGATTGGCGGAAACCTTCCCAGTAGTCGTTGGACGGGTCGCGGGTGAGGCCAGGGTCCACATCTCCGCCCACGTCCAGCCGCCACCCGGCCGTCCCGGAGAGAATCCAGCGGGTGGCGATGGCCCCCGTCCCGCTGTAGATGTACGTCCGCACTTCGGGGTTGGACGAGCGCAGGACGGGGAGGGTGTCGTACCCCCACCAGGAGAGGTACCCGTCGGGCCAGTCGGAGAAGGTGTACCAGTCGTAGTACGGGCTGGATTGGGATTCGTAGGCGCCGAGGGTCGCGTAGCGGGAGTATTTGTCAAAGTAGATGCTGTCGGATGACGTGTGGTTGAAGACGCCGTCCAGGATGACCCGGATGCCGCGCGCCTGGGCCGCCTCCAGCAGGTTCGCCAGCGCCGCGTCCCCGCCCAGATGCGGGTCCACCTCCTCGTAGGTCGTCGTGTCGTACTTGTGGTTGGACGGGGAGCGGAAGATGGGGTTCAGGTAGACGGCCGTCACCCCCAGGGACTGGAGGTAGTCCAGTTTCTCCGTTATCCCCTGGAGGTCGCCGCCGTAGAAGTCCTCGCTCCAGCGGTTCTGGTACGGCCCGGCGGCGCGGGGGTCTATGACCTCCGCGTTCCAGACCGTGTACGTGATGCCGCCGGTGGGGTTGCCGTAGAAGAAATGGGTGCCGGAGACGAGATTGTTGGACGGGTCGCCGTCCCGAAAGCGGTCGGGGAAAATCTGGTAGACGACGGCGTCCTTCAGCCAGTCGGGGGTCCGGAAATCCGAGCCGTAGACGGTCAACTGGAAGGAGAGGTCGGGGGATTCATCGTAGACCCTGCCCGGCCCGCCCTCGTTGTAGCCCCGGTAGAGGTCATCCACCACGTGGTCGTCCTCGTAGTAGTCGGTATCGGCGCCGTCATGGACGATGAAACGGTACCAGAGGACGGTGGGATGGGTGGGGGTGACGGTGACGGCCCAGTAATCGTAGGCCGGGCCGGAGGCGGCGACGGTCATCGGGAGGACGGTCGCCGTATCGGTGCGGTCGTCCCAGAGGCGCAGGCGGACGGCGGTCAGGTCGCCCGCATAGGCGCGCAGGCGCAGGGTGACCGGCGTTCCGGCCGGGACGGGGCCGACAGGAGTGCGGTAGAGGGGGTCGCGGGAGTTGTGGAGCAGGCCGTCCCAGAAGACGTCATCGTCGTGGGCCGCGCCGAAGGTGACGCGGCGGACGTCTATCGCCTCTCCCAGCGGTCCGATGGCGGTGACGGTGATGGTGTTCGGCCCCCGGCGGAGTTCCACAGGCTGGGTGAAGTATCCCTGGACGTCCAGCGCGGGGGTGAAGGACGAGGTGTCGTTGAGGGAGAGAACGACCGTCACGCCGGTGGTCGGGGAAGCGAATCCGGTGACCGTGATGAAGGGGATCACAAAAAAGGCCCCTTCCGTCGGGTAGAGGATGTGCACATCCTGGGAGGGGGCCAGAACGTAAGTGGCCAGGTACTGCTGGGTAGTGGGGTCGTCCCAGCCCGTAGACTGGTCGTCGGAGGGGACAGTGTCAAAGGCGCCTTTCGTGTCGTTGGTCTGGGTGGCGTAGAACTGGAGGTGGATGGGGAGGCCGGGCGCATACGGGATGCCCAGGTCGGCAAAGGGGATGGCGAATTCCACGCCGACGCCGTCGGCGAAGGCGACGTGGTCGCCGATCATCCGGTCGGGGCTGGCGCCACCCCAGTTGGTCCCCGCACCGGTGCTGTAGTCGGTTCCGTTCCAGCGGCGGAGTTCCGTCCAGCCGTTATCGTCGCTGTACCCACCAATAATATTGCCCCGGACGACGACGTCGGGGATGATGCGGTAGGGAAGCGGGATGGGTGTCCCCCCGAGGTTGGCATGGGTGGCGGTGTAGGCGAAGGA
This sequence comes from Thermoflexales bacterium, assembly GCA_037445395.1. GTDB lineage: Bacteria > Chloroflexota > Anaerolineae > B4-G1 > DUEL01 > SpSt-77. The sequence goes on from JBBIKR010000177.1 coordinate 2,650, forward strand.
GATGCTGTTGTACCAGGGGTCGCGGGGCGGGGTGCTGTCGGTCGCCGTATACTGCCCGGTGGCGATGACCAGGCCGAAGGAGCCGGAGGAGGCAGTGCGGGTGTAGGCGGGCAGGGGGACAAAGACGTAGAGGTTCCGGCTGTCGTTGGTGACGTAGAGGCTGATGACGTCGGTCCAGTGGGTGCCGGGCCAGTCCCTGGGGCCGGGTGAAGCCAGGTCGCCGGGAGGGTCGGCGGCCAGGGCGGGTCCGTAGGCGGGGTCGGGGAGGCCGTCCAGGATGACGGTGGCACTTCGGGCCGCTGGGGCCTGCAGGAGGGCCAGAATCAGGGCAAGGGTACCGGCGGCCAGGGTCAAAGCAAAGAGATAGCGAAGAACGGAAGCCTTCATAGGCCCCTATCACGAAAGATGCAGGATGCAAGATGCAGGATTTCCTGCTTCTTGCTTCCTGCTTCCGGCTTCTTTCAGTCCTCCACCGTCCGCCAGACCTGGGCCTCTACGGCGCGCTCGCGGAAGCGGGTGAGCACCGTCGCCTCCACCGGCAGGACGGCCCGGTCGGCAGCCGTCGCCTCCTCCAGGGATTTGCCACCCAGCGGGAAGATGGCGATGGGCGTGCCGGGGACGTTGTACTGCTTCTTCGCAATCGCCAGTCCCACCAGGTAGCCCTCCACGTCTATGGAGCAACTGGTGACGTGACCGATGAGTTGCCCTTTGCGGTTGACCACAGGGTCGCCGGTCTGCGGGCGGCGGACTCCCTTCTCGGCGACGCGGAAGCGGATGAGTTCCCGCTCCCGGCCCTTTTCCCGCGCCAGCAGCGCGTCCCGGCCCACGAAGAAGGGCTTGTGGTACTTGACGTAGCCGGGGAAGCCCGCCTCAATGGGGGAGATGTTGAAGGGCCCTGCCAGTTCGTGGCCGTAGAGGGGGAGTCCCGCCTCGGTGCGGGTGGAGTCGCGCGCGCCCAGGCCGGCCGGTTTCACGCCGAAGCGCTCTCCGGCCTCCAGAATGCGGTCCCACAGCGCGGGGGCCTGGTCGGGGTGGACGAAAATCTCGTAGCCCCACTCCTCGCCGGTGTAGCCAGTGCGGGCGATGACGACGGGAATCCCCGCCAGCGAGCCCTCCAGCAGGTCAGTGCGGCGCAGACGGGGGAGCGCGGTGCGGAATTCCGCCCTGTCGGCCAGGGCCAGCAGGGTCGGCAGCGACGCCGGGCCCTGGAGGGCAATGTCCCGCTTCTGTCGCTCGCCGGACGCCGGGTCCTTCAGGTTGCGCAGAATCGCCGGGGCCTCCACCTGCACCCACGGGCGGGCCCGGTCTATGATTACCCGCCGATCGTTCACCGCGTTGAGCCAGTCCCAGTCCTTGTCCTCGTTGGCGGCGTTGACCACCATCAGGTAGAGGTCGGCCCGGCGGCGGTAGACCATGATGTCGTCTATGACGTTACCGTCGGGGTCCAGGAGATAGCCGTAGAGGGACTGGCCGTCCTCCAGCCAGGCGACGTAGTTGGAGCAGACGGTATCCAGGAAGGCAGTGGCGTGGGGCCCGGCGACCTCAAAGACGCCCATGTGGGCCACGTCAAAGAGGCCGGCCGTCTCCCGCACCGCGCGGTGCTCCTCGCTGACGGAGGTGTACCAGACCGGCATCTCCCACCCGGCGAAGGGGACCATTTTCGCGCCCATTCGTTTGTGGGTCTCATAGAGGGGAGTGCGCTTGAGAGGGGCCTCCCGCTCCTCCCACTTCCACTCCTCCTTCGGGGAGGGGTTCTCCGGCGGGGGCAGATGGGCCTGACCGATGAAGTAGGGTTTGGTGAGGTCTACCTCACCCCTCCCCCTGCCGCCGAAGCCGCCGGGGGTGGGGTGAGGCACCTCCTCCACCACCACCGGCCCTTCTATTTTGCGGAAGATGTCCGTCTCGTCAAAGAGCACATAGCCGTCGGAGAGGGCCCGCAACCAGGCCGCGACCCGGTTCCCGTTGGCCGTCGGGGTGATGAGATAGCGGTCGCGGCCCCACTCATCGGGCTCCTCCCGCCGGACGACGACGTCAGCAATGAGGCCGCCGTGACGGTCCAGCATGCGGGTGGTCAGGGAGTCGCCGGGCCGGAGTTCGGCGATGTTGGCGGTGACCACCTGCTGGACGAAGGGGCGCGCCCGCCAGCCAGTCACGCGCAGGGCGGTGACCGACCCGTCCCCAGAGCCAAAGGAATAGAAGTGCGGGTATCCGGTGGGGGTGTACTCAAAGTCAATGCCGGCCTTTTCGGCCAGCGCGGCCACTCCTTGCCGGACCTCCTCCAGAACGTCCATATCCACTTTGCCGCGCGGCAGGGTGCCGACCAGGCCGTTGTAGGCGAAGGGCTGGATGGCGAAGAGGAGGCGGGCGATGAGGTCGGCCAGGGTGTCCATGTCCTGCTCGTCCAGCCCCCGCTGGGTGATCCAGGGGGTGCCCATGCGGATGCCGGTGGCCAGGGCGGTCAGCGTGTCCCCCGGAATGGTGTTCTTGTTGACGATGATGCCGGCCAGGTCCAGGATGCGGGCCGCCGGTTCGCCCCAGACGGGGTAGCCGGTCTTCGTCGGGATGGATTTGAGGTCCACCAGGAGCAGGTGGGTGTTGGTGCCGCCGTAGGCCAGGCGGAGCCCCCGTTTCTGGAGGGCGGCGGCCAGGGTCTTTGCGTTGGCGACAATCTGGTGCTGAAGGCGGCGGAACTCCTCGGTGCGGGCCAGGCCGAAGGCGACGGCCATGGCAGCGAATTTGTTCACGTGCGGCCCGCCCTGCTCGCCGGGGAAGATGGCCATGTCAATCGCCTGGGCCAGCGCCTCGTCGGTGGTGAGGATGACCGCGCCGCGCGGCCCACAGATGGTCTTGTGGGTGGTGAAGACGGTGACATGGGCAATGCCGACGGGGTTGGGGTAGGCCCCGGCAGCGGCCATACCGGCGGTGTGGGCGATGTCGGCGACCAGGTAGGCACCGACCTCGTCGGCGATGGCGCGGAAGGCATGCCAGTCGGGCGCCCAGGGGTAGGAAGTGTATCCGGCGACGATGGCCCGCGGCCGGTGCTGGCGGGCCAGTTCCCGGATCGCGTCGTAGTCCAGTTGCTCCGTCTTCGGGTCCACGCCGTAGGAGACCCGCCGATACCACTTGCCGGAGATGTTGAACTCGGAGCCGTGGGTCAGGTGGCCGCCCTGGAAGAGGTCCATTCCCATGAGGACGTCGCCGGGCTTCATGAGGGCCTGGTAGATGGCGAGGTTGGCCGCGGCGCCAGAAAGGGGCTGGACGTTGACGAAGATGTGCTCCGGGCGGACGGAGTCGTGGGCGAAGAGTTCGGCACAGCGTCGCTGGGCCAGGCATTCCACCAGGTGAACGTAATCCACTCCTTTATAGAAGCGACGGTCGGCGTAGCGGCGGTAGAAGGCCAGTTGCCAGGCCACGTCCCGCAGCCGCTCCTCCGGGTCGCGGGTCATGCGCAGAGGCGGATAGCCCTCGGCGTAGACGTTCTGGAAGACGGAGCCCAGAGCCTGCCGGACGGCCTTCGGAGCGTAGGACTCCGAGGGGATGAGGATCAACTTCCGGGCCTGCCGCTCCGCCTCCCAGCGGATGAGGTCGGCCATAAAGGGGTCCAGTTCCTCCAGGTCAGCGCGGAAGAGAAAGTCGGTGGGCATGGGGTCCTCCTGAAACGTGAAACGTGA
>JBBIKR010000178.1:0-6165 GCA_037445395.1 Thermoflexales bacterium
CGCCATTGCACTTATGTTCTCGCCCCTCCCCCCCCCCCCCCCCCGGCGGCGGCCCCCCCCCCCCACCCCTGCCCTGCGGTCTGGCGTGGGGTGGGGGCTGGGGGGAGGGGTGAGGTGACGGTTTACTGAGAGCGCAGGGCCTGCTCCACAACCGCCTGCCCCTGCGGCCCGACCGTCCACTGCATCCACTCCCGCAGCGGGCCGGTCGGTTCGGCCGGCACGGCCCAGCGGCAGGCGTAGGAGAGGGGATAATCGGCCGTGGCCGCGGGGGACCGTCCCTCCAGCGTCAGCACGCGGACGTCGCCGGTCACTCGGCTGAGGGGGACATATCCGATGGCGCCAGGGGTCCGGGCCACCAGGTCCAGTACGCGCGCATCGTCGGGGACGACGCGCGCGGTCAGCGTGAGGTCCCAGAGGCCCAGGACGGCCGCCTTCATCAGCGACTGGGTCCCGGCTCCCTCCTCCCGGCTGACCACCTGGATGGGGGTACCATCGGGCCATTCGCCGATGCGCCCCCGCAGGACCTCCCGCAACTCCGCCAGGGTCAGGCCCTCTACCGGGACGGCAGGATGGACGACCACCGCCAGCGCATCGGTGGCGAAGGGATGGGTCCACAGCGGGGCCTCATCGGTCCAGACCAGGGCGGCCCCGTCGGCCGCGCCGGCCTGCAGGCGCTCCAGGGCGAACCGGTCGTTGAGGACGTCGGTCTCTATCGCCACCCACGGCTTCTGGCGGTGGTAGGCCAGGGCCAGCGCCTGGACCGGTCGCTCGCAGGCGTCGGAGACGACCAGGCGGAGCGTGACCGGCATCGGGGTGACCGTCAGCGGCTGGGGCGCGCAGGCGGCGAAAAACAGCAGGAATAGCAACACGAATGGGACGCGGGTTTTCGCAATATCTCTTCGTGCCTTTGCGTCTTTGTGCGAGCCCAAATTACCCCCGCAGGGCGGCCACGACCAGCCCCAGAATCCCCAGCAGGACGCAGTAGAGGGCGAAGGGGTAGAGGGGCCGTCGCCGGACGTAGGCGAGCAGGAAGTGAATGGCCGCCAGACCCGATACCAGCGCGGTCAGGAAGCCAGCAACCAGAGAGGGGACTTCCCCTGCCAGTGTCCCGGTGTGGGTCAGTTGCACCAACTGCATGGCCCCCGCACCCAGGATGATGGGGGCGGAGAGGAGAAAACTGAAGCGGGCAGCGGCTTCCCGCTCCAGCCCCCGGCCCAGCCCGGCGGCGATGGTGGCACCGGAGCGGGAGACACCGGGGAGAATGGCAAGAGCCTGGGCCAGCCCGACCGTCAGCGCATCCAGCCAGGAGATGGCCGAAAGGGCACGGGGCGCGCCGTCCGGGTTAGAGGAGCGCCGCGCCTGCCCCAGTTCGGCCAGGGTCAGAATGGCGGCAGTGAGGAGAAGGAATCCGGCGGCCGCCGCCGGTCGGGCGAACATCCCCTCAAAGAAGTTCTCCAGAAGGGCCCCCGCCAGGGCCCCCGGGATCGTGCCGATGACGATGAGAAGGAGCAGGCGGGTAGCGGGGTCGCGCAGGGAACGGGTGCGGAATCCCTCCCAGGCCCCCCGGAGCAGGGCCGCCCAGTCCCGCCAGAAATAGGCGAGCACGGCCACCAGCGTCCCCCAGTGGACCATCGCGTCAAAGGGGAGACCGGGAATCGGCCAGCCCAGCAGCCAGGGGATCAGAACCAGATGTCCGGAACTGCTGACGGGCAGGAATTCGGTGGCCCCCTGCAGGAGCCCCAGGAAGAGCGCGCGAAGGGCCATCTCAGACCCCCCGTACCAGATACGGCTGCCGCCTGCGGAAGACGGCAACGGCCGCAAATCCGGCGGCCTGCACCATGGCCAGCGCCTCCCCAAAGTCCGCGCCGACGTCCTCCGGACGGTGGGCGTCGGAGCCCAGGGTGACGAACCGGCCTCCCTCCTCCCGGAACCAGCGCAGAACCTGAACGGACGGGCCCGGTGGCCCCATCCCGCGCCGCCGGTAGGAAGTATTCACCTCCAGTGCCTTCCCCCGTTCGGCCACAATCCGCAGTACCCGCCGCATCAGGGCCTCGTAGGGAGTCCAATCCACCTCCGTCCACCCGAATCGGTGGAAGATTGCCCGCCGGATGATGTCCGGATGGGCCAGGATGTCGTAGTCGCCCTCTGCGGCCAGGCGGGTCAGTTCCTCCAGATACAGGACGATGCCCTCGTGGAAATCCAGGCCGTCAAAGAACGCGGCGGTTTCCACGGGACGGTTGCCTACCCAGTGAATGGAGCCCAGGACCACGTCGTACTCGTGGGCCGCCGTGAGGGCGCTCAGTTCCCGGCGGAAGAGGTGGGGCTCGCTGCACTCCAGCCCGATGTGGACGCGCACGCGGCCGTTCAGCCGGGCCCGGCAGTCCTGAATCCCCCTCCAGTGCTCATCGGGCCGGAAGTAGCCGTACCCGCCGTCCAGCGGGTTCAGGTCCACGTGGTCGGTCAGGGCAACCTCCGGCATTCCCCGGGCGATGGCCGCCCGGCAGACAGCATCCGGCGAGGCCCGGCTGTCAAAAGAAAAATGGGTATGGGTATGGGAATCGGGAATCATCGGCAAGATTGTACCACAGGTCAGGCCGGAGGCCAAATGGACTTTCAAACTCCGGCGTTGTATGGTAGAATGCATCCCACCATGCTTCGGAAATGCATATACGGGTTGCTTCTGGGACTGTTGCTCAGCGGACTCTGCGCTCTCCCTCTCCACGCCTCCGGCGAGCGCCTGGTCCTGGCCTTCTACTACGCCTGGTACGACATGGCGACCTGGGAGAAACCCCTCCCCAACTATCCGGTGCAACGGTACGTCTCCGCCGACCCGGCGACCATAGAGCGCCACGTCCTCTGGGCCCGCCAGGCCGGGATTGACGCCCTCGTCCAGTCCTGGTACGGCCCCTGGACCGCCAACAACCAGACGGAGACCAACTTTGCCCTGTTGCTGGACATCGCGGCCCGGCACGGCCTCTCCGCCGCCGTGGACCTGGAAGTGACCAGTCCCTTCATTCACTCCACCGGTGACGTGGTCGCCGCGCTCCGGCACCTGCGGACGGTCCACGCCGCCCACCCCGCCTACCTGCGGGTGGGCGGGCGCCCCGTCATCTTCTTCTGGCGCCAGGAGCGGTACCCGGTGGAGACCTGGCAGGCCATTCGGCAGGAAGTGGACCCCAACCGGGAGACGGTCTGGATTGCCGAAGGGACCAACCTGGACTACCTCCGGGTGTTTGACGGCAACCACCTCTACAGCGTGGCCTGGGACCCGGCGCCGGAGGGGGTACTTGTTCGCTGGGGACGGCGGGTACGCGATTGGAGCGCGAAGAACGGCGTGGAGCGGTTCTGGGTGGCGACGGTGATGCCCGGCTACGACGACCGGGTCACCGGCCGCGCCGATGCCTTTATCCGTGACCGGGCCGGTGGGGAGTACTACCGCCGCTGCTGGCAGGGCGCCGCCGAAAGCGGGGCGGACTGGGTGATTATCACCAGTTTCAACGAATGGATGGAGGGGACGCAGATTGAACCCAGTACGGGGTATGGGGAACTGTACCTGAACCTGACCCGCGAACTGGCGGGGGCGTACCGGGCCGGGCCGGTGTCGGTGCCGGCGGCCGCGCCCGCTGCCACGCCGACCCCCTCCCCCATTCCGGTTCCCTCGCCAACGCCCTCCCCCCTCCCGCCGACGCCGACGGCGACCCCCACCCCCACCCTCACGCCGTCCCCCACCGCCACCCCGTCGCCGACGCCGACGCCTTCGCCAGCGCCCACCGCGACGCCCACCGCCACCCCGACGGCGACGCCCATCCCCACCTCGGTGCCCTCGCCCTCCCCCACGGCGGCTCCCGCGCCTCTGGGGGACGCGGCGTCTTTCCTGAAAACGAATCCGGGCCTGGTGGCGGCCGCGCTGGCCGTCCTCCTGGCCCTGGTCAAGGTGTTCCGGAACGGGCGGCGCGGGTAACGGCCCCATCATCTCCCGGTGCGTCCGCTTGACGAAAAGATGCTATTCCATTATAATGCCGCCATCAAAGGAGGACGAACCGGATGTTTGAGAACCTGAGCGACCGGCTCCAGGCCATCTTCGGGCGACTGCGCAAGCGGGGCGTCCTGCGCGAGGCGGATGTGGACGAGGTGATGCGGGAAATCCGCCTGGCCCTGCTGGAAGCAGACGTCCACTACAAAGTGGTCCGGGACTTCATCGCCCGCGTGCGGGAGCGGGCGGTGGGCGCGGAGGTGAGCCAGGCGCTCAGCCCGGCGCAGCAGGTCATTAAAATCGTCTACGAGGAACTGGTCGCCACGCTGGGAGAGCCGGGGCGTCTGGAACTGAAGGGGCCGGCGCCCTACGTGATTATGGCCGTCGGCCTGCAGGGCTCCGGCAAGACGACGACGGTCGCCAAACTGGCCCGTCACCTCAAAGAGCGAGGGCACCTGCCGCTGATGGTCGCCGCCGATACCTACCGTCCGGCGGCGGTGACCCAACTGGAGGTGCTGGGCCGCCAACTGGGGCTCCCGGTCCACAGCGAGGGGGTGGAGCCGGACCCGCCGTCCATCTGCGCCCGGGGCGTGCAGGAGGCCCGCCGCCGGGGCTACGACGTGGTCATCCTGGATACCGCCGGTCGCCTCCAGATTGACGAAGAGATGATGCAGGAACTGGAGGCCATCGCCCGGCAGGTCCGTCCGGTGGAGATTCTGCTGGTCGCCGATGCGATGACCGGGCAGGAGGCGGTGAACATCGCCGGGGGATTCCACCAGCGGCTGGGCCTCACCGGTCTGATCCTGACCAAGATAGACGGCGACGCGCGCGGTGGGGCGGCCATCAGCATGCGGGCGGTCACCGGTGTCCCCATCAAGTTCCTGGGGACGGGCGAGAAGGCCGACGCGCTGGAGCCCTTCCACCCGGAGCGGCTGGCCTCCCGCATCCTGGGGATGGGGGACGTGCTCACGCTGATTGAGCGGGCGGAGGCGGCCTTTGACGCCGAGCAGGCCCGCCGGATGGCGGAGAAAATCCAGGAGGCGGAGTTTGACCTGGAGGACTTCCTGGAGCAACTGCGCCAGGTGCGCAAGATGGGGCCGGTGACGCAGATTCTGGAGATGATGCCGGGGATGGGGAAAGTGGCAGGTGCCGTGGACCCGAAGGAGGCGGAACGGCAACTGAAGCGAGTAGAGGCGATCATTCTTTCTATGACCCCGGAGGAGCGGCGGAACCCGCGCATCCTGAACGCCAGCCGGAAGCGGCGCATCGCCCGGGGGAGCGGGACCACGGTTCAGGAAGTGAACGCGCTGATCGGCCAGTATCGGCAGATGCAGCGGATGCTGAAGCAGATGGGTCGCGGGCGGGGCCTCCTCTCCGGCCTGGCAAGGATGTTCGGGGGATGAGCAAGAGGGGTAACCGCCCGAGGGTCCGAAGAAATTTGACAAAACGACACAGATGGTGTATCTTCTTAAACAAAGAAAGCCGTTTTCTGATGGAAGGACTGACTTCGGCTCTGGCCACCCGACACTTTTCGTGAACACTTGCAGAAATCCTTCCCGGAGTGTCATTGCGAGCCCCGAAGGGGGCGAAGCAATCTCCGCGAGCCATTTGGAGATTGCTTCGGGCGCTCCGCGCCCTCGCAATGACATTGCCAGTAAGAAACTGTCAGGTGGCTAGACTTCGGCTCACAATGGCAATTGGGCCAACCATCTTACCCAGGGATGAAAGGCTTCGGGATTAGGAAGCGGGATCAGGGCGGCGGCTTTGCCGCCGCCCTGAGTCCCCCTTCATCTTCCTCGCGTGGCAGATTGGGTGGATAAAGTTTTGCTAACCGGCCGGAACACAGTGGGAGAACGAGATGTATATTGTATATAATCCTAAAACCGATCTGCTCTACATTCGCCTGGATGACCAGAGCGACTCAGGCTTGAGCGGGTATTGCCGGTGAAGTATCAGGTTACACCTGAGAGTGTACCTACCCAGACATAATCTCCTCGCCTTCACCTCCTCCTTGCCCTTTTCTCTCTCCATCGCCCTCGGCGGCAGGGAAGGGTCAGAGGTGAGGGGCGGCAGCCGAAGGCTGCTGCCGGTACCAAAAGCGTCAACCAATCTTGGCAACCGATCTACCAGACACCAATCTACCAACAACCAGGAGGAGCATGGTCAAAATCCGATTGCGACGCGTAGGCGCC
>JBBIKR010000179.1:0-1422 GCA_037445395.1 Thermoflexales bacterium
CGTCCGCCAGCGCCACTTCCACCTCAATCGTGGGATTCCCCCGGGAATCCAGAATTTCCCGGGCGATGATTTCATCAATGCTCGTGTCCATGGCGGCTTCTCCTTTCGCGAACGGAATGGCTTCTTTTCAAGTATATCACCTTTGCCGGGAAGGGCAAATGTGTGCTGGGTGTGTCCCAAAATTGTAGGGCAACCCCGATAGGGGGCCTTTCGCCCGATTTGCGTGACAATCGTCACCTTGACAAAAACAGGAACGCGAGTATACTATATGCAATCCGTTGCATATAGCGGTTCTCGTGGACAACGAACTCTACGAATCGGCAATCCGTCTGTTCTCCCTTCTGGCCCATCCGGCGCGCCTGCGGATTCTGGACATACTGCGGCGCGGGGAGTCCTGCGTCTGTCATCTGCAGGCGGCGCTGGGGGTCCCCCAACCGTACGTCTCCCAGCAGTTGCGGGTGCTGCGGGAGGCGGGCCTCATTTCCCAGCGCCGGGAAGGGCTCTATATCTACTACCGACTGGCCGATCCGCAGGTGGAACACCTGCTGGCGGATGTCCTGGGACCGGTGAACGAAATCTCGTCACTCCCGAAGTGTACATGCCCCCAATGCCAGAAGACCTCTCTGACCGAACCGATTTTCCTGGTGGAGGTAAACTGAAATGACCGAACCGCACGAGGGCCAGGAACCCCCCGTTCAGTGCGCCTGCGTCAAGGACCCGTTCGCCCTGCTCCCGCCGGAGATGCGGCCGCGCGAGCAGAAGAAGAGCAGTCTCCGGAAGGTCACATGCCCCGGCTGTGGCCTGGTCTTCTGGACCAACCGGGCGACGGACTACTGTATGGAGTGCGAGAAGAAAATGCCCAGATGACCGGTGACGGCATACGGAGTACGGAACACGGAACTGCAACACGGAGGACGCAATGAGCGAAGTCTATGATATCGCGATTCTGGGGGCGGGGCCGGGCGGGTACGTGGCCGCGCTACGGGCCGCCCAACTGGGGATGCGCGTCGCACTGGTGGAGAAAGCGCGCGTCGGCGGGACCTGCCTGAATGTCGGATGCATTCCGACCAAAGCGCTGGTCACCGCGACCGAACTGCTCACCCGTGCCCGCCGCGCCGCCGAGTACGGAGTCCGTATCCCCCAGGCCGAGCCCGACCTGGAAGGGATGATGGCCTACCAGCGGGCCGCCGTGGAGCGGCTGGTGGGCGGCGTGGAGCAACTGCTGAAGGAGCGCAGGGTGACGGTCATCCAGGGGCAGGGGCGGCTCCTCCGTCCGGATGCCCTGGCGGTCACCGACGCGGCGGGCCAGACGCTGGAGGTGACGGCCCGCCACATCATCCTGGCTCCGGGCTCCGTCCCGGCCCGGCCGCCCATCCCCGGCCTGGACCTGCCGGGCGTGGTGACCAGCACGGAGGCGCTGGA
>JBBIKR010000179.1:1522-5952 GCA_037445395.1 Thermoflexales bacterium
ACGGGCCTGCGCGTCCGCTTTGAGACCGCCAGAGGGGAGGAGTCGGTGGAGGGCGACCGGGTGCTGGTGGCGACAGGCCGCTGGCCCAACACCGCCGACCTGGGGCTGGAGGAACTGGGCGTGCGGATGAACCGCCGCGCGATCGCGGTGGACGAATCCCTGCAGACCAGTCTTCCCAACGTCTGGGCCATCGGCGACGCCGTGGGCGGGATGATGCTGGCCCACAAGGCGATGGTGGACGGGCGGGTGGCGGTGGAGAACATCGCCGGAGAGAAGCGGGCGGTGGACTACCGCTCCGTCCCCTGGGCGATTTTCACCTCGCCGGAGGTGGCGGGAGTCGGCCTGACGGAGGCGGAGGCCCGCCAGCAGGGCGCCGACGTCCGGGTGCTCCAGTTCCCCTTCTCCGCCAACCCCCGCGCGCAGATTCTGGGGGAGACGGAGGGGCTGGTGCGCATCGTCTGCGAGGCCGGCAGCGGGCGGGTGCTGGGGGTCCACATGATGGGCCCGCACGTCACCGAACTGATCGCCGAGGGCGCGCTGGCCGTCCAGACCGGCGCCACCGCCGACGACCTGGCCTGGACCACCCACGCGCACCCGACGCTGACCGAGGCGGTGCTGGAGGCCGCTCTGGGCTTCCGGGGCGCCACCATCCATTATCATCGGAAGGGAGGATAACCACAAAGACACAAGGACACGAAGTTTATCAGATTTATTTAACCACAAAGACACAACGACACGAAGTTGATCGTTTTTTCCTTTGTGTCTTCGTGGTGAATTCCCCCCGAAAGGAGCAACGATGACCGGGTTTCTGGAATTGACCGTGGACAAGTTCACCTTCCGCTTCGCCCCGGACCGGTACTACCATCCGGAGGGCGTCTGGGTCCTGCCGGAAGGGGAGGGGCGGGTACGGATCGGCCTCTCCGACTTCGCCCAGCAATCGGGCGGCGATGTCGCCTTCGCCGAGGTGAAGCCGGTGGGGACCGCGGTGGCCTTCGGCGACGAAGTCGCGTCCATTGAGACGATGAAGACAGACATCGTCGTCCCGGCACCGGTCAGCGGAACGGTGGTGGAGATCAACCCGACGCTGGAGATGAGCCCCGAGGTCATCAACGAGGACCCCTACGGGGAGGGCTGGCTGGCCGTCATCGCCGCCACCGACTGGGAAGCCGACCGGGCCCGTCTGCTGGACGCGCCGGCGTACCGGGAGCGGGTGCGGGAGATCGCCGAGGAGGAGATGAAGAAGCGATGAGTCCGAGCCGTCGTGTTGTGATTATCCCATGCAGTGGGATCGGGAAGACCTTCGGGACGGTGAGCCGGGAGGCGGCGTATACGGTGGTGGAAGACCTCCGCCCCGAAACGACGGAACTGGTCGCCCTCTCCCTGCTGGTGCTGGGGGACGAGGCGGCACGGGCGGCGGTGGCGGGGCACCCCACCGTCACCGTTGACGGATGCCGCCTGGCCTGCGCGACCAAAATGGTCCAGGAGAGCGGCCTTCCCGTGGCCCGTTCGTTCACCGTCCTGGAAGCCTTCCGGAAGCATCGGGACCTGAAGCCGGAGGGGATTTCGTCCCTCAACCCGGAGGGGCAGAAACTGGCGCAGGTCCTGGCAGAGGAGATTGCAGAGGCGGTGGACGAACTCGCGGAGGACGGAGCACACACGTAATACGCAATACGGAATACGTATTCCGTATTGCGTATTGCGTGTTCCGGGAGGAGGGAGTGATGCCGATTTTGCCGAAAAAGAAGGTGGGAATTGTCGCCTGCTCCGGCGAGGAGATGCCGGAGGGAACGGTTTCGCGGGTGGCGGCACTGAAGGTGCTGGAGCAACTGCGCCCGAACGACACGGTGACCATCTGCCTGCCGCTCTTCCTGGCGGGCGGGGAGGGGGATCGGGCCTTTGCCCGTTTCTATCCGACGGTCGCCATAGACGGTTGTGAGAAGCGGTGCGCGGCGCGGGCGACGGAGATGTACTCCGGCAAACCCGCCGCCAGCATCGTCGTGACCGATGTGGTGCGGGGGAACGGCCTGGGGCCCATCCGGGGTTCCCGGAGCCTGAATGAGGCCGGGATGCAGGCCGCCGACCGGGTCGCCCAGGAGGTGGCCCATCTGGTGGACGAACTGCTGGGCCGGACGGGGCGGGCCGTGGAGGAAGCCGCGGAGGAACCGGCGGAGGTTCCCGAGGACGAGGAGGCGACCATCTCTCTCTGCTCCTGCGGCTCCGGCATCCCGGTGCAGAAGGTATCAGTCAACGGGCGGGTGGTCACCCTGATCGCGCTCCCGGCCATCTTTGAGCAGTTCTACCAGAGCGGCAAGCGGCCCGGCGGGGAAACGACGCGGGAGTTGCTGGAGATGACCCGCATCTACAACCCCATCCCGCCGGAGGAGGAGGCCGCCTACGCCGAAGCGCTGGCGCGGGAGTACGAGAAGTACTGCCGCAAGCAGGCGGGGTAGTTTTTCACCGCAGAGATCGTCGCCGCTGATTCTCAAGGAGGCTTATGGGACGCACGGCCACGTACTACACCATTGTCACCTGGAAGGGAGAGCATTGGGGGCACGTCGTGATGGGCAACGGGCCGGAAATGGATTTCTCCGCCCCACCCGACGCCCACGGCCACCCCGGAGTGCTGACGCCAGAGGACGCCTTCGTCGCCGCCGTCAACACCTGCATCATGATGATGTTCATCTGGGCGGCGGAGCGGTTCAAACTGGACCTGGTCTCCTACGAGTGCCGTGCCGAAGGGACCAAGTTGATAGAACTGGACCGGACGGAAATCTTCACCCACGTCCGGCTGTGGCCGAAGATTGTGGTGCGGGCGGGAGGCGAGGACCCGGCGGCCGTGGAGAAGCGGGTTCGTCGGGCCCTGGAGGGCGCCCGCAAATACAGCCTGGTCGCCAATTCGGTGAAATCGGAGGTCATTGTAGAGCCGACAATCGTGGTGGAATGACCAATGAACAAATGACCAATGAGCAATGGCGGAGGGGGAAGGATGACGTTGCATATCAAGGTTTTGGGATCGGGTTGTGAGGCCTGTAAGCGGGTAGAGCAGCAGGCCATCGCCGCGCTGGAAGTGCTGGCCGGGGAGACCCCCAACCTGGAGGCCACCGTCCAGCACGTGACCCAGCCCGAGGAGATTCGGAAGTATCCCATTCTGTTCACGCCGGGGCTGGTCGTCAACGAGAAACTGGTCTCCGCTGGCCGCATCCCCCAGGTGGAGGAAGTGGTCGCCTGGCTGCGGGAGGCGCTGGAAGGGGCCGGGCAGGGGTAGGGGGCAATGTAGTATGGGCTTTCAGCTGCCCTTTCGCCCGACGCTGAAGCGTCGGGCTGATGCTGCAAAGCCCCTTCGGGGCTCAAAAATAGCCCGCAGGGCTTCGCTGAATGAGCCCGATGGTTTACCATCGGGCGATTCGAATGCCCCCGACAAAATTGGGACACGCCCCCGGACCTCTGCCGAGCGCGCTGCTGGGGGCAGACTACACCGCGCTGGCCCGCCGCACCGGATCAGGGCGTGCCCGGCGTATCTTCGGGGGCGACGTGGTCAAAGGGGTTTTCGGTGGGGAGGCTTTCGGCCCGGGCCGCCGCCAGCAGGGCCGTGTCCCCGCTGACGAAGGTCAGGGGAAGCCCGAAGGCTCCCAGGATGTGGGCATACCGCAGGGCCACGGCCAACTGGACGGCGTCGTAGGCCTTCAGGGGATGGCGCTGGGTGAGATGGGCAGCCAGTTGAAAGTCAGAGGTTTGTACGGGGAGCGGGTGGAAAATCTCTCCGGCGATGTGCTGCATGAAGGCCCGAAAGGCCCCATCGCGCGCCTTTTGGGAAATTCTGTGCGTCCGATGAAGGATCGCGAAGGCCGCCGCGCATTCAGCGATGCTGGCCTCGGATATCAGCACCTGATGGGCCCGCGAGCCGTCATCGGGCAATGGGGCATCCACCATGGCGCGCACCCAGGTGCTACCTGGCTCGCGAATGTAGTACTTGACCAGAGCGCTGGCATCCAGGTAATAGAGGGCCATCCTCAGCGGCGGTTCTCTATGATGATCTCACTGGCCATCGGGCCTGGAGGCATGTGGTCCAGTTCCCATCGGATGGCTTCCTTTTCCTCCTCCGGCAGCGCGTCCCACTCGGTGGCCAGCCGCCGCTCCTCGGGGGTCGGCTCCCGGATCAGCCCCTGGGCCCGCAGCCAGGCGAGGAGGTGCTGGGGGTCCGGCGGTACCCCCGGCGTCGGCGGGGGGACCTCCGGTCCCTCGCCCGTCAGTCGCCGCACCTGCCGCTCCAGCCGCTCCAGCCGGGTCCGAATTTCCAGCAGTTCCATCTCTACCATTTCCCGATCTCCTGTGCCCACTATACGGGCTTGCGCAGTTCATTCGCCCTCTATGGGCGCGAAGGGGGTATGGGGGTTTTGCGGGCGGGCGTAGCCCGCCCGCAAAACCCCCAT
>JBBIKR010000180.1:0-1613 GCA_037445395.1 Thermoflexales bacterium
CGCCGACGGCGACGCCGACCAGCACGCCGACGCATACGCCCACGGCGACGCCAACCGCCACGCCGGCTCCCACTCCGGGGATCACACTTGTCGCCTGGGACGATTTTGAGAGTGGTGGCTGGAGTGGCGGGGCAGGCTGGGCCGCGGCATGGAGCCACAGTGGCGACAGCAGGATCACCACCCTGGGCAAGGCCCACGGCGGGCTCTACCACCTGCGGCTGCGCTCCAGCACGGGCGTGGCCTCGCGGACGGTGGACATGGCCGGGCGAACCGGCGCGCGCCTGCAATTCTGGTGGAAGGCATACAGTTTTGAGGCCGGGGAGACCGCCACAGTGGAAATCTACGACGGCGCGTGGCATACGGTGCTCACCGTCGTTGACGGGCAGGACACCAATGTGTATCAGTACGCGGACATTGACCTCTCCGGCTACCGGATGGTCAGTAATTTCCAGGTGCGATTCCGGGCCAATATGAGTGGCACAGGGGACTACTTCTACGTGGACGACATCTGGAGCGTCGCAGCGGGTGTCGCGCCCACCGCAACCCCTACGCCCAGGCCGACAATCACACCGGGAGAAGGGGACCCGTTTTATGTGTACCTCCCGGTAGTCACACGTTCTACCGCTCTCTCCCCTCTGATGGGACAAAACAGTCTCTGGCACCTCAATTTACCGGAACGCGGCGAGCGAATCGTATTTTCAATCGGCACCCGCAAATGACATCCGCGTCGCAGGGAGTCAGTAACCTATGAATCCTGATCGTGTCACCCGCCGGGAAATCGGGAACATCCTGCTCCTCTCGGCCCTGGTACTGATCCTGACCGGGCTACCCTATGTCTACGGCTATCTCTCCGCGCCGGCCGACCGGGTGTTTATGGGCATCGCGCTGGGCACACCCGACACGAATCAGTACTTTGCCTGGATGCGCGCCTTTACCCGATCCTTCTTCATCAGCAACACCCTCACTCCGGAGCCCAACGAGGCGGCCTTCTTCAACCTGCTCTGGTGGCTGGCCGCACAGGGTCTCCGGCTGGGGCTGACGCATATCGCCGTCTTCCACATCCTGCGGGTGCTCATTGGCGTGGCTTTCCTGTTCATCACGTACCTTCTCTGCGCCTTCTTCCTGCCGGACGTACGCTGGCGCCGGGTGGCTTTCCTGCTCATCGCCGTCGGCGCGGGGCTGGGGTGGGTGTGGGTCGTGGGCAAGTACCTGACCGGCCGCCTGCCCTACCCGCTGGACGTCTACATCGTGGAGCCCAATGCTTTCCTGGCCACGATGGCCTTCCCCCACTTCTCCCTGGCGGCGGGGCTGATGTTCGCGGTCTGGGTCCTGATGCTCCTGGGATACGAGCGGCGAAAGTGGCGCTATCCGCTGGCGGCCGCCGCGTTGAGTTTCCTCCTGGGCTGGAGCCATGCCTACGACCTGATGCTCGTCTATGCCGTGGTGGGAGTCTTCACCCTCATCGTGTGGGCGCGGGATGGGTGGTCGCCTCATCTGTTGCTCTACCCCCTGGCGCTGGTCCTCATCTCCTGTGCGCCGGCTCTCTACTCGGTCTACCTGACCTCCGCCTTTCCGCTCTGGCGCGAGGTCCTCTCCCAGTTCGTCAACGCCGA
>JBBIKR010000180.1:1713-5899 GCA_037445395.1 Thermoflexales bacterium
TCTACCGGCGGGTCGTCCCCTGGCTGCAGGAGCATATCCGATGGCCGCGCGGGCTATCCATCCGGTGGGAGCGGGCCGCAGCCGCCCTCCTGATCCTGGCCGTCATCCCGACCAATCTCTACCTGCTGGCCTGGCGGTTTGTGGACCTGAACCGCCATCAGGCCCCCTACTACCTGCACCGGGACGAGGTCGCCGCGCTGGAGTGGCTGGAAGCGAACACCTCGCCGGACGACGTGGTCTTCAGCGGCCTGGATGTTGGTCAGTACATCCCCAGCGTCTCCGGCAACCGGGCCTTCCTGGCCCACTGGACGATGACCGTGAATTTTTACGACAAGCGGGAGCGGGTGGCGGCGTTCTTCCATCCGTCCACTCCCGACGAACAGCGGCGTGATACCCTCTGCCGGTTCGGGGTCCGATACGTCTTCTACGGCATGGAGGAGCGGGGGGCGGGAGGACTGCCCGAACTTCCCTACCTGCGGGCGGTTTTCCAGGCACCCCAGGCGGCGGTGTACCGCGTGGACATGGAGGCCGCCGGATGCGCGCCCGGTGTCGCCCAGGGAGGGATGCTGCCATGACCAGAGACCGCGCGGTGGAAGTGGGCCTTTTCCTGCTTCTGCTGTTCTGCTTCGCCTACTTCGTCCCCCGCTGGGCGGACTGGAACCAGAACTCCCGCTTTGACCTGGTGCTGGCCATCGTGGACCAGGGCACCTTCGCCATTGACGATGACTACCAGAACACGGGCGACTATGCCTATTTTGAGGGCCACTACTACAGTGACAAGGCACCGGGCACCTCTTTCCTGGGGGTCCCCTTTTACTGGATATTCGCCCGTCTGGCCCGCCTGGCACCGATGGAACGTCTGGTCGCCCGCCTGGGGGGCAATCCGGCCCTCGCAGCGACGCTGGAACCGGAGGGCACGGGACTGCAGGCCGGCAAGGTCTACTTCGCCCTCGCGCTGACCTTCGTCACCTTCTTCACCACGGCGGTTCCCTCGGCCCTGCTGGGGGTACTGCTGTACCGCTGGACAGGGTATATGACCGCGCGCCCGGTGTACCGCCTGGGGGTGCCCCTGGCCTACGGGCTCCTGACCAGCGCCTTCGCCTACTCCAATATGTTCTTCGGGCACCAGATTGTCGCGGCTCTGCTCTTCGGGGCCTTCTACCTGCTCTTCCGGGTGGAGCGGGGCGAGATTTCGCCCGCGTGGTTGACGCTGGTGGGGTTCATGCTGGGGTACGCGGTCATCACCGAATATCCCACGGCCCTCATTGCGGCGGGCCTCTGTGTCTACGCCTTCTTCGCCACCCCCGACCGGCGCTGGCTGGGCGGGTTGGTGCTGGGGGGACTGCTGCCGGGGATTCTCCTGGCGGCCTACAACCTGACCATCTTTCATACGCCGCTACCGGTGGGCTATCGGTACTCCGTCCTCTACACCGAGCAACATTCCTACGGTTTCCTGAGCCTTTCCCACCCCCGTGCCGACGCCCTCTGGGGGATCACGTTCGGGTCATACCGGGGCCTGTTCTTCCTCTCTCCGATTCTGCTCCTGGCGGTGGTGGGGTGTGGGCTCTGGTGGCGACGGCGCATCTACCGGCGCGCCGGGTGGGTCTGCGCGTACTCGGTGGTGGCCTTTTTCCTGTTCAACGGGTCGTCGGTGATGTGGCAGGGCGGGTGGTCGGTGGGACCCCGCTACCTGTTGCCAATGCTCCCCTTCCTGGCAGTGGGTCTGGCCCATTTCTGGGAGGCCTGGGGGGACCGCGCCGGGGCGCGGGTGGTGACGGCCCTGCTGGCCGCGTGGTCGTTCTTTGCCGTCTGGGCGGAGACCATTGGCGGGCAGCACTTCCCGGACTGGACGCCCAATCCGCTCTTCAACTACTCTCTGCCCAACCTGGTCGCCGGCAACATCGCCCGCAACGCGGGGATGGCCCTGGGATTGCACGGATGGGCCAGTCTGATTCCCCTGCTGATGGTGCTGGGGATCGGGGTGGTTGGATTGATCCGATTTTCTGAGGGCCGGATAACCAATGCACCAAAACCGTAAGACCGATTTTCTGATCGCTGCCGGCCTTTTCCTGCTGGGCATCCTGACCCGCGTCCCGTTCCGCAGTCATTTCCTGTACCACTGGGACTCGGTGAACTTCGCGCTGGGGTTGGAGCACCTGGACATCTACCAGCATCAGCCGCACCCGCCGGGCTATTTCCTGTACGTGATGACGGGGCGGCTGGTCCGCCTGCTGGTGGGCGATGCCAATGCCAGCCTGGTCTGGATGAGCGTCCTCGCGGCGGGGCTGGCCGCCGCCGCGAACTTCTGGCTGGGCCGGTCCCTCTGGAACCGGGGGGCCGGCATCGCGGCGGCCCTGCTGTTCCTGACCAGCCCGCTGTTCTGGTTCCACGGCGAGGTCGCCCTCTCGTATATGGTGGAGGCTTTGTTCGTTGTCCTGGTGGCCCTGCTGTGCTACCGTCACCTGAAGGGGACGGATGGCCGGGTCTGGCTCTCGGCCCTTGTGCTGGGGGTGGCCGGGGGCTTCCGCCCGAACACGATGGTCTTCCTGCTCCCGCTGTGGGTCGTGGCGGTATGGCGCTACCGGTGGCGGAGAGCGCTGGTCGCGGCCGGCGTCCTGGTAGGGGTATGCATAGCCTGGCTGGCCCCGATGATCGTCCTCACGGGCGGGATCGTGCGGTACACGGAGGCACTGAGGGCCGCCGGGCAGATGGTGGCGGCGGAGTCTTCGTTCTCCGGTGTTACCCGGTTGGCCGTCAACGGATTCCGGCTGGGGATGTTCACGCTCTACGCGCTGGGCGTGGGCATTGTCCCCCTGGCGGCCGGCGGTCTCTACTGGGCCCTGCGCCGCCCGCGGGGACATGCCGGGTTGAAAAGTCCGGAGTTTCGCCTGTTCTTCTGGTGGTTGATGCCCGGTTTGCTCTTTTACACCCTGATCCACATCCGGCAGCCCGGCCACACCTTCACCTTTATGCCGGCCCTTCTGCTCCTGCTGGGGGGCCTGCTGGGCGGCGGGGTCCTGTCCGGCCGGGCGCGGAGGTGGGCCTGGGCCCTCACGGGCCTGGTGGTACTGATCAATGCCCTCTTCTTCCTGACCGTCCCGCCGTCCATATTCGGAGGCCAGCACCTGACGCTCACGCCCCCGACCTGGCCCACGATTCGGGCGCGCGATGCGTCCCTGGGGAGCCGCATTGGATACATCCGCGCCCACCTGTCTCCTGGGGAGACGGTCATCCTCTCCAGCGGCCTGGACTTCCGTCACCCCGACTTCTACCTGCGGGAGTACCCGGTCGTCCGGTTCGCCGAACTGCCGGCCACGACGACGCTCTCCCTTCCCGACCCGGTCGGGACGGTGGTCCTGTTCGGTGAGGGCCTGATCGGGGAAAACTGTCCGGCAATCAATCCGGGGGCGCTGGTCTCCCCGGACCTGTGCCTGCTCCCCCGCCGCCCCGGACAGGCGGTGGTGGTGGAAGGGAATGTTGTAAAGGTGAGGTAATGACACCTCACAAGGAGGAAAAATGAACCCGACCCCCTTCGTCAAACCGTCCATCGGGACGGCCGAAAAAGAGGCGGTCCTGCAGGCGCTGGAGACGGGCGCCATCGGCGGCAACGGCCGCATCACGCAGCAGGT
Organism: Thermoflexales bacterium; assembly: GCA_037445395.1. Lineage (GTDB taxonomy): Bacteria > Chloroflexota > Anaerolineae > B4-G1 > DUEL01 > SpSt-77. The sequence continues at coordinate 5,343 of JBBIKR010000180.1, forward strand.
GCGGGAGCGGATGAAAAGCCTCTTCGGCGTCCGCCACGTCATCCTGACCACTTCCTGCTCCGACGCACTGGAACTGGCGATGATGGTCCTCAACGTCGGTCCCGGCGACGAGGTCATCATGCCCAGTTTCACCTTTGTCTCCACCGCCAACGCCGTCGTGCGGCAGGGAGGCGTACCGGTCTTCGTGGATATAGAGCCCGATACCTGGAACATAGACCCGGCCCAGATAGAACCGAACATCACCGAACGCACGCGCGGCATCATCCCCGTCCACTACGCCGGGCAGGGTTGCCGGATGGACGAGATCAACGCCATCGCCGAACAACACGGCCTGTGGGTGGTGGAGGATGCCGCGCAGGGAGTCGGCGCGTACTACGGCGAGAAGCCGCTGGGCACATGGGGGACCATCGGCTGCTACAGTTTCCACGTCACCAAGAACGTGACCTGTGGGGAAGGGGGCGCGCTCCTGACGAACGATGACGACCTGGGGTACCGGGCCGAAATCATCGCCGAGAAGGGCACCAATCGCAGCGCCTTCCTGCGCGGCCAGGTGGACA
>JBBIKR010000181.1:0-5847 GCA_037445395.1 Thermoflexales bacterium
ACTTGCAAACTTGCATACTTGCAAACTTGCAAACTTGCATACTTGCAAACTTGCATACTTGCTTCTTGCTTCCTGCTTCTTTGTCCTCATCCTCCTCTACGGCCCTGTCCTGCTGACCTTTCGGGCCGTCCCCTCCCCCTGGGTCCGCCTGGATTCCATCGCCGACGGGTGGGCCTACGTCAGCGGGCAACTGTACCATCGCTACCTCTTTGCCCTTCCCGCCGCCTTCTGGCCCCGCCGTCTCCTGGCCTACGGGAGGCTGATGGCTCGCCAGTTCACCCCTGTGGGGGCACTCCTGGCCCTCTGGGGATGGTGGCTGCTGTGGCGGGAACGCCGCTCCCTGGCCCTCGCCACTGCCCTGGCTTTCGGTCTTTTCAGCCTGTACGCCATCGGGTATAATACAACCGATTCTCTGGTCTACCTGGTCCCGGCCATGCCTCTGGCCGCCCTCTGGCTGGGGCGGGGGATGGCCGAGGCCGCGAAGTGGCTGGAAGCGCGCCGACGGTGGGCCGGTCTGTTGCTCCTGCTGCTTCCCCTGGTGCTGGCCGCCTGGGGCTGGCGGGAAATAAACCTTCGCGGCGACGATTCCGCCGTCCGCTGGGCGCGCCAGACCCTCCAGGCCGCCCCGCCGCATGCCGTCCTCCTCACCTCCCAGGACGCGGCCACCTTCACCCTCTGGTACATCCACGACGTCCTGGGCCAGCGCCCGGACCTCCTGGTGGTGGACCGCGATCTGTGGTATCATCCGCCCTATCGGGACATCGTGCTCCGGGAACTGGGGCTGGAATCGGCCCCGGTCGGCCTGGATGAGGCCCTGACCCGCACCGGCCGTCCCGTCGTGGAAGTCACGAATGGCGAATGAAAACACGCAACACGCAATACGGAATATTTCCCGCCTCCTGCTCCTTGCGGGCGCGGCCCTCCTCATCCTCTGGGGGGTACGGATCGCCCGCGCCGGCCTCTCCCTGCGGGCCCACCTGGCCCAGGCAGAGTCCCTGATGCGGGCCCCGGAGACGGCCGACCTCCCGATGGTCTGCACGGTGGTCGGCGCGCTGCGGCAGGACGTGGAGACGGTGCGACGGGAGGCCGGCCCCCTGGTCTCCCTGGCGCCGCTCCTGGGCTGGCTGCCGGGGGTGGGTGGCGACCTGCGCGCCGCGCCCCACCTGCTGGATATGGCCGACGGCCTGACCGAAGCGGGAGCGGTGACCTGCGACATGCTGGGTCCCGCCCTCACCGGAGACGACCGCTCCCTGGATGGCGTCGTCCGTCGGCTGGCGGAGTCGCTGCCCGACCTGGCGCAGGCCCGCGCGGCTGTGGGGCGGGTGGAGGACGCCTGGGGACGGGTGGACATCTCCCGCCTCTCGCCCCGAATGCAGCAGCGCGTCGCCCTCATCGGGCAGGGGCTGCCGCTCCTGCGGGCTGGGCTGACGGTCGCGTCGGCGATGCCGGACTTGCTGGGCATCGGCAGCCCGCGCACCTACCTCATCATCGCCCAGAACGAGGACGAACTCCGGCCCACCGGTGGGTACATCACCGGCGCGGGAGAGGTCCGCATAGAGAACGGCCAGATCGTCGCCATGACCTTCCGCGATAGTTACGCCGTGGACGATTTCACCCAACACTACCCAGACCCGCCGGAGCCGCTGCGCCGCTACATGAGCATTGACCTGTGGGTCTTCCGCGATAGCAACTGGTCGCCCGATTTCCCCACGGCCGCCCGGCAGGCCATCGCCCTCTACCGCCCCGGCAGCCCGGTCACGGTGGACGGAGTGATCGCGCTGGACCAGTACGCGGTACAGGAACTGGTAGGCGCCGTGGGGCCGCTACAGGTGGAAGGCGCGGCCGATCCTCTCACCGCGGAGACTGTCATCCCCTACCTGCGGCGCTCCTGGGAGCCGGAAGGCGGCGCGCTCACGGGCGAATGGTGGCGCCAGCGCAAGTCCTTCATGGGGCCGCTGGCCGAGGCTCTCTGGGCACGCATCCAGGCGGGGGATGTGGACTGGCCCCGACTGGCGAGGACTGTCGTCCGTCTCCTGGACGAGAAACACCTCCTGCTGTACATCCCCCACCCGACGGTCGCCCCACTCCTGGCCGAACGGGGGTGGGATGGCGCGCTTCGCCCGACCGGGGAAGATTTTCTGATGATTGTGGATGCCAACGTCGGCTACAACAAAGCCAGCGCGCGGGTCCAGGAAACCATCACCTACGAGGTGGACCTGCGCCGGAATCCCCCGCAGGCGACCCTGACCCTGGTTTATACCCACACCGTTCCGACCGGGGCCCCGTGCATCCCCGAATCCCGCTACGATCCGGTCTACGAGCAGATGATGGCCCGCTGCTACTGGGACTACCTGCGGGTGTACATCCCGGCAGGCAGCCGGTTGCTGGACGCCACCCGCATCCCGATACCCGGAGAGGCCCTCTGGTCGGGGGAGACGGAGCCCGGCGGTGTGACCGTCCGGCCAGCCGACGAGGGGTCACTGCTTTCCCTGGAGACGCTGCTCCTGTTGCCGCCCGGCGCCGTCCAGACCCGCTCGTTCACCTGGGAGTTGCCGGCGGACGTTCTGACCTGGCGGGAGGGCGAAGGGGTCTACAGCCTGCGGGTCCAGAAACAACCGGGGACGGTAGGCCGTCCCCTGACCGTTCGCATCCGGCTGGATGAGGGGGATACGCTCCTCTCGGCCGACCCGTCCCCTTCCGCCTCCGAAGGGGCGACCGTCGTCTTCCAGACCCGGCTGGAGCGGGACCGGGAATTTGTCATTCGTTTCGGGAGGAAATGATGATAAAGACCACTTTTTTCTGGGGTATTATCTTGATTGTCCTGTTGCTGGTCGGGCTGGCCGTCGGGCCGGACCTGTGGGCGGCGCCCGGGCAAGCGCCTCACCGTCAGACCGTGCCGACGCGCACGCCGGTGCCGCCGCCGACAGAGCCCCCGCCACCCCCACCTCCACCGCCTCCGCCGCCGTCGGAGCCCCCGACGGCGACTCCGCTGCCGCCGTCGCCCACGCCGACCGCTACCGCTACTGCTGCTACTGCTCCGACCACAACGGCCACGCCGTTGCCACCATCGCCCACACCGACTGCCACCGCCCCCGCTCCGACCGAAACGGCCACCCCGCGGCCGCCGTCGCCCACTTCCACCGCCACCCCCGTCCCGCCCCCGGCAACCGTCCCGCCGGCCGAACCCGCCGCATCTTCCGGCGGGGTCTCTCCTCTCCTGCTGGCGGGCGCGGGGCTGATCCTGGTCGGTCTGATCCTGCTCCTGGCCTTCGGAAGACGCCGTGCGCAATAGAAACGCGGTCGGGCTGGGCCTGGTGTTGCTCATCGTTGGAACGGCGCTGCTTATTGTGGGCTGGCTGCGCGGTCCGGTATCCTGCCCCCTGCTCCCCTTTATTATGGCAGCCACTCCTACCCAGGAACCGCTCCTGCCCACCCGTACCCCTACCCCGGCCGCGACGCTCACCTGTACGCCTTCCGCTCCCGCAGCCACGCCTGCTCTCACCACTACCTCTTCACAACCAACCGTTGTCTCCTCCGCTACTTCTACACCCGTAATCCCTAGCCTCGAATCCCCAATTCCTAATCCCGAATCACTAACCACCTACAACGGCCGACTTCGCTGGGGGGTCGGTGTGGTCATCAGGCCGATCTCGCGGTATCCCGTTGCTGCTCTCCGCCTGGGCTGGTATCTGGACTGGCGGGCGCGGATGAACCCGCCCCGGCCGGAGGGGGTGGAGTACGTCCAGATGGTCCGGCTAAAGGGAGGGACGTTGCGGCCGGACGCGGCGACCGTTGCGGCCATCGCGCGGGCCCATCCCGGCTCCCTCTGGCTGATCGGCAACGAGCCGGACGTGAAGTGGCAGGACAACGTGGAGCCTGCCGCCTACGCCCGGCTGTACCACGAGGCGTACAGCACCATCAAGGCTGCCGACCCGACGGCGCGGGTCGCCATCGGCGGCGTCTCCCAGCCCACGCCGCTGCGGATGCGCTATCTGGAGGCCGTCCTGACGGCGTACCGGGAGCAGTTCGGTGCCGCGATGCCCGTGGATGTCTGGAACGTGCACAATTTCATCCTGCGGGAGGAACGGGGATCGTGGGGCGTGGACATCCCGCCGGGCCTACCCGATGACCGCGGGGCGCTCTATGAGATAGATGACAGCGGCAATCTGGCCATCTTCCGGCAGCAGATATGGGACTTTCGCCGCTGGATGGCGGCGCAGGGGTACGGCGGCTGGCCGCTGATCGTCTCCGAATACGGTATCCCGATGCCGGAGGACTACGGCTTCCCGCCGGAGCGGGTAGTGGCATTTCTGCGGGAGACCTTTGCGTTCTTCCTGACCGCCGCCGACCCTGCCCTGGGCGACCCGGCGGACGGTTACCGGCTGGTCCAGCGCTGGTGCTGGTACAGTCTGGACGACACGACATACCCCACCGGCCGCCTGTTTGACCCCCAGACCGGAGAGATGACGGCGGTGGGGGAGGGGTGGAAGGCCCTTGTGGCTTCCGAAGCGCCGTAGGGGAAGCGAATGACTGTGCAGGCCTTCTCCCGGTGGAGTTTGGCACTCCTGCCGGGATGTGGTATCATGCCCCAGAGATGAGAACCCGCGACATCGTTCAGAGGCGGGGAGGGGCGAAGTAATCACCTGGAGGCCCTTCGTGGCGATTTCAGCGCCAGGTCTGTACTTATTCCACAGCGCGGCCTCTGGCCGCAACCAAATCGAATACCGATTGGCCGCACCGCCGTGAACCGACGGCGCTGGGAGCGTTTCTTTCCTGGAAGAAACCCCGCCAGCACCGGCTCTTTCAGGCCGGGCGGCCAAGAGCAAAATCTTCGCGGTTGTGATAGTTTTTCGAGAGCAATACTATAATGGGAGGTAAGTAATGAAACGGTTTCTACTACCACTCGCGCTTCTGCTGGCAGTTGTCGGAGTTCTGGCCCTTGTGGCGGCAGTTCGGGCCGACGGCCCGCCCCTGCTGACGGAGTATCCGGTACCTGGCGGCCCCCTGTACGTGAGCGTGGAGTCCCCCGGCCGCATCTGGTTCACCATGCCCGACCAGAACTGGATCGGGCGGCTGGTGGTGACTTCCACGACGGATTATGCCGTGGTCACCTACACCATCCCCACGGCCAACGGCCAGCCCTACGACCTGAAGTATGCGGGCGGATTCGTCTGGTTCACCGAACTCCAGGGCAACAAGGTTGGCCGGCTTGATCCTGGAACGGGGGCGGTGGCGGAGTTTACCCTCACATCGGGAAGCCAGCCCACCGGCATAGACATCCTGGCCGGGAATCCCACCACGGTCTGGTTCACCGAGCGGGGTGGATATAAGCTGGGGCGGCTGGTGGTGACCGACACAACGGATTATTCCTTCACAGAGTTTCCCCTTTCCTCGGGTGCTCAGCCGGAAGATATCCATATCCAGAACTCTGATAGCATCTGGTTCACAGCGCCGGGGATATCTCGGATCGGAAACTTGAAACCTTCTATAGGCTCAGTTATTACCGTCCCTACAGGAGGGGGAAGCCAGCCCTGGGCCATAAAAGTGGATGGGGATGGATACCCCTGGTTCACGGAGCGGGCCGGTAGCCGCATTGGGCAGTTCTTCCCGCAGACTATTGCGGATTTCCGCTGGTATAGCCTGACCGTCTCCAGCGAGCCCTATGATCTGGCCATTGGGGCCGGCTATATCTGGTTCACGGAGAACGCAGGGAACCGGATTGGACGGTTGCACCCGACGACCGGAGCGATTCGGGAGTTCGGTCTGCCCACAGGAAGCGCACCCCAGGGACTGGCAGTAGATGCCAGCGGCTGTGTCTGGGTTGCCGAAAGTGGACAGAACCGAATC
>JBBIKR010000182.1:0-5741 GCA_037445395.1 Thermoflexales bacterium
AAAAAGAAGGCGCTAAAGCGTTTGCGCCCAGTCCGAACATGAGCCAGATTTTTCTCAGGACTTACGCACCTGGAGATTGCTTCGGCACTTCGTGCCTCGCAATGACATCTTCCCGGGCCCGTAAAGGTCATTGCGAGCGGCGAAGCCGCGAAGCAATCCCCTCACTGATGCTCAACTGCGTAACTCCTATCTTTGCGTCTTCGTGTCTTTGTGTGCGATTCATCCTCCCGCCCGGAGCACGACGCCGGAAAGGGGCGGCAGGGAGAGACGCAGGGCACCGTCGGCCGCCGGGAAGGTCTTGCCGGAAAGCAGGTCGGTCCAGAGACCGGTGGGGGCTTCCTCCTCCAGCGGCAAAGCCGCCTCCGCCGGGGCCTCCCCGGCGTTGACCGCCACCACCAGCGGCGGGTCCGGCGGGAGCGCGCGGGCGAAGGCGTAGACGGTCCGGTCGGCGTAGAGGCGGCGGAAGGAGCCCCGCCGCAGGGCCGGATGAGCGTGCCGCAGGGCAATGCAGCGGCGGACCCAGTCCCGCAGGTCTCTATCCCAGCGGGACTCGTCCCACGGGAAGGCCCGGCGGCAGTCGGGGTCGTCCCCCCCTTCCATACCGATTTCGTCCCCGTAGTAGACGCAGGGCGCGCCGGGGAAGGTCATCTGCAGCAACACCGCCAGCCGCACCCGCCGGGTGTCGCCCCGGAAGAGGATGCGCAGGCGCGGGGTGTCGTGGCTATCCAGCAGGTTCAACTGGGCCAGCGTCACCTCCCAGGGGTAGAGGGCCAGCAGGCGGTCCATCTCCGCCGAGAACTCTTCTCCGGAAAGAGGGAAGAGGCGGAATCCGCCGGGCCGGAACGAGGTGTCCAGCATCGGGCCGCCGCAGAACCCCCACACCGCGCGGGTGAAGACGTAGTTCATCACCGCGTCAAAGTGATCCCCCTGCAACCACTCTGCAGCGTCCTCCCAGATTTCGGCGACGATATAGGCCTCCGGGTTGACCGCTTTGACCCGCTGCCGGAACTCCTCCCAGAAGCCGGGGGTTTTGATCTCCAGGGGGACGTCCAGCCGCCAGCCGTCTATTCCCTCCCGGAGCCAGTGCTCGGCGACACCCATAATGAACTCCCGCACCTGGGGGTTGTCGGTGTTCAGTTTGGGCAACGCCCGCAGGCCCCACCAGGCCTCGTAGTTGGGCTTCCGACGGGAGGCGTAGGCGTAGAGCGGAAAGCCTCTGACGATGAACCAGTCCAGATACGGCGATGCCGGGCCGTTCTCCAGGATGTGGTTGAACGGGAAGAAGCCCCGGCTGGCATGATTGAAGACCCCGTCCAGGACGATGCGGATGCCCCGCCGATGGGCCTCGTCCAGCAGGTCCCGGAAGGCCTCATTCCCGCCCAGGATGGGGTCCACCCGGTAGTAGTCGTGGGTGTGGTAGCGGTGGTTGGCGGTGGACTGGAAGATGGGGTTGAAATAGATGGCGTTGACGCCCAGGTCCTGGAGGTAATCCAGGCGCTCCAGGACGCCCCGCAGGTCCCCGCCCTTGAAGCCGTAGAGCGTTGGGGGACTGTCCCAGGGCTCCAGGTTGTTCGGTTTGGGCACCCGGTCGCTTCGGGCGAAGCGGTCGGGGAAAATCTGGTAGAAGACGGCGTCCTTGACCCAGTCGGGGGTGTGGAAACTCAAGGTGCTCCTTTCAGGATGCAGGATGCTTGCTTCTTGCCTCTTGCCTCATGCCTCTTTCATCCTTTCGGCCAGCGCCAGCACCAGGAAGAAGGCATACGCCAGGTCTATCAGGAAGAAGGAGTGGTCCACCAGGCCGTGGGCCAGCAGGTCGGCCATCCCGCCCATCAGGCCGACGGCCAGGGCACGGGTATCCGGGTCGGGGTGGCGACGCAGGGGCAGGGCCGCCCGCCAGAAGGCCACCTGAAGCCAGACCCCCGCCACCGCTCCGAGCACACCCAGCCGCGCCCAGTGGTCCAGCAGGAAATTGTGCGGGTGGGAGAGGTCGGGCTCCTGCCAGGCCGAGGGCAGGATGTAGCGGCTCCGGTAGTGGTAGAGGAAGTTATCCGGCCCCACGCCCAGCCAGAAGTGGTCGCGAATCATCGCCAGCGTGCCCTGCCAGAGTTTCAGACGAAAGAAGGCGGTGGTGCCCTGCTGGGTGGTGAAGAGGGAGGCGAAGCGCGGCAGGCGCGCCAGAGGGACCAGGGAAAGGCCGACGGCCGCCACTGCGGCCAGCGTGGCCCACAGCCAGCGCCCGCCCGCCAGCAGGCCCACCGTCAGCAAAGCGGCGGGGACACCCAGAATCAGCGCACCCTTGGAGAAACTGAGCAGCAACGCCGCCCCCACCGGCAGGACCGCGAGGCCGTAGAGGAGCCGCCGTCGGGGCGCACGCCCCAGAAGCGCCACCGCCACCAGAACCGGCAGCACCCGCCCCAGGTAGAGGCCGACGTTGTTCGGCGACCCGTAGACGGAGCGCAGGCGCGGCAGTCCCCCTTCGGCGGTGATGAGGTTGATCCCCAGCGCGTACTGGATCAGACCGATGACGGCCACCGCCACCCCGCCCAGAACGAAGAAGTCCACCACCCGCCAGACATCGCGGCGGTCCAGGCGCGTCGTGCGCAGCATCAGGTAGAAGGCCGCCGGTTCCAGGATGACCAGCCGCAACTCCCGCCAGGCCACCCGTTGAAAATCGGCGAAGAGGGTGGAGACGACGGCAACCCCGACCAGAAGAAGCAGAGGGTAGTCGGTGGAGTTCAGCCGGTGGTCAATCGCGGGAGGAGACCGTCGGGAGCGCAACCAGTGGGGAATCCGGCGGATGCCCCAGGAGGCCAGCGTCATCAGGGTGACGATTTCGGCCATGGAGAAGGCCCTGTCCAGGAGTGGGCGGGGGAGGGTGTAGAAGGGAGCCAGCGCGGCGATGAGTGCCAGCCCGAACTCCGGACGCAGGAGCAGACAGGCGAAGAGGAGCAGGGCGGCGAGGACCGTCAGCAGGAACCAGGGGGAGTAGTAGAAGAGACCAGCGGCGGCCAGGGTGACGGCCATCCCACCGCCGTCGCCCAGGCGGCGGAAGGGGCCCCCCGCCGTCTCCAGCCCCCAGGTCATCCAGGCCCCGGCCCAGAGGAGGCCGGTGGCGACCAGGGTGACGGCCCACCGGACCCTCTCCGAAAGGCACGACCAGGTTTCCGCCGTCGCGCGGCCAACCGGGCCCCAGTCTATCCTCCGGCCGACGAGGACCAGTCCTGCCAGCGCGGCCAGTGCCAGCATGCCCAGCCCGGCCAGCGCGGCCCGGTAGGGGCGGTCGTCGGGATGATACCCCACGCTCCAGCCCGCCAGCGGCCACTGGTCCCACCCCCGCTCGGCGACGACAACGGCGATATGGGAGCCCGGCGGAAGGCCGCGCGCGACCGGAATGGTGACCTCCTGGGGCCCGTAATCGGGGGAGGTGAGCACGATGTACGCCTGACCCGATTCGTCCCAGGGCAGGGCATTGGCGGGTTTCCCGTCCACGGTCACATAAAGGTAGGCGCGATAATTTCCCCGGCGGACCCGCAGGCCGAAGTCGGTGCCCCAGAAGGGAACGGTGACCCGGTACAGCCCCTCCTGCCCGGGGTCGGCGCCCAGTTCCGAGAGTTCCCACTCCCCCTCCCAGCGGGCAACGCCGGAGAGAGGGTTCCAGTAGCCGGGATCGTTGCCCGTGGAGCGACGGGCCCATTCTTTGACCGCGTAGTAGACCGGGCGGGGGGTGCCGTCGGGCCCGACGAGGGCGAACCCCCAGTGGCGGCGGGCGTCGGGGGTGCCGTCGCCGGGGGCGGGCAAACTCAGGTCGGGCTGGAGGTGGGCCAGACACATCGCCCCCATCCAGGGCCACTCCCGCCGGGCCCGCTCCAGCGCCCCGACGGTGTACGCTGCCTGGGTCTTCAGGTCCACCGTCCCCCAGATGGAGGGGACGTCCTCTACATCCGGCGGCGGAGCATTCCAGCCGAAGTGGGAGACCCAGAGGGCCTTCCCGCCGTCCCCGTGGGCTTCCATCGTCTCCCGAATCAGGACGGCGCGGGAGAAGTTCAGCACCCGTTCGTCCACCCGGCGGTCCTCCGGGCCGGTCTCAAACCCGTAGGCCTGCGCGGTGACGATGTCAAAGTACGGGGCGGCCCCGGCGGCGTAGAGTTCTTCCAGAAAACGGACCTCGGAGAGGTTCCGGGGCCCCTGCTCCACCGTGGGGGCCAGGCTCCCCAAGAGGATGCGGGCGTCGGGGTCGGCGGCGCGGATGGAGAGGGCGGCCTGGCGGAGGAGTTCCGCGTACTGGGCCGGATGGGGCAGCGCGCCCCACCCGTCCTGCAGGTTGGGGTTGTGCCAGACCTGGTAGTAGCGGAGATGTTCGCCGTAGCGGGCCGCGACGGCCCCGGCGAAGCGGGCGAAGTCCGCCGGAGCGGGGGGACTCCCGGCCCAGTCCGGCGGCCGCTCCAGGACGGCGACCAGCCCCAGGCCGCGCGCGGCCGTCTCCTCCACGATGCGGTCCCAGGGGGCCCAGTCATACTGACCCGGGGCGGGTTCTATCAACGCCCAGGGGAAGGACTGGCGCACCCACCGGAAGCCGCCGTCGGCCACCAGGTCCAGCGCCCGTTCCGGCGGGAGTGCGGACTCCGGGGCGTGCAGGGCCGCGTTGACGCAGAGGAGAGGGACGTCGGCGTCGGCGACGGGTCCGGGCAGGCCCCGGGGGATGCCGCGCGTGGCCGCGCGATGGTCGGCAACGACCGCCGTCCCCGCCAGCAGGGTCAGCAGCAGCAGGACCAGCAACAGGAGAAAGACGCCATCACGCTTCACGTTTCACTCTTCAGCAAGCGGACAATCTCCCCCGGGTCGGCCCGGGAGGTCAGGTCCAGACTCAGCGGCGTCACCGCCACCACCCGGTCCACCACCAGCGCGTAGATGTCGCTATCCGGCTCCAGGTCCCGGACGTCCCACGCGGCCTCGTAGTCCATCCGTCCGGGCAGAGAGACGTCGTTCCGCCGGGGCGGGACCGGGCGGAAGTAGGTCCGGCGGGATTGCCGGGTCAGCCGCCAGGGGGTTTCAGGAGTGGCGCAGTCGGGGACGTCCACTTTGAGGACATCCACATCAAAGGGGAGCGCCACCGCCAGCATCCGGAGGGCGAAGAATCGGGTGAAATGGGCGGCGGCGGTGAAGTCCACGTCGTCCGAAAGGTTGATGTGGACCTCTTTGGGTGCCTGTCGGGAAACGGCCAGCGCCGGGACGCCGCAGGAGGCCGCCTGGAGCGCCGCCCCGATCGTGCCGGAGCAGGTGACATCGGCGCCGGGGTTCTCCCCGTAGTTGATCCCCACCACCAGCAGGTCCGGCGGGCGGGGGGCCAGTTCCAGGAGCGCATGCAGTACCACCTGGGCCGGGGACCCGTCCACCGCGAAGGCCGGGACGGGCTCCCCGTTGATCTCCAGCGCTCGCGGGCGAATGACGCCGGTGGTTTCCCGGGCGAAACAGCGGCTGGCCCCGGACCACTGGCGGGTGGGCGCGGCGACCAGCACGTCCCCCAATCCCCGGACGGCCCGGACCGCGGCCAGCAGCCCGGGCGAATCAATCCCATCGTCGTTGGTGACCACAATCAGCGGGCGGTGATCCGTCATCACATGTCCTGTACTGGCAGCCTCACCCCACCCCCTACGGGAGGGGGTGCCGCCGCAGACAGCGGGGTTTTCCTCACCCCACCCCCTACCCCCTCCCCTCTCCCGCCCGGCGGGAGAGGGGAGGGG
>JBBIKR010000183.1:0-5736 GCA_037445395.1 Thermoflexales bacterium
CCGAGGCGCAGGCCCGCACGGAGGCGGAGTTCCGCGAATACCGGGAACGGTCAGAGGAGCGCTTCGCGCGGATAGAGGCAACGCTGGCGCAACTGATTGAGGCGCAGGTCCGCACGGAGGAAGTCCTCAAATCCCTGATCGCCACTCAGCAGAAGTTTGAAGAGCGACTCCAGCGGCTGGAAATCCGTCTGGGACAGATGGATGGGGACCTCCTGGAAATCCGGTATCAAGAGCGGGCCACCGCGTACTTTGGGCGCATCCTGCGCAGAGTGAAGGTGGTCGACCTTTCGGATATACTGGATACTCTGGAGGAGCGCCTGACCCCGGGCGAGGTGGACGAGTTATTCAACCTGGACCTTCTGATCAGGGGACGGGCCAGAGGAGATCGGGAAGAAACCGGGCCGGAGATCTGGCTTGCGGTGGAGGTTTCTGCCCTGATAGATACGGAGGATGTGGAGCGAGCCATTCAGCGGGCAATTCTGCTCCGTAAAGCAGGTTATTCGGCCATCCCTGCGGTGGCAGGGCGAAACATTTCTCCCGTAGCCGAGAGAGTCGCCCGCCGGGAGGGAGTTGCTATCGTCCAGGATGGACGGAGCGCGTTGTGGCTGGAGGCGCTGGCCCAATGGGAGAGTGACCGGGCGTAAGGCATCCGGTGGATGTCAACTTTCAGAAAGGAGGTGAAGCCTTCTATGCCGTCAGATCGCAAGTGGCGCAAGAAGAAGATGGCCAAGCACAAGCATCGCAAGTTGTTAAAGAAGACTCGCTGGCAACGAAGAGAGAAGACATAGCAGGACAAGGGAAGGATGGAGCGAATCGCGATCGGCGCCGATCATGCCGGGTATGCCCTGAAAGAAGAAATCGTTCGCTTCCTGCAGGCGTCCGGTTATCCGGTAGAGGACATGGGGACTCACGGCGAGGAATCGGTGGATTACCCCGATTACGCCGTACGAGTGGCCCGCGCGGTGGCCACAGGCCAGGCCGACCTGGGGGTCCTGATCTGCGGAACCGGAATCGGGATGAGTATCGCGGCCAACAAGGTGAAGGGAATCCGGGCCGCCGTCGCCACCGACGGGTATATGGCCCGGATGGCCCGGGAGCACAACAACGCCAACATCCTCTGCCTGGGCGGGCGGGTGCTGGGGGCCGGTTCGGCGCTGGACATCGTGCAGGTATTTCTGCAAAGCCGCTTCGCTGGCGGACGCCATGCTGGCCGGGTGAGCAAAATCCAGGCCCTGGAGTAAGCCAGCCCAGTCCGACCTTCCTTCCTGCCAGAAGTTGGGAAAACTCGCGGGCGGATTGTCCTTTTGCGGCAGCGGCCTCTGGCCGCTGCCGCAAAGGTAAACCCCCAGCCCTCTTCCCTTTCCACGTCGGGAGCAAAGATGCGCAAGGGAACCGTGCTTCTGGGCCTGATCCTGATTCTGGTCGGTATATACTCCCTGATGGGAGTCCTGTACGATCAGCTTCCCGGCCTGGACCGCCTGTGGCCGGTCGCCGTCATTGCGGGCGGGATTACACTGCTGGCCGCCTATTCCCGAGCCCCTCAGCGGGAGACCGCCCGGGTCTTCTGGGGAGTCGCCCTGACCCTGAGCGGCCTCTTCCTCTTCCTCATCACCATGACCGACCAGAACTACGCCGTCCTGCAGACCTGGTGGCCCGCCTTCGTCGCCATCGCCGGGATTTCGTTCCTGGCACTGTGGATTGCCGAAGGATTCCGGGATTGGGGCGTCCTCTTCCTGGCCATCGTGAGCCTCATTTTCGGCGGTGTGTATATCGCCGTCAACCTTCGTCTCTTCGGACCCAATACCGTGCAGGAAATCGGCCGCTTATGGCCGGCGTTGCTGATGATCGCCGGCCTGATTCTGCTCCTCCGGGGCACACTGGGTGGAAAACGGACGGAAAAATAGCCGGTTGCCCGTCATCGGGATAGACGCCAGCCGCGCAGTCTCTCCCCACCCAACGGGGACGGAGACGTATTCTCTCCGCCTGATCCAGGCCCTCCTCTCTCTGAACCCTCCCTGGAGCATCCGCCTCTACTTCCGACAGACACCACCGGGAAGATTGTTCCCCCGGGCAGACCTCCGCGTCATCCCCTTTCCGCGCCTCTGGACCCATATCCGGCTATCCTGGGAGATGGCCCGCCACCCGCCGGACCTGCTATTCGTCCCCGCCCATGTCCTGCCGCCCGTTCACCCCCGCCGAAGCCTGGTGACGGTCCATGACCTGGGCTACCGGTACTTCCCCCGGGCCCACACCCGATTTCAGCGGGTCTATCTGGACCTCTCCACCCGCTGGAACGCCCGGGCCGCCGCCCATGTTCTGGCCGACTCGGAGGCCACCCGGGCCGACCTGGTCCGAATCTACGGGATTCCCCCGGCGAAAGTGACCGTCGCCTATCCCGGCTACGACGAGTCCCTGGCCCCCGTGCGCGATCCGGCCGTTCTGACCGCCGTCCGGGACCGCTACGGCATCCCCGGGGAGTACTTCCTGTACCTGGGAACGCTGCAACCCCGCAAGAACCTGGCCCGCCTGGTACAGGCCTTCTCCCGTCTCCCCACCCGGGCCGTCCTGGTCCTGGCCGGTCAAAAGGGGTGGCTCGCCGATGACCTCTTCGCCCTGATCCGCCGTCTGGGGCTGGAAAGGCGCGTCCTCTGCCCCGGATACGTCCGCCCGGAAGACCGGGCACCGCTGCTCAGCGGCGCGCTGGCCTTTGTGTTCCCCTCCCTCTATGAAGGGTTCGGCCTGCCGGTCCTGGAGGCGCAGGCCTGCGGTTGCCCTGTCATCTGCTCCAGTACGTCCAGTCTGCCAGAGGTGGCCGGAGATGCCGCCCTCCAGGTCCACCCCGAAGATGTCGCCGCCCTGTCCGACGCGATGGCCCGACTGGAGAACGACCCGGACCTGCGCCGGGAACTGGTGGAGCGGGGCTTCGCCAACCTGCGCCGTTTTTCCTGGGAGCGGTGCGCCCGCACCGTCCTGCAGGTGATGGAAGGACTGCTGGAGGAGCACTGATGCCGACCTCCCCGGCTCTTCGCATCCTGGGCATCCCGATCCACGATGTCACCCTGGAAGAGGCGGTGGAGCAGGCGGCCGTGTGGGTGAAGGAAGGGAACGCCCACCAGATGGCAACCGTCAACCCGGAATTCGTGATGGCGGCGCGACGGGACCCGGCCTTCCGGGCCGTGCTGGAGGGAGCAGACCTCTGTCTGCCCGATGGGGTGGGCATCACCCTGGCGGCCCGCTATCTGGGCCGTCCTCTGCGGGAGCGAGTAGCCGGTGTAGATTTGGTGGAAGCGGTGGCCGCCCGAGCGGCCCGGGATGGGTGGCGGGTCTTTTTCCTCGGCGCCGCCCCCGGTGTGGCCGACCGGGCCGCTTCCATCCTGGCGGCCCGCTATCCTGGCCTGACCGTCGCCGGGACCTACGCCGGTAGCCCCCGGCGGGAAGAAGAAGACGACATTGTCCAGAAGGTGCGGGAGGCCGGAGCGGACGTCCTCCTGGTGGCCTACGGCGCTCCGGCGCAGGACCTGTGGCTGGCCCGCAACCTGGCCCGGACCGGGGCGAAAGTAGGGGTCGGAGTGGGCGGGGCCTTTGATTACATCGCGGGCGTCGTCCCCCGCGCGCCCCGCTGGATGCGCCGGGTCGGGCTGGAGTGGCTGTACCGGTTGATCCGTCAACCCTGGCGCTGGAGGCGCCAGCGGGTACTTCCCCTGTATGCGCTTCTTGTCCTGCTCTCTAAAATCACCCGATGAGAGTCCGGCATCCTCCCCCTCCTGCTTCTCCCCTCTCCCGCAAGCGGGAGGGGGGAGAGAAGAAGGTGGGCTTTTGACACCGGCGCAATCCTGTGGCATAATGAAACCGAAGACCACCTTACCCATCCACTTTCGGAAAAGGAGGAACCCATGGCCTTCAAATTCCCATCGGACGAGTGGATCAAGGAACTGGCCCGCCAACTGAACGCCAGCGAGGCCTACGAGAAGTCGGCAAAGGACTGGGAAGGGGATTTCGTCTTCGTGGTGGAGCCGGACGAGGCCTACCCGAATACTGCCTACCTTTTCCTGGGTCTCTACCACGGCAAGAGCACCGACGCGGCGATGATCGGCAGCGAGACGGAGCGCCCGGCGGAGTTCATCATCCGCGCCCCCTTCAGCACCTGGCGGCAGGTCATTGAGGGGAAACTGGACCCCATCCAGGGGATGATGACCCGGAAACTGAAACTCCAGGGCAACATGATGAAAATCATGCGCTACCCCAAGGCGGCCAAAGAGATTGTCTCCTGCTGTGCGCTGGTGCCGACCGCCTGGGGATAGACATGCCGTTCGGGAGGGAACATGGCCGTTATCCGCCCGTTTCGCGGAGTCCGGTATAACCTGGAACGAATCGGCGACCTCTCCAGCGTCATCACCCAGCCCTACGACCGCATCCACGACGCGGAGCAGGCCCGCTACTACGAACTGAGCCCCTACAACTTCGTCCGCATCATTCTGGGGAAACGCACCCCCCACGACTCCGAGATAGACAACGTCTACACCCGCGCCCGCTGTTACGGCCAGACCTGGCTGGCGGAGGGGATTCTGGTGCGGGACGAGCGCCCTTCCCTCTACGTTCTGGAGCAGTCGTTCACCACGCCCGACGGGCAGACCCGCACTCGTCGCGGCCTGGCGGCGGCCCTCCAACTGACCCCCTTTGAGGAAGGGACCATCCTTCCCCACGAGCGCACGCTCAGCGGCCCCAAAGTGGACCGTCTCAACCTGACCCGCGCCACGGCGTTCGCCTGGGAGCACATTTTCATCCTCTACCCGGACGAGGGCAACCGGGTGAACGGCATCCTGCAACCGTACCTGGAGGCCCACCCGCCCGTGGTGGCCCGGGAGATGGTCATTGAGACGGCGGTGGAGCAGCGGTTCTGGGCGGTGGACGACCCCGCCGTCATCAGGGCGGTGGTGGAGGAGATGGCCCCCAAGCGGAACCTCATCATCGCCGACGGGCACCATCGCTACGAGACGATGCTGAACTACCGGGAGGAGATGCGCCGCCAGTACCCGGATGCCCCCGCCGATGCCGCCTTCAACTTCACCCTGGTCACCCTGGTCAGCATGAGCGACCCCGGACTGGTCATCCTCCCCACCCACCGGCTGGTCCACTCCTACGGGCGGATGAGCGGTAAGGAGGCGCTGGAGCGGGCCCGGGAGTACTTTGATGTGATGCCCGTGGCCGACCGGGCAACGATGGAGCGGGCTCTTCGGGAAGCGGAGCCCCTCCACCCTCGCTTCGGCTTCTACGACGGCATGTACGCGGTGCTGACCCTGCGTGACCCGTCCGTCCTGGAGCGCATCCTCCCCGACCGCGCCCCCGACTGGCGGCTGCTGGACGTCAGCGTCCTGCACGAACTCTTCATTGAGCGGGTACTGGGGATTGATAAGGGGGCCGTGGAGCGGAAGGAGAATCTGGATTACCTCCGGGACCCCAACCCGGGCTACCGGGCGGTGGACGAAGGGAAGGCCCAGTTCCTGATTGTGATGAACCCCACGCGGATGGAGCAGGTGCGCGCCTGCACCGCGGCCGGGGAGAAAATGCCCCAGAAATCCACAGACTTCTACCCCAAGGTCATCAGCGGGCTGGTGATGATGCCC
This sequence comes from Thermoflexales bacterium, assembly GCA_037445395.1. Lineage (GTDB taxonomy): Bacteria > Chloroflexota > Anaerolineae > B4-G1 > DUEL01 > SpSt-77. The sequence goes on from JBBIKR010000183.1 coordinate 5,625, forward strand.
ATCGGGGTGGAGGAACGACTATAAAAGGGTTGCGGCGGGGGGCCGAAGGCGCCCCCCCCCCCCAAGAAAACAACCACACTAGACCCCCCCGGGGCCGAGCCCCGGGTAACAC
>JBBIKR010000184.1:0-5680 GCA_037445395.1 Thermoflexales bacterium
CCGCTCCCCGCCCCCCCCCGCCTGCGGGGGGGGGGGTGGGTAGGGGTAAATGGGGTTTTGCGGCGGCGGCCGCTGGCGGCCGCCGCAATCCCCCCATCTCCTCTGGTCGGGAGACCATGGGGAGAGGGAGGACATAGGGGGTAAGGGGCAGAAGCCAATTCATTTGCGTGAAAACTTTGAAAAGCCCTAATTTGGGGCGGGTGGCCTTGCTACCCGCCCCAATTTCCTTACAGACTCGTCCCTCTGGCATGGGGATTATCTCGGGGTATCAGGTGGATGGATGCAAACCACAGTCGTTCTTCCGACTTATAATGAAGCCGAAAACATTGGCCCGATGGTGGAGGCCCTGTTGGGGCTGGGCATCCCGGGCCTGGGTGTTCTGGTCGTGGACGACGCTTCCCCCGACGGCACGGGTGAGATTGCCGACCGTCTGGCTGCCGAGCATCCCGGTCGGGTCGCCGTCTTCCACCGCACCGGCCCGCGTGGGCTGGGGCGGGCATACATAGAGGGGTTCCGGCGGGCTCTGGCGGATGGCGCCGACGTCGTCGTCCAGATGGACTGCGATTTCTCCCACAATCCCGCCGATGTCCCCCGTCTCCTGGCCCATATCCACGACCACGACCTGGTTATCGGTTCCCGCTACATTCCCGGCGGCGGTACGGCGGAAGATTGGGGCCTGGAGCGTAAACTGCTCTCCGCCTGGGCCAACCTTTATGCGCGTACCATTTTGGGACTCCGGGTCCGGGACGTCACCGGCGGCTTCCGCGCCTGGAGGCGGGAGACGCTGGAGGGAATGGACCTGAGCCGGGTCCGCTCCCAGGGCTACATCTTCCAGGTGGAGATGGCCTACATTTGCGAGCGAATGGGGTACCGAATCCTGGAGGTCCCGATCCGCTTTGAAGAGCGGCGGAAAGGGCGCTCCAAAATGAGCCTGCGGGTGCAGGTAGAGGCCGCCCTGCGGGTCTGGGAGGTCCGCTGGCGCTATCGGAATCTGGGAAAGGGACGCGGATGAACGTGGAGAAACGCGGATTGGGCGCTCGCTTTTCCGGCCCGCTGATGGTCTTCCTGCTGATGCTACTGCCCCTTCTGCTCTTTGCACCGGTGGTCTTCGGCCCCAAAACCCTCATCCCCGCCGACGCACTGTTCCTCTTTGAACCGTTCCGGTCGGCCGCGGCGGAACTGGGCGTGACGGTCCCCCAGAACCCGCTCCTGGCCGACCTGATCCTGGAAAACTACGTCTGGAAACAGTTCATCCTGCAGGCCATCCACCAGCGGGAACTTCCCCTCTGGGACCCGTACATCTTCGCCGGACATCCCTTCTTCGCCAACGGCCAGCATTCCGGGCTCTACCCGCTGAGCCTCGTCTTCTACATTCTCCCCCTCTGGCGCGCGTACGGAGTGTTCACCTGGCTCCAACTGGGGCTGGCGGGGGTGTGGATGTACCTTTTCGCCCGTACCCTGGGTGTGGGGTGGCTGGGGAGCCTCATCGCCGGGATCACTTACCAGTTCAGCGGCTTCATGGTGGTCTCGGTGGTCCACCCGATGATTGTCGCCGGGGCTTCCTGGCTTCCTTTCATCCTGGCGATGGTGGAGCGGGTGGTCCAGCAGCGGCCCGCGCTGGGCGGTCGGCCCGCCAGCCTTCCCTGGGCGGTCCTGGGGGCAGTGGGGCTGGGCTGCCAGATGCTGGCCGGCCATGCCGAGAACACCTATTTCGTCCTGCTGGTCACCGGACTGTACGTCCTCTGGCGGCTGGGCATCTGCTGGTGGCGGGAACGGACCGCTCCCTTGAAGCCCGCGCTCTGGCTGGCCCTGATGCTGGCTCTGGGGCTGGCGCTGGGCGCGGTCCAGTTCATCCCCCTCTACGAAGTGGCCTCTCTGGGCTTCCGGGGCGCGCAGGCCGCGCCGACCCTCCAGCAGGTCCTGGGCTGGGCATATCCGCCCCGCCGCCTGATCGCCTTCTTCGTCCCCAACTTCTTCGGCAATCCGTCCCACCATACCTACTTTGACCTCTTCCAGTGGCGCACCGTCCCCTTCACCATCAACGCCGAAGGGCAACCCATCCTCAGCCCGGATTGGGACGTCAAGAACTACGTGGAGGGCGGGGCATACCTGGGGTTGTTACCGCTCTTCCTGGCCGCGCTAGCTGTATTCCGTATTGCGGATTGCGTGTTTCGTCGCCGCCCGCGCCCTGCGGCCTGCTCCCTGAGACCTGCTCCCTGCTCCCTGCGACCTGCGGCCTGCGACCAGGGTCTTGCTTCCTGTTTCTTCATCCTTCTGGCCCTCTTCTCCCTGGCCTGCATCTTCGGCACGCCCGTCTACGCGCTGGTCTACGCGCTCCCGTACCTTCACCAGTCCCACTCCCCCTTCCGGTGGGTCTTCCCGCTGACGCTGTCGGTGGCGGTCCTGGCGGCCTTCGGGGTGGACGCGCTGCGCGCCGACGTCGGCCGGGTGGAAGCCCGTCGGCGCCGCGTTCCGGCATGGCTGCTCCTGGATGCCGCCCCCTCCGCGGCGACCGTCCTGGCGGCCCTGGCCTTCTGGGGGGGACTGGCGACCCTCGTCGGACTGGCCGCCAGCCGCATTCTCTTTGACCGCATAGAACTGCTGGTGGAGCGGGTCTTCTGGAGTCTGGCTCTCGCCCCCTCCGGATTCCCCGACCACCGGGCCTTCTACTCCTACGAGTTCCGCTGGGTCGCGCTCTTTGGCCTTCTGCTGACCGCGACTGGCGTCGTCCTGCGGGTCCTCACCCCTCCCCCTGCGGGAGGGGGTGGCGGCGCAACCGCCGGGGGTGGGGTGAGGAGGAGGTGGGGTGAGGCCCTGGCCATCCTGATCCTGCTGGCGGACTTCGTCTCCTTCGGTGCGGGCTTCAATCCGGCCGTGGACTCCAAACTCCTGGCGTACACTCCGCCGGTGGTGGAGTTCCTCCGCCAGGACACCTCCCTCTGGCGGTATGCCACCTTCACCCCGCCCGGCACGACCAAGACGATGAACGCCAACTCCGGCATGCTCTACGGCCTCCAGACCGTCGCCGGATACGACTCCATCTTCCCCGCGCAGTACGCGGACTATATGGCGCTCATTGAGCCCCAGGACGAACTCCCGTACAACCGCATCGCCTCCCTGCGGACCTGGTCCAGTCTGGACAGCCCCTTGCTGGACATGCTCAACGTCAAATACATCATCACCGAGGTGGAGATTCCCAACCCGGCCAGGTATCGTCTCGTCTATCAGGACCGGGCGGTGCGGGTTTATGAGAACCTGGGGGTACTGCCCCGCGCGTTCACCCTGCCGGTTTCGGCGGCGCTGGCGGCCGGGGATGTGGCCGAAGCCCTGCGCACCTACGACGTCCACCGCCACGTTGTCCTGGACCCCGGATGTGGGCCGACCGCGCCGTCTCCCACTCCGGCAGACCCCCTCCCGCAGACGGTCACCCGCTACGGCTTCAACGAAGTTTTTGTGGACGTGTCGGTCCCGGAACCGTCGTGGCTGGTTCTGGGCGACAGTCACTTTCCCGGCTGGCGGGCCTTTATCCGCCCCCGGGGGGCCGGCGAGGACGCGGAGCGGGAAGTCCCCATCTGCCGGGCCAGCGGCAACTTCCGGGCCGTCTTCGTGGAGGGAGGGGAATGGACGGTCCGCTTCAAATACAGCCCCAACAGCGTCAAAATCGGCGCGTTCGTCACCTTTATCGCCGGGATGGTCATCCTGTTCCTGGTGGGCCTCTACCTCTGGCGCTTCTTCTACCGGGAGACGGACGAGGCGGATACCGTCCGGCGGGTGGCGAAGAACTCCCTGGCCCCGATCGTCCTGAACCTCTTCAACCGGGTCATAGAGATGGCCTTCGCCGCGCTGATGGCCCGCATCCTGGGGCCGGTGGGGAACGGGCGCTATGCTACCGCCGTCAACATCTACCTCTGGTTTGACATCATTGCCAACTTCGGGCTGGATATGTACCTGATGCGGGAGGTGGCCCGGCATCGGGAGCGGGCCTGGGAACTCTTCCTGACCACCAGTGCGCTGCGGCTGATACTCTTCCTGGGCGCGTTCCCGCTGCTGGGTGGCTTCCTGGCGGCCTGGCAGTCGCTGGAGGCGCCCCTGGCGCGGGAGACGGTCTGGGCGACGGTGCTTCTCTACCTGGGCCTCCTGCCGGGGAGCCTGGCCTACGGGCTGGCCGCGCTCTTCCGGGGCCACGAGAAGCACGAGTACCCCGCTGCCATCCAGACCGTCACCACCATCATCAAAGTGACGCTGGGGGTCCTGGTACTGGTGGGCGGGCTGGGCATCGTCGGCCTGGCAGGGGCCTCCATCGTAACCAACTTCTGCACGCTGGGCATCCTGGCGGTCATGGCCTACCGGCTGCTGGGCCGCGCTGGTGTTCGGCCTGCTTTGCAGGCCAATCTCTGGCGGGCTATGGTCGCCGAGTCCTGGCCGCTGATGCTCTCCCTGCTCCTGCAGGCGCTCTTCCCCGGCGTCAACGTCCTGCTCCTGCAACGGCTGCAGGGAGACGCCGTTGTCGGCTGGTACGACGCGGCCCGCAAGTGGGTGGACGCGCTGAACATTATCCCCTCTTTCTTCACCATCGCGGTCTTCCCGGTGGTGGCGCGGCTGGCGGTGGAGGACCGGGAGGCGCTGCGGGGGGCATACCGCCTCTCCGTCAAGTTGCTTTTGGCTGTCGCTTTCCCGACGGCGATTCTGGTGACCCTTCTGGCGACGCCGCTGGTAGGGGTGCTCAGCGGGTCGGCTTTCCTGCCTCACGGCGCGGTGGCCCTGCGGCTGATGGTCTGGTCCATCCTCTTCGGCTGGTTCAACGGCCTGACCAACTACGTGCTGATCGCGCTGAACCGGCAGCGGTACGTCTTTCTGGCCTCGGGCGCGCGGGTGGCGTTTACGGTCGCGGCGAACCTGCTCCTGACGGGGCGCTACAGTTACGTCGCTTCGGCAGGGATTCTCATCGCCGGGGAGTTGCTGCTGGCTGTCCTCTTCGCCGCTGACCTCACGCGGCAGGTGGGTCCGGTGGGCTGGCAGCAGACGCTGGGGCGGCTGGTGCTGGCGGAGCTGGTCGCGGGGGCGAGCACGCTGGCTGCGGCATGGGTCAGCCCCCTACTGGCCGTTCCGATCCTGCTGGTCCTCTACCCCCTGGCGGTCTGGCGCCTGGGGGTGTTCACCGCCGGGGAGCGCGCGGCCCTCTCGCCGCTCCTACCCCCGGTATTGCGACCGGCCTCACCGAAGTAGTGGGTCTCCAGGCCGTTCTGGTCGGGCCTTTGCAGCAAATCCCCTGCGGGGAGTGCCGCGCCCATAGTTTCTGGGAAGAAAGACATGTTGTGGGGCGGCGAAGCCGCCCCACAACATGTCTTTAACTTTTCCGCCCGCAGCGGGCGAATGACTGCGCAGGCCCTTCAGTACGGCTCCGTTTGCGTGTTTCACGGGGGTGTGGTAAGATAAACAACAACATCATTTTGGGGCGTAGCCAAGGGGTAAGGCAACGGACTTTGGATCCGTCACCCGCAGGTTCGAATCCTGCCGCCCCAGCCTCAGAGGTGGGCATAGAAGTTGCAATGGCATACTACCGCGTCCCCGAATTCACTGCTGAGCGACAGGCCGAAGCCGCGCTTCAGTTGCTGCTCCCCCTCTCGGATCGCCGGTGGGGGCTCGTCACGGAACTGGCCCGCCGCTATGGGGTCTCGCG
>JBBIKR010000185.1:0-5532 GCA_037445395.1 Thermoflexales bacterium
GGGGGGGGGGGCGCCGGCCCGGGCCCCCCCCGGGGCCGGCGGGGGGGGGGGGGGGGGGGGTTTTGCGCGCCCGGGCGGGGGGGCCTCGCCCCCAAAACCCCTTCCTCACAGATACAGACATTCCAGAACATCCCAGGAGAGATTGCACGATGATAGACCTGACCATCAATCCAGCAGGGCTGGAGAGAGCCGTCCAGCGAGCCCGGGAACGGGGCATCATCATCCCCACTTTCGCCCAGATGAAGGACCCTACCCGCATCCCGGAATCCATCCGCGCGCGCCTGCGGGAAGTAGGCCTCTGGGACGTCAATCCCCTCAACCTTTTCCGCATCACGTGGAAGAACGAACCCGTCCCCTTCGGTGGCGAGTTCGGCGGCGTGAATTACCTGGAGTTTCCGCCCGTCCTCACCGGAGTCCCGGCCCGCATCATTGCTCTGGTGGGCAAATGGTTCCCCACCGGCGCCCATAAAGTGGGCGCGACCTTCGGCTGCCTGGTCCCCCGGCTGGTCACCGGTCAGTTTGACCCCACGTACCACAAGGCAGTCTGGCCCTCCACCGGCAACTTCTGCCGGGGCGGCGCGTACAACTCCGTCCTCCTGGGCTGCGAGTCCATCGCCATCCTGCCCAAGGAGATGAGCCGGGAGCGGTTTGAGTGGCTCTCCCGCCTGGCCGGGGAGGTCATCGCCACGCCGGGCTGCGAGAGCAACGTCAAAGAGATTTTTGACAAGTGCTGGGAACTGCGCCGAACCCGCCCGGATGTCTTCATCTTCAACCAGTTTGAGGAGTTCGGCAACTATCTCTGGCACTACGAGGTCACCGGGCACGCGATGGAGGAGGTTCTGGCCCGGGAACTGGGCCCCCGGGACGCCTACCGGGGTGTCGTCCTGACGACCGGTTCGGCGGGCACCATCGCCTGCGGGGACTACCTGAAACAGGTCTTCCCCACCAGCAAGGTCGCGGCCAGCGAGGCACTCCAGTGCCCCACGCTGCTCATGAACGGCTTCGGCGGCCACCGCATTGAGGGCATCGGCGATAAACACGTCCCCTGGATTCACAACGTCAAGAACACCGATCTGGTTATGGCGATAGACGACGCCGCCTGCCTGGCCCTGGTGCGCCTCTTTAACGAACCGGTGGGGCGGGCCTACCTGGTGCAGCAGGGCGTGCCGGAAGCGCTGGTGGACCGCCTGGACCTGCTGGGCATCTCCGGCATCGCCAACCTGCTCTCCTGCATCAAATTCGCCAAATGGTACGAACTGGGAGAGGGCGATGTGGTCCTCACCGTCCTGACCGACTCTATGGAACTCTATGGGAGCCGGGTGGAGGAACTGCGCCAGGAGCGGGGGGAGTACACCGAACGGGACGCGGCGGCCGATTACCACCGCTACCTGCTGGGCTGTACGGTGGACTTTATGGCCGAACTGGGCTACTGGGACCGCCGTCGCATTCACAACCTCAAGTACTTCACCTGGGTGGAGCAACAGGGGAAGACCTACGAGGAAATCCAGGCTCAGTGGTACGACCCGGACTACTGGACGGGCGTCCAGCGGCAGGTGGCGGAGATAGATGCCCTGATTGAGGAATTCAACGCCCGCGTGGGGCTGATCCACTGATCGGCGCGGAGGGGGTGGGACGGCCTTTCCAGGCCGTCCCACCGGCTGAAAGTCTGTGCTATGATGGCCGGGAATCGCGCGGTATATGAAGAAGCACTCCGACAGGGAGCGGCCCGGGCCTGGGAACAGCGCTGGGAGGAGGCGATTGCGGCCTACCAGCGGGCCCTGGCCGAATTCCCGGATGAGCCGGACGCGCTGAGCGGACTGGGACTGGCTTTGGCCGGGGCCGGGCGAGCGGAGGAGGCGCTGCCCGTTCTCCAGCGCGCCGCCGAACTGGCCCAGGAAAACCCCGTCCTGCAGGAACACGTGGCCCGGGTCCTGGAGCGTCTGAATCGCCCCCAGGAAGCCGCCCAGGCGTACCTGCGGGCCGCCGACCTCTACCTCCGCCAGCAGGCGTCCACCCTGGCGGTGGAGCGCTGGAAAGACGCGCTTCGGGTTGATCCCTCCTGCATGCCTGCCCACGTCAATCTCCTCCGCGTCTATGTCAGTCAGGGGAAACACCGCGAGGCCATTGCTGAGTACCTGGCCCTGGCGATCATCTATCGGGACCAGGGTGAGACCGAAAGGGCAATGGAACTCTGCCAGTATGCCCTGAAACTGGACCCGCGCGACCCGGACGTTCTGGCGCTGATGGACGCCCTCCGTTACGGAGTCCCGACCACTGTAGGAACAGGTCCTCTGGAAGCATTTCCGGAGGAGTTGCCGGAAGAGCAGTCGGAGGGAGGAAATCCCGTAGAGACGGCCCGACGGGCCGCCCTGGCCCAACTGGCCGAAGTGGTCTTTGAGGAGACGCCGCCCCATACCGGTCCTCTCATCCTCCGTCCCCTCTCCAAGCGGCAGATAGACACGCTGATCAGCCGGGGGATTGATGCCCAGGAACGGGGCGACATAGATGAAGCCATCGCCTGTTACGAAGAGGTCCTGAAGGGTGGCGTCATTGAACCGGCGGTCAATTTTAACCTCGGGCTTCTGTATCAGCAAAAACTGCAGTTAGAGGAGGCGATTGCCCAGTTCCAGCAATCCGTCTCCAGCCCCCAGTACCGGTTAGGCAGTCTTTTCGCTCTGGGAGAGTGCTACCGGGCGCTGGGACGGATAGACGAGGCCCTGACTCACTTCCTGGAAGTGCTCAAAATCGTGGACCTGGGCACCGTCCGACAGGACCAGGCCGATGACCTGATCCGCCTGTACGACGAACTGGCCCAAACCTATGCCGCGCGCGGGGAACGGGAACAGGCTGTGGAGTTCATCAACGCGCTGATTTCGTTCCTCAGTGAGAAGGGTTGGGAAGACAAGGTCCATCAGGCCCGGCAGCGGTTGGACCTGCTCTCCCGCGAAGGGCCGGTGTTGAGCCTGGCCGAGATACTGACCATCCCGGGCTCGGCGCGCATCCTTCAGTCTATCGGCCTGGCCCAGGAGTACCTGCGGCGCGACATGGTTCGGGCGGCCATGGATGAACTGATGAGCGCCGTGGGACGGGCCCCCACGTTCCTCCCGATCCACCGTCAAATCGGGGAAACCCTGGTCGCGATGGGGCGGACGGAGCAGGCGGTGGGGAAGTTCCTGGCCATTGCGGACACGTACCGCGTTCGGGGCAATTTCTCTCAAGCGGTCGCCATGTACGAACGGGTTCTCCGCCTGGCGCCGATGAACATCACCGCCCGCATCAAGTTGATAGACCTTCTGGTCAGCCTGGGGGAGATTGACCGGGCACTGGAGCATTACCTGGCCCTGGGGGATGCGTACTACCAGATGGCTCAACTGGACCGGGCGCGGGAAAAATACAACGAGGCGTTGCAACTGGCCCCGCGTGGGAGCCCCGATCGCCGATGGGAGGTCAAATTCCTCCACCGTATCGGCGATATTGACCTGCAGCGGGTGGAGTGGCGGCGGGCCATATCCGTCTACGAGCGCATCCGGAACCTGGCCCCGGACGACGAGAAGGCGCGCTTCACCCTGATGGACCTCTACGAGCGGTTGGGACGGCCGGACCGGGCACTGGTGGAACTGGATGGCCTGCTCCAGCACTACATGCAGGCCGGGAAGGCCCAGAAGGCCATCTCCATTCTGGAGAGGCTGGTCCAGGAGAAGCCGGATAGGATTCCACTGCGGGCCCGCCTGGCCCAACTCTACCTGAATACGGGGAGAAAAGAGGACGCTCTGAGGGAACTGGATATTCTGGGGGACCTGCAACTTCAGGCCGGAAAAGTGCAGGACGCCATTGCGACCCTTCAGGTCATCCTGCGGCTGCACCCACCCAATGCGGACGCTTACCGCGAACTTCTGGGGCAACTCCAGACCGGGCAGATTCCTGCCTGACCAATAAACCACCAAGACACAAAGACACAAAGTATCAAATTATTTCATTATTTCTTGGTGTCTTTGTGTCTTCGTGGTGACTTTTTGAGCGGTCTCCCATCCCCCGGGCAAGGGCGATGCGAAGAACCGATGCCAGTTTCTTGGGAGAAGAAGGCTACCGGAGGATGACCTCTTCCCGCTCCGGTCCGACCCCGATCAGCGTGACGGGTACACCAACGGCCTCCTCTATCCGCTCCACATAGGCCCGCGCGGCCGCCGGCAGGTCTTCCCAGCGGCGCGCCGAACGAATCTCCTCATCCCAGCCCGCGACGTCCTCATACACCGGCTGCCAGCGGGCCACCTCCTCCGCCCCCCACTCGCCGGGAAAGCGGGAAATCCGCTCTCCGCCCCGCTCGTACGCAACGGCCACTTTCAGCGGATGAATCCCGGTCAGCACATCCAGTTTGGTCAGCGCCAGTTCGGTCAGTCCGTTGACGTCGGCGGCGTAGCGCAGGATGGGGAGGTCCAGCCAGCCGCAGCGCCGGGGACGGCCCGTGGTGGTGCCGTATTCCCCTCCGGCCTCACGGATGCGGTCGCCCACCGCGTCGGTCAGTTCGGTGGGGAAGGGCCCGGCACCCACGCGGGTCGTATAGGCCTTGGCGACGCCGATGACTCGCGTGACCGCCTGCGGCCCGAAACCCAGCCCCGTCAGTGCCCCGCCCGCCACGCAGGAGGAACTGGTGACATATGGATAGGTGCCGTGGTCCAGGTCCAGCAGGGTCCCCTGGGCCCCTTCGCAGAGGACGGTCTTTCCGGCCCCCAGCGCGCGGGCAACCAATTCGGAACCGTCGGTGAGATAGGGGCGGAGCCGCTGGGCCAGAGCGACGGACTCGACCACGATATCGCCCACCGGCAGCGGCTCCAGGCCGTAGTGTTCCTGGAGCAGGCGGTTATGGGCTTGTACCAGAGCCATCACCCGCTCGCCGAACTCCTCCGGGTCGGCCATCTGGCCGGCGCGCAGGCCCACGCGGGCGGCCTTGTCGGCGTAGACCGGGCCGATGCCCCGGCGGGTGGTGCCGATGGCCCTCTGCCCCCGCGCCGCCTCCCGCGCTCCGTCCAGCGCGCGGTGGGTGGGCAGGATGATGTGCGCGGCGGCGGCCAGTTTGACCCGCTCTGGCCCCACATCCACTCCTAGCGCGGCCAATTGGTCCAGTTCCGCTGCCAGTTGGACCGGGTTGACCACCACGCCCGCCCCGATCAGGCAGGTCACGCGGGGGTGCAGGATGCCGGAAGGGACCAGATGCAGGCGGAGGACGTGGCCCTGGGCGACCACCGTATGGCCCGCATTATCGCCGCCGTTGTAGCGGGCGACGAGATGGGCCTCCCGGGCCAGGTCGTCCACCACTCGCCCTTTTCCTTCATCTCCCCATTGAGCCCCGACAACGATGATCACCGGCATCGGGGGCCTCCTTTCACCGGGTAATTACCTCACCTCTCCCCCTGCCCCCTCCCCTCTCCTGGCCGGCGGCCAGGAGAGGGGAGGGGGGTTGGGGGGGGGGGGGGGCCGCCGGCCCCCCCCCCCCCACTTGACCCCCCCGGACCCCCGGGTGGGGGGGGGGGGGGG
>JBBIKR010000186.1:0-5490 GCA_037445395.1 Thermoflexales bacterium
CGGTGGCGGTGATGGTCCGAACGGCCGGGTCGGTGCCCGTCCCCTCGGCCCGCGCGCCCCCCTGCAGGGCGATGATGAGGAACGCCAGGCCCATCAGGGCGCCGGCCAGGGCGACCGTGAAACGGAGCGAATGCCGGGAATTCATAGAGACCTCCTCTGCTGAAGCAAGAAGCAAGATGCAAGATGCAGGATGCAGGGTGCACGAATCACGGACGATGCGGTGGCGGCGATGGCGGCGTTCCCCCTCCCGGCGATGGTGTGGTCGGCAGGGGGGTGAAGGTGGGCGTGGGGGTGGGGGTGGGCGGGCGGCGGGTCGGCGTGGGGGTGAAGGTGGGCGCCGGGGTCGCCGTGGGGCGCGGGGAGCCGGTGACCTCCGCGGCGGGGGCTCCGCTGGCCTCAGAGGTTGCCGTCCCCTCAGGCGCAGTGGCGGTCACCACCGTCGCGGCAGCGGTCGGGGTGACGGTTCCGCCACCCCCCTGCTGCTGGCGGGATGTGATTCCCATCAGCACGGCCAGGCCGCCGAAGACCATCAGGACCAGGGCGGCCAGGATGGCGATAATCCACTTCTGAGAGGCTTTGAATCCCGTTCTCCCAGCCCGCTTCCGGCGGGGAGTGGGGGCGGCTTTTCCTCCCACCCGGGCGGCCACCACGGAGATGTTGTCCGGGCCGCCGCGCCGGTTCGCCGCGGCGATGAGTTTCTGGACCGCCCGGCGGGGGGACTGGCCGTTCAGGAAGTGGACGATCTCCTCGTCGGTGAGGACGTCGGTCAGGCCGTCGGAGCAGAGGAGGATCACATCGCCGGGGGCAAGGGGGACCGGCTGCTGGAGCACTTCCACCTGGACGGCAGGAGCGGGGCCGAGGGAGCGGACCAGCACGCCCCGGTCGGGGTCCGTCGCGGCCTGTTCGGGGGTGATCAATCCCCGCTGGAGTTTCAGTTCCACGAGAGTGTGGTCGCGGGTCAGCGGGTAGGCCTTCCCCTGGCGGATCAGGTAGGCCCGGCTGTCGCCCACGTGGGCCACGTAGAGGGTGTTCTGAAAGATGACGGCGGCGACGACGGTGCTGCCGGCCTCCGGCATGCCGGTGGACTGGAGGTACTGGTAGAGGGCGGCGTTAGCCTGCTCAATGACCGTCGGCAGGGCGGTGAACGGGTTGGGGTCGGGGGAGTCGTAGTACCGCTCCACGATGACCCGGCGGACCCAGCGGCTGGCCTCGGAACCGGCCCGGGCGCCTCCCACGCCGTCGGCCACCAGCAGCAACTGCCCTTTCTGACTCAACTGATCCGGCCTGGGCCGGAAGGTGTAGGTCCGGGCGTCGGAGTGGGGGAAGATGGCGTCCTCGTTCCCTTCCCGCACTTTTCCCGGATGGGTATCCCCCCAGATGTCCAGGGGGAAAAGTTGGGTTGGGCCGGTGGCACCGGGAGCACGAGCGTTCATCGGCTATCCTCCTGCAGATGGAGTCGGCGTGGGAGTGACCGGGCGGGGGGTGGGGGTAGGCGTATAGGTAGGCGCGGGCGTGGAGGTGGGCCTGGAAGGAGGAGGAACGGTAGGACTGGGCATCTCCTCGGCGGCCGGTGTGACGGCAACCTGGGGGGTTGGGATGGCCGTGGGCGTGACGGGTTCGGAGGAGCGCTCCCTTGTCAGCCCGGTCAATCCCCATCCTCCCAGCAGGAGCACGGCGGCTACTGCCCCGCCGACCGTAGCGCGACGGGCCAGGGCGTTCCAGTCGGGCGGGATTGGCACCCGCTCCAGCGCCGCGCGCATCTCAGAGGCGCTCGGGAACCGCCGGTCGGGGTCTTTCTCCAGGGCGCGCAGGGTGATCTCCTCCAGCAGCGGCGGGATGGAGGGTCGGATCTGGCGCGGAGGCATCGGGCGGTACTGGGGATCCACGATCAGGGCGATGTTCTCAAACGGCAGCCGCCCGGTGATCATCTCGTAGAGGACGATGCCCAGGGAGAAGATGTCGGCCCGGGCGTCCACCGGCTGCCCATGCCGCCCGGTTTCCAGCGTCTGCTCCGGGGAGACGTATTCCGGGGTGGCCACGCCCAGCAGGCCGGAACGGGGGTAGCGCAGGTCCCGGGCAATGCCGAAATCGCAGAGCACTGCCTGGGGGACGCTGCTGCGGAGGTAGCGGAGGGAGCGGTGGCGGAAAAGGATGTTCCCGGGCTTGACGTCCAGGTTGATCACGAAGCGCTGATGGATGTGCTCCAGCGCGGCGGCCAGTTGGCGGGCAATGCCGACGGCGATCAGGAGGGAAAGCGGCCGCTCCTCCCCGTCGCCCGGTGGGCGCAGCATCCCGGTGATCGTGGTGGGGCGGCAGAGTGTATGGTGAAGGGAACCGCCGGTCAGCAGTTCCATTGTGTAGTACCATCCCTGGCCAAAGGGGAAATCGGCGCGGGCGGCATAGACCGGCTTGTGGTACCCCAGGATGGGGAAAATGCGGACCACGTTGGGGTGGTCAAAGCGGGCCAGGTAATCCGCTTCGGCGGCGAGGGCAGACTGGTGCTCCGGTTTGGCGACCTTCATCGCCATCCGGACGGGGAAGCCGGGCCTGCGGTACTTTTCCCGGACCTCCACCTCAAAGACCCGGGCCATGCCGCCCCGTCCACGAAAACCCCGGATGATACGGTACGGGCCGATCACGGTGTTGGGGGTCAGTTTTTCCAGTTCCTGGCTCATTGCACTCCCGCGAGATTATGGCACTTTCTTCGTTGGGCCACCGGCCGGAGGAAGCGGGCCACCCGGATAAGGCGGTCCCGGCTGGGTGGGCGGCACGCCCGGAGGCGGAGAGGGTGGGGCAGGAGGAATGCCCGGCTGGGGCCCCAGTTGCCGCGTTGTCCCGCCGACCCGTTTGAACTGCAACTGGGTCATCCCCACGTCAATGAGCGCGTCCGGCTGCAGAACGATGCGGGTGTGGGGCGGAATGGGCATACTGTTCACCCGTGTCCCGTTCGTGCTCCCTTCGTCCACGATGTAGAATTGCGTCTGCTCCTGGTGAATGGAGAAGTGGGGGTTGGAGACGTACTCGTCGTAGAGGGCAAAGTCACCGAACTGCGGGTCGCGGGCGACCTTGACGACCGGAGCGCCCAGAGGCATTTCCCGACCCACGTTGGACCCCTTGACGACGACCAGCTTGGCGGAGGCTGGCGGGATGGCGCCCAGCCGTCGGGTGACCCCTTTGATGACGCCGGTGGTGCCGGTGACAATCCGCTGGGCCAGTTGATTGCGGGTCCGCAGGAACAACACCAGCAGAACCAGCAGGCCGATGCCCAGGGCAACCAGCAGGAGCAGAATCCACCAGTAGGCAACGAGCCAGAGTAGGGCCTGGCGCCATAGCGGCAGCGGCTCCCAGCGGACCTGGATTTTGACCACGCCGCTGGTGAGGCGGGTGCCCAGGAACGGGTCGTTGGCCTCGGCCTGCAGGGTGTACTCCCGGCTGGGGGCCTGCAGTGACGGGCTGACCAGGCCGCCCAGGTCCCAGGTAAACTCGTAGTTCGGGGCCGCCGTGCTGCTCCCGATGAGGACCCCGTTCGCAAAATAGCGCACTTCGTCCGGATAACGGGAGACCTCATCCCTGGGCGTCACCTGGGCACTCAGCGTCAGCGTCCCCGCGTAGCCGCCGACCGAGGAGGAATAGGGAACCGTCACTTCCAGCCCATCGGAGGGGGCGGTGAGGGTCAGTTGCAGGGGCTCCAGCCGGGAATCATAGGAGATGCTTTTCTCGGCCGAGCCGATGTCGGTGTTGACCGTCACCCGCAGGGTGTATCTCCCCTTCGGCTGGACGGTGCGATAGGTCAGCACGTACTGGTTCCGCTGGGTCATCAGGCGGTCAAACAGGGCCAGGACCTCCTGGTGGGTCTGGTCGTTGTTATGCAACTGATACAGACCGCCGGTCTGATAGGCCAGGACTTTGAGGTTGTTCTCGGCGTCCCGGTTCAGTTGCCCGCCCGTCCGGGCCATACCGATGGCATAAATGGAGACGCCCATTTCGTTCGCCCGCTCAATGACGGTGTTCTCCCGGGCCCGGTCGCTGAAGTTGGGGTCAATCCCGTCGGAGAAGACGACGATGATCTTCCGCCGATGGGTCAGGACGTCCCGGATGGTTCCATCGGGGTTCTCTCCGATCAGGTTGAGGGCTTCGTCCAGCCCGTTGTAGAGGGGCGTACCTCCCCGTACAGCCTCCCCTTCCATTGTAACCAGCGCGTTGAGGACCAGATTGGTGTCCACGGGGTTATAGGAGAAGTTCTCCCTGGGGGCAATCTGGCCTCCTTCCCCCACGCCGACGATGGCGATGATGTCGTCCTCCGGCGCGCCGGTGACGCTGAGCCGGCTGACCAGTTCCCGCACCAGGTCGGTGGCCTGTTTCAGGCGGGGGTCGCCCGGGGCCGAAATACCGCCCCGGTCCACCACCACGACCACCGCCAGCCCCACGGGCCGGTAGGCAACATCGGTGAGGGAGACGGACGTTTCCGACTCCGTGACCTGGAAACGGTCGCTACCCAGCCCTTCTATGCTCTGGGCCTGGTCCGGGTCCAGCACCGAGGCGTAGATATGCACATCCGGTGGGGAGGACGAGGAATCGGGTGGGTGGAGCACCAGCAACGGCCCCCGGGCCTGGGTCCAGGCCATCCCGGTGACCCCCATGACCCCGATCCATCCGAGGAGGAAGGCGACGAGGATCCGCTTGAACCTGGGCATCTCTGACCTCCTGAAAATGGTTGAAGACCGCGCTGCGAGGGGAGAGAAATTGTCAGAGCGGCGGTTCATTACTGCTCCAATCAATGGCCGTGGGTGGTATGTAACTATTATATCCAGGATATCTGAAGTTGCAAGTTTGTCTTTCTCCAGTTTCCAGGTAGTACTTGACCGCAGTGAATTTTGGTGATATATTAGCCACTATGAGGCCAGAATGGGAACGGGATGACCGTTGTAGCGCAGGATTTAACCCAATGGCACTAACATTGGAGCGGTTCCCGCAACTGCTCCAGCAGGGTTTGGCGGGCATCTGCCCGAGAACCCTTCCACGCTTGGTGTGAGTTAAATCCACCCCAGCAGGTCTGCGAAGGCGAGATCGGGCCGGCCCAACTGCCGGTTCACCGGACAGGCATGACAATTCCCGACCGGGCCCTCGCCTCATCCCTACCCTCCCATAGGTGCTCACTGAAGGGCGATGGCGGCATCGCCTGGCCGCCGGTAGCGCCGACTGAAGGGCCATCCCTCGCTTCGCTCGGGACAGGCTGCCGAGCCCTCGGCCCCGAGGGCCTCGGCCCGAGGGGGCTTTCGCCCGAGGCGTCGTCCTCTTTGGGCTTCCAGCCACCGGTCGGCGAAGGCCGACCGGTGGCATGCGTCGGCGCAGGCCGACGCCGGGCGCGCAAGCGACCAGGGAGGCCGATTTTCAATCGGCGCTTCTGGCGGTGGACAGCCCGGCGCTCCGTCAATGAGCGCCCTATGATAGTAGCAGTGCTGCCGGGCCCGGCCTGGCTGGTGACTGAGA
>JBBIKR010000187.1:0-3088 GCA_037445395.1 Thermoflexales bacterium
ATTCTGGATTCCCGGGGGAATCCCACGATTGAGGTGGAAGTGGCGCTGGCGGACGGCTCCTGGGGGCGGGCCGCCGTTCCCTCCGGAGCCTCTACCGGCGCCCATGAGGCCCTGGAACTGCGGGACGAAGACCCCCAGCGCTACGGTGGCAAGGGGGTCCTCAAAGCCGTCCAGAACGTCAACGACCTGATTGCCGATGAACTTTTCGGTTGGGATGCCACCGACCAGTTGGGCATTGACGCGCATCTGCTGGAACTGGACGGCACCCCCAACAAGGAGCGGCTGGGGGCCAACGCCATCCTGGGCGTCTCCCTGGCGGTGGCCCACGCGGCTGCCAACGCCCTCCGCCTGCCCCTCTACCGCTACATCGGCGGCATCTACGCCCACGTCCTGCCCGTGCCGCTGATGAACATCCTTAACGGCGGCAAACACGCGGTGGACGGCCCCGACCTGCAGGAATTCATGATCGCTCCTGCTGGCGCGCCGACCTTCGCCGAGGCGCTGCGATGGGGGAGCGAGGTCTACCATGCCCTTAAGGCTGTCCTCAAAAAGCGCGGCTATTCCACCGGCGTCGGCGACGAGGGCGGGTTCGCGCCCAGCCTGAAGACCAACGAGGAAGCCATAGAGGTCATCCTGGAGGCCATCCAGAAGGCCGGATACCGGCCCGGCGAGCAGATTTTCATCGCCCTGGACCCTGCCGCCAGCGAGTTCTACGAAGACGGCCGCTACGTCCTGAAGAAAGAGGGCCGGACCCTCACCGGCGCCGAGATGGTGGACTTCTACGCCGCATGGGTGGAGAAGTACCCCATCATCAGCATTGAGGACGGCCTGGCGGAGGACGACTGGGAGAGTTGGGCCCTGATGACGCGGCGCCTGGGCGACCGCATCCAGATTGTCGGCGACGACCTGCTGGTGACCAACGTGGAACGCATCCGGCGGGCCATCCGGGAGCGGTCCTGCACGGCCCTGCTCTGCAAGGTCAACCAGATCGGCACCCTCACCGAAGCCATCGCCGCCGTCCAGATGGCCCAGCGAGCGGGCTGGGGCGTGATCGTCTCCCACCGCTCCGGCGAGACCGAAGACGCCACCATCGCCGACCTGGCCGTGGCGCTGAACGTCGGCCAGATCAAGACCGGCGCGCCCTGCCGCTCCGAGCGGATCGCCAAATACAACCAGTTGCTCCGGATTGAGGAGGAACTGGGCGACCAGGCCCGCTACGCCGGGATGGGGGCGTTCGCCCACGTCCCGCGCTGGCGCTGAGGCAGAGAACTCACCGCAGGGGCGCAGAGACCGCAGAGTCTTTTTCCCATTTCGGCGTCCTCTGCGTCTCTGCGGTGTAAATCATCCGGGGCCAGCAGAAATGATGGTAGCGCAGGCTGTCGGCTCGCGTACAGGCCCGGCAGGCCACGCGACAGGGCGTGCCCGGCACGCCCCCCAGACTACGAAGGGAGTCCTATGAAACGACCGAATCTCCGGATATGCGGATTTGTGGCCCTGTTGCTGGCCGCCGGATTGGGCTGTAGCCTGACCGCGCCCTTCCTCTCCCCTACGCCTGAGGTCACTGCCACGCCCCCTCCAACACCGACGGCGCCGGTACCGGAGATGACCCCTCTGGAATACCCCGTCGGCGGCTACGACCTGGCCTACCCTGCCGGGTGGGTCGCCGCCCTCCAGGAGGGCGCCATCATCCTGTCCCCATCTCAGGACGTCGCCGATGCGATGGACTGGACCTCCGGCACACTGATCATTGTCCTCTCCGGCCTTCCGGAGGAGGTCTTCGCCACAACCCCGGAGGAGGAGCAGACGGCCGAAGCCCTGCTGGAAAGCACCCTGGAGGGCTTTCGCTCTCAGGAGGACGCCGAGGTCGGAGAAGTGGAGCGCCGCCGCTTCGCCCGCCAGGAAGGGGTGGGGGTCCACCTCGGATGGACGGAAATGGACACCCCCCTGAAAGGCTACCTGGCCGTCTATGTGGACCCGGACATCGTCGCCCTGATGCTGGCCGCATCCCCGGCGGACCAGTGGGATGCGGTCTGGCCCCAGGTGGATGCCGTCCTCGCCAGCGCCGTCTTCTACGCTCCCCACGAGGCAACTCCGGAGAAGCGCGGGAATCTTCAGCGGGACGTCCCCGCGGAGGCCACACTGAACATCGGCGGCGTGGATGAGTGGACTTACTGCTCCCCGGGCGATGAGTACGTGGCCATTGACGTGGCCGCACGGGGGGATTGGGACCCCTTCCTGGAGGTCCTGAACCCGGCCGGTGACTCCATCGCTTCGGATGACGACAGCGGCAGCGAGTTCAACCCCTCCATCTTCGGCCTGCACCTGACCGACCCCGGCTGCTACGCCCTCCGCGTCTCCGCCTACGCGGGCTACGGGGCCTACGAAATCGCCCTCCGGACCGGCGAACCGCCCGGCGGCGGCACCATCTCTTACGGCAGGACCGTGGAGAGCAACCTGGCCCCGGGCGAACAGGAAAACTGGACCTTTGAGGGCCAGGCCGGAGACGGTGTCCGCATCTCTATGGTCGGGTCGGAGGGACTGACCGATACCTACCTGGAACTCTTCGGTCCCGACGACACCCTCCTGGTCAGCGACGACGAGAGCGGCGAAGGGAGTTTCGCCCTGATCACGGGCTACCTGCTCCCCCAAACCGGCACCTACCGCATCGTCGCCCAGTCCTACGCGGGGGAGTCCGGCCCCTACACGCTGAGTCTGGAACCGGTGACGGTCACCGTTCAGTCCATCGCCTACGGCGAGACCCTCTCCGGCACACTCACGGCGGATTTCCCCTACGGTTACTGGACCTTTGAGGGCGCGGAAGGGGATTCGGTGACCATCTCTATGGTCGGCGTGGGCCAGATGGACACCTACCTGGAACTTTACGGGCCGGACGGCGTGATGCTCATCGCCGATGACGATAGCGGCGGGGACTACGCGGCCCTCATCGCCGACTACGCGCTCCCCCAGACCGGCGTCTACCGAATCGTCGGCCGGTCCCTGAGCGAGCCCGGCCCGTACACCCTGAGCCTGACAAAGAAGTAAAGACGCGAAAGACATAAAAACGCGAAAGATTTCGCGCCCTTTCGTG
>JBBIKR010000187.1:3188-5345 GCA_037445395.1 Thermoflexales bacterium
GATTTCGCGCCCTTTCGTGCCCTTTCGCGAATGAGGTATCCGGCACTGATGCGCACCAAAATGGTCTGCACCCTGGGGCCGGCCTCGCAGGACCCGGAGGTCATCCGGGGGCTCCTGCAGGCCGGAATGAGCGTCGCCCGCATCAACTTCTCCCACGGCGACCTGGAGACCCACGCCCGCACCATCGCCACCGCGCAGCGGGTAGCCCGGGAGGAGGGCCGTCTCCTGGCGCTGATGGCCGACCTGCAGGGGCCCAAACTGCGGCTGGGGGAACTGCCCGCCGACGGCGTCGTCCTGACGGCGGGCGAAGAGGTTGTCCTCTCCCCGGCCCCCTTCGCCCCGGGCCACCTGCCGGTGCCCCATCCGGAGGTCCTGGCCGACCTGCGGGAGGGCCAGCGGGTCCTCCTGGACGACGGCCAAATGGAACTGCGGGTGGTCCGGGCCGACGGCGAAACCGCCCGCTGCCGGGTGGTCGTCGGCGGACGGCTGACCTCCCATAAAGGCCTGAACCTCCCCGGCGCCGCCCTGCGCATCTCCGCGCTGACGGAGAAGGACCGCCGGGATGCCCGCTTCGCGGTGGAGCAGGGCGTGGACCTGATCGCCCTCTCCTTCGTCCGTTCCGCGCAGGACGTGCTGGACCTGCGGGGACTGCTGACGGAATGGGGCGCGGGCGACCTGCCCATCGTCGTCAAGATAGAGAAAGCGGAGGCAGTGGAGGCGTTTGACGCCATCCTGGAGGTCGCCGACGCGGTGATGGTGGCCCGCGGCGACCTGGGGGTGGAGACGTCGGCCGAAGAGGTACCGTTCCACCAGAAACGGATCATCCGCGCCAGCAACCAGGCCGGCAAGCCCGTCATCACCGCCACCCAGATGCTCCAGACGATGATAGAGCACCCCACGCCCACCCGCGCCGAGGCGTCCGATGTGGCGAACGCCGTCCTGGACGGGACCGACGCGGTGATGCTCTCCGGCGAGACGGCCGTCGGGGCCTACCCGGTGGAGGCGGCGCGGACGATGGCCCGCATCTGTGCCAGCGCCGAAGCCCATCTCTCCCCGGAGCGCTTCCTGTACGAACTGGAATGCCCCAGGGGGTCGGTCACCGGAGCCATCAGCCGGGCGACGGTGGAGATTGCCGCCGAAGTCGGCGCCCGGGCCATCCTCACCGCCACGATGTCCGGCACCACGGCCCGGATGGTCGCCCGCTACCGCCCGCCGGTGCCGATCATCGCCGCCACCCCCAACCCCCGCACCCTGATGCGGCTGGCACTGGTCTGGGGAGTGACGCCTGTGCCGGTGGCGCCGTTCACCACCACCGATGAGATGGTCGTCCGGATGATCCAGGCGGCCCTTCAGACGGGACTGGTCCAGAACGGGGACCGGGTGGTGCTGACCGCCGGCGTGCCGTTCGGCGGCGAAGGCCGCACTAATATGCTCCAGGTTCACACCGTGGGGGAGTAGAGCAGATGGAGCGGCTGGAAGCCATCGGCGAAGAGATACGGGCCGACTGCTCCGCCCGCGACGCGGCGCGGGATGAGGCCCTCCGCCGCTCCCGTGAACTGGTCCGCCTCTGCGCCACCGCCATCCGCGCCATCCACCGGGAGGAGTGGGACGCCGCCAGGCAGTTGCTGGCCCAGGCCCGCGACGTCGCCGCCGGGATGGTGGACACGGTGGCCGCGTACCCGGACCTTCTCTACACGGGCTACGTCCAGGACGGGCTGAAGGAACTGACGGAGGCCCATCTGGTGCTGGCAATGGTGACCGGCGCGCCGCTCCCT
The DNA here is from genome assembly GCA_037445395.1 of Thermoflexales bacterium. Lineage (GTDB taxonomy): Bacteria > Chloroflexota > Anaerolineae > B4-G1 > DUEL01 > SpSt-77. The sequence goes on from JBBIKR010000187.1 coordinate 4,964, forward strand.
GAACCCGCCGCGCTGGGGGTCTCCTCCGCCGTCTACCTCAACGGGCTGTGCGAGGCGGCCTCCGAACTGCGGCGGCGGTGCCTGGACCTGCTGCGGCGGGACCAACCGGAGGAGGCGGAGCGATTGCTTTCGGTGATGGAAGCCGTCTACGACCTGCTGATGACCTACGATTTTCCCGATGTGGTGACCGGCGGCCTGCGCCACCGGGTGGACCAGTTGCGGGGCGTACTGGAGCGGACGCGCGGGGACGTGACCCAGGCCCTCCTCCAGGGCCGACTGCTGGCCGCGCTGCGGGGAGGATAGCCCGGGAAGGAGAAGAGGGGTTTGGGGGGGGGGGGGGGGGGGGCCCCCCCCCCCCCCCCAAAAAAAAAAAAAACCCCCC
>JBBIKR010000188.1:0-3975 GCA_037445395.1 Thermoflexales bacterium
GATCAAGGGGGTGAGGGGCGGCAAAAGCCTTCGGTACGAAAAGGGTCAACCAATTTAAGCCACCCCATCCGGCGTTATGATCACTCACACCAGGCGTTTCAGCGTCGGGCGAGAGTCGGGCGAAAGAACCCCGCATCGGGGTTGCCCGACGATTTTGGGATACACCCGCTCGCAGGCTCGCGCTTGCAAAATTGGGGAGGGCGTGGTAAAATAATAGCAGTTCGCTTGGGCCGAGGTAGCTCAGCCTGGTAGAGCACCTGACTGAAAATCAGGGAGTCGGCGGTCCAAATCCGCCCCTCGGCACCTCGGGGAGCCCGGATGGGCGGCTCTGGATTGCGCCCTTGAGCGCCACAGCAAAATGCGCCGCGAGCGCCGATATGTGCCCTGGATCGCTTAGAGCCATGCCCGATAAGCCGGGTTCCCTTTCTTCGTATAGAAAGCAGGTTGGCGGCGCCAGCCTGCTTTTTTCGTATCGGAAGGAGGCGAGCAATGCCGTTCATTGACCTGCGCAGCGATACCGTCACTCACCCCACCCCTGCCATGCGGGAGGCCATGTACCGGGCGGAGGTGGGGGACGATGTCTTCGGGGAGGACCCCACCGTCCGGCGGCTGGAGGAGATGGCGGCGGAGCGGATGGGGAAGGAGGCGGCGCTCTTCGTCGCCAGCGGGACGATGGGCAATCTGGTGGCCCTGCTCACCCACTGCGGCCGGGGGGATGAGGTCATCCTGGGCGACCGCAGCCACACGTTCGTCTACGAACAGGGCGGGATGGCCGCGCTGGGCGGCATCACCCCCCGTCCCATACCCAATCAACCCGACGGCACACTGCGGCTGGAGGACATCCGGGCCGCGATTCGGTCGGAGAACGTCCACTTCCCGCGCACCCGCCTGGTCTGCCTGGAGAACACCCATAACCTCTGCGACGGCGCGCCACTGACGGCGGAGTACACCGCTGCCGTGGCCCGTCTGGCCCATCAGCGCGGCCTGCGGGTGCATCTGGACGGGGCCCGCGTCTTCAACGCCGCCGCCGCCCTGAACTGTGACGTGCGGGACCTGGTGCGGGAGGTGGATTCGGTGATGTTCTGCCTCTCCAAGGGACTGTGCGCGCCGGTGGGGTCGGTCCTCTGCGGGAGCGCCGACTTCATCTACGAGGCGCGGCGGGCGCGCAAGGTGGTGGGCGGCGGTATGCGACAGGCGGGGGTCCTGGCGGCGGCGGGGATTGTTGCCCTGGAGCAGATGACCGGACGGCTGGCGGAAGACCACGCCCGCGCCCGGCGACTGGCCGAAGGGCTGGCCCAGATTCCGGGCATCCAGGTCGGTCCCGTCTACACCAACATTTTCTACTTCTGGCTGACGGAGGACGTCCCCCTCTCTCCGGAGGCATTCCTCGGACGATTGCGGGAGCAGGGAGTGCTGGTGCTGGGGCGGGAGGACGGTCGCTTCCGCGCCGTCACCCACTACTGGATTACCGACGAGGATGTGGAAGCGACGCTGCGCGCGGTGAGGGCCGCGCTGTCTTCATAAGCGGAACGCGCCGGTTTGTCCTCACACCTCCCCCGGCGGCTGTGGCGCCGGGGGAGGGGGGAGGTCGTCGCCTGGCACATCTTTTTCAATCCCCGTACCCGTGCGGGTGGGTGCGGTGCCAGTTCCAGGCGTGTTCCACAATCGTCCGCAGGTCCGGGTACTGGGGCTTCCACCCCAACTCGCGGCGGATTTTCTCGCTGCTGGCGACCAGAACCGCCGGGTCGCCGGGCCGCCGGGGGCCCACCACCGCCGGAATCGGATGACCGGTGACCTCCCGACAGGTCTCTATCACCTCTTTGACCGTGAACCCCTGCCCGTTCCCCAGGTTGTAGGTCCGGCTTCCCTGGTCCAGTGCCTCCAGCGCCAGGATGTGTGCCTGCGCCAGGTCGGTGACGTGGATGTAATCCCGCACGCAGGTCCCATCCCGGGTCGGATAATCGTCCCCGTAGATGGTGACCTTTTCTTCCAGCCCCAGCGCCACCCGCAGGACCAGCGGGATCAGGTGGGTCTCCGGGTCATGGTCCTCCCCCCGTTCGCCCGAAGGGGATGCCCCGGCCGCATTGAAGTAGCGAAGCGCCGCGTACCGGAAGCCGTAGATGCGGTCCAGCCAGGAGAGAATCCGCTCCAGCAGGTTCTTGGACTCCCCGTAGGGACTGCCGGGGACGATGTCTTCCTCTTCGTCTATCGGGATCCGTCGCGGCCGGTCAAACAGGTTGGCCGTGGAGGAGAGGATGAACCGGCGCACGCCGTGGGCCACCGCTTCCTGCAGCAGGTTCAGCCCGTTGGTGACGTTCTCCCCCAGGTACTTGAACGGCAACTCCATAGATTCGGCGACCAGCGTGTATGATGCAAAGTGCATCACCGCGTCTATGGGGTAGGTCTCAAAGACGGTGCGGACGGTCTGCCGGTCGGCCAGGTCTCCGTAGATGAAGGTGGCCTGGGGATGGACGGCGGCCCGATGGCCGGTGTAGAGGTTATCCAGCACGACGACCGAGTATCCCCGGCGGATCAGTTCTTCCACGACGATGCTACCGATGTAGCCGGCGCCTCCTGTGACCAGAATGTTCATGGCTCCCTCCCGGTTGGCCTGAATTCAGGGTGATGATACTCCCCTTTGCTCCAACGTGCAACTGGCTGAGGCACGTTGTGGGTGGTCCGTAAAACAAAAGGGCCGCCTCACGTCAGTGAGGCGGCCCGCCATTCTATGGAGCAGGGATAGAATCCTGCATGCCTCTGACCCTACAGGCTGGGGGCGGAGGATTCGAACCCCCACACGCAGATCCAGAGTCTGCTGTCCTACCCTTAGACGAGCCCCCAGGGCGGAATTATTGTACCATATTCTCCTGATCTGGCAAGTCAACCGGGTACCGTTCCCGGCTGCTCCCCGGCGGCAGGCAGAGCGATGCCGAAGAGCGAGCCCTTTCCGGGAACTCCCTCGCTCTCTACCCAGACACGCCCCCGGTGTTCGCGGATGATGCTCTGAACCAGAGTCAGGCCCAGCCCGGTCCCAGAAACATGCTCCGTCCCCGGCTGACGGGCCCGGTAGAAGTGTTCAAAAATGTGGGGAAGCGCCTCCGGAGGGATGCCCACACCCGTATCCCGCACGGTGAGAATCACTTCCCCATTTTCCTCCCAGAGACGCAGAGCGATGTCCCCTCCTTCCGGGGTGTATTTGATAGCGTTATCCAGGAGATTGCCAATTGCCTGCAGGAGCATCCGACGATTCCCCCGGACCGGCGAGACATCCCGGATGACTTCGGTCCACAACCGCACTCCCTTCATCTCTGCCTGCCAACGGTATTCACTGGCCGCCTGCTGAACCAGTTGCCCCATGTCCAGGAGTTCCTCGCGGCGTTCAGCGGAGACCTCAATCCGTTCCAGTTCCAGCAACTCGTCAATGAGCCGCTCCATTGTCTTCAGGTGATGGGTGATCCGTTGCGCCAGATCGGCCTGCATGTCCGTCAGCGGGGGAAGTTCTTCCAGCAGGATGTGGAAAAACCCACTGGCCAGTTGCAGGGGATTGCGCAGGTCGTGGGAGGCGATTCGGATGACCTGGGATTTCAACTGGCTCAGCCGGTGCAGGGGGGTGACATCGGCCATGGCCAGCACATATCCGACCCGCTCCCCCTGGGAATCGGAGATGGGCGCTATCTGGGTCGCCATAATCCGGTCGTCGCTCAGGGTTACCTGGATGCTTTCTCGTCCGGTTATCTCTCCCCGCTCAATCCGCCCGGCGATTTCGCGCAGGCTTTGATGGCAAATGACCTCTCCAAGAGGATAGTTGATAATATCCGGTTCCCGGATGCCGAAAACATTCTCCGTAGACCGGTTGGCCAGCCGCACCCGTCCGTTCAGATCGGTCACCACGACGGCGTAGTCCACGCTATCCAGGATTGCCCGCAGATATTGTTGACTGGCCTCCACCTCCCGGAACAGGCGGGCATTCTCCAG
>JBBIKR010000188.1:4075-5328 GCA_037445395.1 Thermoflexales bacterium
ATGGTGTACGCCGCCAGGAAGCGGGTGGGGTCGTACGGGAGCCGCTCCGGCGGGTATCGCTGCCCCTCATCGTAGATTAACTCATAACACAGTTCCCCTCGCTTCTGGTCGTACAGGACGATCCAGAAATTGGTGGTATCCATAAACCTGCTCAACCCCTCGTAAATCAGATTGAGGAGCGGCTCCAGTTCCAGTGAGGAACTGATGGTCTGCCCGATTTCGTTGAGCAGGTTTAATGTGGTCACCCGTTGTTGCAGTTGTTCTGAAACCTGGTGCAATCCCCAGACGGTTGCGATTGCCGTCAGGAAACCGAGAGCGAGGAAGAGGGCCCCGATGGGGCCGAAAGCCCTGTACGCAGCGGCTCCGGTAACTCCGAAGGGCGCGAAGGCCGCCTTGAATGTCAGAATGCGCGGAGCAACCCGAAGCATGTATGTGGCGAACGAGGTGCCGCGCAGCAAACAATCCACCGCCATAATCCCGTAGTTTACGGCGGTGACGACCAGAAAGAGAACCAGTGCGTACCCCAGTTCGGGTCCTTCCAGCCGGGTGAGGGGTACTGCTCCCCCCAGCGCATTGTATACGGCCCCGCCGACCAGCCACATCACGATGTACATTCCGGCGGTGCGGGCAGCGAAGTCGGGCGAGCGATGGAAGAGAACGAGTTCGCTGATGAAGGCACTGACTCCCGCCAACCACGCTGCCAGCAAGGGGCCGAAAATCAGCGCGCAGGCCAGATGGAACGTGGTCTCCAGGGAGAGATAGACATTTCCCGGCATCCGGATGGCGAAACGGTCGGCAATCAGAACCAGGGGGAGGAAAACTATCAGGGGGAACCAGTTCTCCGGGGGCGTTGTGCGGGTAATAAAAATGAGGGAAGCCAGTCCGATGGCCAGTAATGTCCAGGAAAAAGCCCGAAAAAGCCGTGGATAGCGGATATTTTCGGCCATTTATTCCCTGCCCATGAGCCCTTGCCTCAATGTCAGCCCGATGGACAGTCCCCGCCCCCCTGAGTCCCAGCAATTGTGGCCGCTTCTTTGAAGCATCAATATTATACACCAATTGTCGTTTCGGGCAAGCGGTCGGGTGTGTGGGCGTGCGCATCAGTGCATCCGCTTTAGGCGGGAAAAAGTTGTGGGGGCGGCGAAGCCGCCCCCACAACCGTACACGCGCCTGAGGCCTTATTGAGGGGCAAAATCCCAATGCCACTAACATTTGGACGTGGGGCGGGTTTTTGAGCCTGCCAGCAGCCCGGA
>JBBIKR010000189.1:0-5200 GCA_037445395.1 Thermoflexales bacterium
TGGGCGCGGCGGCGGCCCTGGCCTGGCCCCGCCCGGCCCCCTCCGCCCCGGCCACCGCCGGGCTTCTCCCCTCCCGGAGCGAGGCGGCGGCCCTCAGCGCGGGCCGGAGCCCGGAATCCCGCTGGGTGGAGCGGGCCCAGATGCCCACCCGGCGGGCATGGCTGGCGGCCGTCGCCTGGGAGCGGCGCCTGCTGGCCATCGGCGGCGAGACACCGGACGGCATCACCGACGCCGTGGAAATCTACGACCCCGACGCCGACGCCTGGACGCGCGGCGCGCCCAAACCGACCCCCGCCGCCTACATCGGCGCCGCCGTCCTGGGAGGACGGGTCTTCGTCCCCGGCGGATGTACAGCCGATGGAGCGGCCCTCTCCGTCCTGGAGGTCTACGACCCTGCGGCCGACGCCTGGACAACCGCCGCGCCGCTCCCCCGCCCCCTCTGCGGCTACGCGCTGGCCGCCCACGGAGACCGCCTCTACCTCTTCGGCGGCACCGACGGCCGCCAGTATCGGAACGAGACCTGGGTCTACGACCCTCAGGCCGACCGCTGGGAGGAACGGGCGGCGATGCCGGTCGCCCAGGCGCTGGCGGCGGCGGCCCCGCTGGGGGAAGACATCTACGTCGTGGGTGGGTACCGGGCAGGTCAGGAGCAGACGACCTGCGCTGTCTACACCCCCGCGCGGGACGCCTGGTCGGTATGCCCGCCCCTGACCCTGGCGCGGGGAGGGCTGGGGCTGGTCCCCTTCGGCGGGCAACTCTACGCCGTCGGTGGCGGCGGCTGGGGAGGATACCTGGGCTTCAACGAACGGTACGACCCGGCCCAGGCCCTCTGGATGCCGGTGGAGACCCCGCTCCTGGGCGGGTGGCAGGGAGCGGGTGTGGCCCTGGTAGACCTGACCATCTACGCCGTCGGCGGCTACAGCGACGACTATCTCAGCCTGACCCTGGCCTTTGAGCCGCTCCCGTTCCGCATCTTCATCCCGGCCACCGAGCGGTAGTACATGACCACACTGATTTCTGGTGTTAACGCTGCCGCCCATCGGGCCAAACCGGACTACCAGAACGCACCTTGTAGTTCGGGATTTATCCTGTTTCGCGCTGCTTCCTGCCCCAATGCAGGGTAAATCCTACGCTACAACGGTCATACAGTTCACATTGGCCCCATAGCGGCTAATCTCAAGTAGTAGAGCGGTTCGCCGATTGCACCCTTGTCCCTTGTATCCCTGTATCCTTGTATCCCTGTATCCTTGTATCCTTACATCCAGGAGGCGCCTATGCTTCGCGAAGTCGCCATCGTGGGGGCCGGATGGAGCGGATTCCGTTCCATCAGCCCCGACCTCTCCTACAAGGAGATGATGTACGAAGCCGCCGTGCGGGCCTACGAGGACGCCGGCCTTGACCCCCGCCGGGACGTGGACAGTTTCGTCACCGTGGCGGAGGACTTCATAGAGGGGACCAGCATCTTTGACGAGTACACCCCCGATCAGTTGGGCGGCGCCCTCCGGCCCAACCACACCATCACCGGCGACGGCATCCACGGCCTGGCCGCGGCCGTCATGCAGATTCTCACCGGCCAGTTTGACGTGGTGGTCGTGGAGGCCCACAGCAAAGCATCCAACGTCCTCACCCTGCCCCACATCCTGGCCTACGCGATGGACCCCGTCTACAACCGCCCGCTGGCCTTTCACCCCTACGCCATCGCCGGGATGGAGATGCGGCGGTATCTGGCGGAGACGGCCACTCCGCTGGAGGCGTGCGCCCGCGTGGTGGTGAAGAATCGGGCCAACGCCCTGTTCAACCCCCTGGCGGGCTACGGGGCCGACCTGAGCGTGGAAGCGGTGCTGGGGTCGGACATGGTGGCCGAACCGCTCACCCGCCTGCAGTGTGCCGACCACGCCGACGGGGCCATTGTCCTGGTCGTGGCCGACGGCGCCACCGCCCGCGCCCTCACCGACCGTCCCATCTGGATTCGGGGCATCGGCTGGGCCAACGATACCCACACCCTGGAGAGCCGCCCCTGGGGCGAGGCATCGTACGCATACCTGGCGGCCCAGATGGCCTACCGCACCGCCGGGATCAAGAGCCCCCGGAACGAGATAGACTTCGCCGAAATAGACGACACCTTCGCCTACAAGGAACTGCAACACCTGGAGGCGCTGGGGTTCTGTCGGCCGGGCGAGGCCGGCCTGTGGACGCTGGAAGGCGGGACGGAAATCAACGGCGAATTCCCCGTCAACCCATCGGGTGGGAGCCTGGGGGTGGGACATCTGCTGGACGCCTCCGGCCTGATGCGGGTGCTGGAGGTGGTGTTCCAGTTGCGCGGCGAGGCCGGACGGCACCAGGTGGAAGACGCCGAAGTGGGCATGGCCTTCGCCTGGCGGGGCATCCCCACCACCAGCGGCGCCGCGGTGATCCTGAGCAATTAGGGGACGCGGACAAATACGGAGGAGCGCGGAAGAGCGGAAGATATGTAAATGCATCAGCGTTTATCCGTGTCCTCCGCGTTGATCCGTGTCCTGCAACATCAGGAGGAGACCATGGGACGAAACCGAGTTGCCATTGTGGGCGCGGGGATGACGAAATTCGTCCGCCGCGCCCAGGAAACGGGTAAAGAACTGGCATGGGAGGCTGCCAGCAAGGCGCTGGAATCCTGCGAGATGACGCTGGACGATATTGACGCCGTCGTCATCGGCACCGCGCCGGAAGCCTTTGACGGCGTCCACATGAAGAGCGAATACCTCTCCGACGGCTGCGGCGGCTGGGGGAAACCGGTCATCCGCGGCTACGTCGGCGGGGGGACGGGCGTCTTTGTCCCCATTCAGGGCTGGTATCACGTTGCCAGCGGCCTCTTTGATACGGTGCTGGTCGTGGCGGAAGAGAAGATGTCCTCGTGCCAGCCCCACCCCCAGGGTGCGTTCCTCACCATCTTTGACAACATCACCGAGCGCCCCCTGGGGCCGAACCTGCTGTGGATTTTCGCCCTGGAGATGAACGCCTACATGACCCGCTACGGCCTCTCCAAGCGGGACATCGCGCTGGTTTCCGTCAAGAACAAGCGCAACGCGGCCGACCACCCGGCGGCGCTCCTGGGCGACCCCAACATCACCGTGGAGGACGTCCTGAACTCCGAGGTGCTGGCCTGGCCCGTCCAGCGGCTGGACGTCTCCCCGGTGACCGACGGGGCGGTGGCGGTGGTAATGGCCGCCGAGCATGTCGCCCGCCGCGTCACGGATAAGCCCGTCTGGGTGGAGGGAGTCGGCTGGAATCTGGATACGGCCTACTGGACCAACCGCGACCTCTCCTACCCCACCTACGTGGAGGAAGCGGCGCGGATGGCCTACAGGATGGCCGGCATCACCGAACCGCGCAAGCAAATCCACATCGCCGAGCCCTACGACCCCTTTGACTACAAGGAACTGCACCACCTGGAAGGACTGCTCCTGTTTGACAAGGGCAAGGCGCCGGAGGCGACCGCGCTGGGCATCACCCGGCGGGATGGCGACCTGCCCGTCTGCCCCAGCGGCGGGCTCCTGGGCGTGGGCAACCCCATCGCCGCGGCCGGTCTGATGAAGGTGGCCGAACTCTTCTGGCAACTGCGGGGGGAGGCGGGCGCCCGCCAGGTGCCCGGCCAGCCCAAACGGGGCGTCGCCCAGGCCTGGGGCGACCTGATGCAGGTCGGAACCGTCATCGTTCTGGGGGTGTGAAATGAAAGAGCACGTGTACGACACCATCTACCTCAGCGAGAAGGACTTTGAAACCGGGCAGGTGCTCTTTGAGACCTGGGTACCCAATGCCCGGTATGCCTGGGATACGGGAATCGCCATCGGCCGCTACCTGGCCGAACTGAAGGCCGGGCGGCTGGTCGGGGTGCACTGCCCCAGTTGCGGGCGGATTCTGGTGCCCCCGCGCATGTTCTGCCAGGACTGCTTCGTCCCCACCGACGGCTTCGTCCCCCTGCAGGATACCGGTACCGTCGTTACCTTCTCCCTCTGCTACGTCCGCTGGGATATGGTGCGGCTGGAGCATCCCCTCATCCCCGCCGTCATCGCCATAGACGGCGCGTCGCCGGGGATGGGGATTCTCCACCTGCTGGGGGAGGTGGACCCCCAGGCCGTCCGGGTCGGCATGCGGGTGCGGGCCGTCTGGAAGCCCCCGGAAGAGCGGGAGGGTGCCATCACCGACATCCGCTACTTCAAGCCGCTGGAGTAGGAGGTACCATGTCCCTTTTAGAACGAGTCGCTCACCCCGACCAGACGAAGGTCTGGTACGGCGAAATCCCCATCCAGAGCCGCTATACGGCGGGCATCGCCGGGGAGCGGTTTTTCCGCGAGATCAAGGATAACGGCCGCTTCTGGGGCACCCACTGCCCCCACTGCGACCTGATTTACGTCCCGCCCCGCCTCTACTGCGAGCGCTGCTTCGCCCACCTGGAGGAGTGGGTGGAAGTGCCGACCACCGGTCGGGTGCATACCTTCACCGTCGTCCATCTGGACCTGGACGGCAACCCCCTGCCCGAACCCCGCATTGTCGCCTTCATCCAGATAGACGGCACCGACGGCGGGCTGGTCCACGACCTGGGAGAGGTGGACCCGGAGGAAGTGTGCATCGGGATGTGCGTGGAGGCGGTCTTCAAGGACCCTGCGGAGCGGCGGGGGAGCATCACGGACATCCGCTACTTCCGACCGGTCGGGTAAGCCCCCACGCTTCGGAGAGGGATTTTGCGGAACTACCCACCCGCCTGTGTGTCATTGCGAGCCGCCGCAGGCGGCGAAGCAATCTCCACGCCTATCAGGGGATTGCTTCGGCGGCGACCGCCGCCTCGCAATGACCGCAAGGGTGGAATTCGCCGCCGCAAAATCCCCCCGTTGTATTGTTTATTGTGCCGATTAGTGGCTACACAAAGTCCGCTTGCGCAAAAGGAGGCGCGTCATGAAAGCACCGGTCCTCGCCAGCAATTTCTGGACGACGGTCCTGTGGCTGGTCATTATCATCCTGCTCATCCTCCTCGTCCTCTACCTGGTCTGGCGGTTCACCCGCAAACGGCAGAAAGGGGAAGCCGGCCGCGCCGAAGCGGCGCCCCCGCCCGCCCCGGCACCGCCCCCGGAGGCCGTCCGGCCCGCCGTGGCTCCCGCTGAGGCCGCCGCCCCCGCCGAGGTCGTGACGGCGCCCCCCGAGGCCCCGGCCGACGACCTGACCCGAA
>JBBIKR010000190.1:0-4955 GCA_037445395.1 Thermoflexales bacterium
GCAGGCTCAAAAGCCCGCCCCACGTCCAAATGTTAGTGGCATTGGGATAAATCCTACGCTACACAAGCCGGTAGCGCCGACCGAAGTCGTCCTCTCCGGGTCTCCGGCCTTCGGTCGGCCTTCGCCGACCGGAGGGTGAGGCACCTGCCGCATCCCCTCACTCTCTACCCCTCACTTCTTCCCTCATGGCCATTTCCCGCAGCCGAAACTTCTGCGGTTTCCCCGTAGAGGCCCGGGGGAAATCCTCCACCACCCGGACAACCTGAGGAATCTGATACGGCTCCAGCACTCCCCGGCAGAACTCCCGCACTTCCTGAGAGGTCAGAGTGTGCCCTTCTTCAGGGATGACAAACGCCCAGACTTCCTCGTCGCCGAATCGTCCCGGCACTCCCACCACCGCCACCTCCCGAATCGCGGGATGGGCAATCAGGTGCCGCTCTATCTCCTCGGGGTAAATATTCCGACCGCCCCGGATAATCATGTCCTTCTTCCGGCCCACGATGCGCAGGTACCCCCGCTCATCCATCACCGCCATGTCGCCGGTATGATACCAGCCCTCCGCGTCCAGCACCTGCTCAGTCAGGTCGGAGGCGCCCCAGTAGCCCAGCATGACGTTCTCCCCCCGCACCCACAGTTCACCCACCTGGCCCGGGGGCAGGGGACGGCCTTCCTCATCGGCGATACGCACCTCCATCCCCGGCATCGGGCGGCCCACCGTCTCCGCCTGGAGGTCCGGCGAGTCGCCGACATCGGTGGCCGCGATCCCGCCGCCGATTTCGGTGGCCCCGAACCCGATGTGCAGCGCGCAGCCGAAGCGGCGCTGAATCTCCCGTGCCAGGTCCGGCGGACATGGCGCGGCGCCCGTCCCACAGATCAGCAAAGAGGAGAGGTCATACCGGTCAAAGTTCTCCACCCGCAGCATCACCGCCAGTGCCGTCGGCACCGCGACCAGGACCGTCACCCGCTCCCGCTGAATCAGTTCCAGCGCCTCCACCGGATGGAAGAAGGGCTGGACGACCAGGGTGTCCCCCATCAACAGCGCCTGCAGGAAAACTTCTATCCCGGTGGTGTTGTGGTAGCCAGTGGTGGAGAGGAAAATCTGGGGGCGACCGGCCGCCCGCAGGAGGCGCCGCCGGTAGCGAGCCAGCGCCCGTCCCATTTTGGGCAACTGCGCCAGCGAAGGGCGCTTCATCCACAGTTCCCGCAACCTCAAACTGGCAACAACCGGCGCGATGAGGCTGCGATGGGTGTGCATGGCCCCCTTGGGCACACCGGTGGTCCCGGACGTGTAGAGAATCGCCAGCAAATCCCCCGGCGCGACCTCCGGCGGCGGAGACGGCGGCAGGTCCGGCATCCTCTCCGGAAGGAACTCGTCAGAGAGGTGGACCTTTATCCCTTCCGGCAGGCCGGACGAAACCGTATCCGGGAGGGGCTCGGCCGTCACCATCCGGGCGGGCGCAATCTGCTCCGCAATCTGGAGCACCCGCTGATGGCGCACCGTGGGGTCTATGGGGACAACAACCGCCCCCTGCCGCGCGATGGCGAAGAACAGGGTGATGTAATCCGCCCCGGGCGGGAGCATCAGAGCGATCCGGTCCCCCTTCCGGATGCCCATGTGGGCCAGGAAGTCAGCGGTCCGGTCTATCCGCTCCTGTAACTGGCCATAGCTCAGCCGCAGGTTTCCGCAGACCAATGCCTCCTGAGCGGGACGGTTCTCCGTCACCCGCCGCAGGGCCTGGTACAGGGTCATCTGGAGGGTCAGTGGTGGTAGGGACATGGCGAATCGTGATGCGTGAAACGTGAAAAGTGAAACGTGAAAAAGTGAAACGTGAAAAGTGAAACGTGAAAGGTTAGTTGGGAATCTGGCGTCCGTACTGGTAGTGGGCGGCGCAGGCTCCTTCGGCACTCACCATGCAGGGACCGACGGGGTTCTGGGGAGTACAGACCCGTGCGAAGAGGGGACATTCCACCGGTCGCAGGACTCCCCGGAGAACATCACCACAGCGACAACCCGGCGGCTCGGGAGCGGATAGAACCTCCACCGGGAAGCGCCGCGCGGTGTCGTAGTGGGCGTACTCTTCCCGAATCCGCAGGCCGCTGGCCGGCAGAACCCCCAGCCCCCTCCACTCCGCTTCGGCGACCTCAAAAACCCGTCCCATCGCTTCCAGTGCCGCCGGATTCCCCCCGGCCCGCACGCTCCGGGAATACGCGTTGGCGACGTCTGGCCGTCCCGTCTCCAGCATCTCCACCAGTGCCAGAATGGCCCGCAGGATGTCCAGCGGCTCAAACCCGGCCACCGCGCAGGGGACAGCGTACTCCCGGGGCAGGAATTGCCAGGCCTCGGGACCGATGACGGTGGTGACGTGGCCCGGGCCGATGATCCCGGAAAGATGAACCTCCCCGGCATCCAGGATAGCCCTCATCGCCGGTGGCGTGAGTTTGTGGGTGCTGAAGACGGCGAAATTGCGGATGCCCTCCGCCTCCGCGGAGAGAATCGCCGATGCCACCATCGGCGCGGTCGTCTCAAAGCCCACGCCCAGAAAGACCACGGTTCGGGTGGGATTCTGACGAGCAACCTCCAGCGCGTCCAGCGGCGAGTAGACGATGCGGACATCGGCCCCCTCGGCCCGGGCGCGGGCCAGCGAGCGACCCCGGTCGGCAGGCACCCGCATCATATCCCCGAAGGTGGTCAGGATGACCCCCGGTACTCTCGCCAGCGCGATGGCCCGAGCCAGGTCAGCCGCCGATGTCACACAGACGGGACAGCCCGGGCCCGATAACAGTTCCACCGTTGGCGGGAGCAGGTCCGGGATGCCGAAGCGCAGGATGGCATGGGTGTGCCCGCCGCAGAACTCCATCAGCCGCACAGGCCGGGTGGAGCGGGCCGCGATGGCCTCCGCCACTGCCCGGGCGGCCAGGGGGTCCCGGAAATCAGAGAGATTCATTCCTTTTCCTCACCCCTCCCCGGCGGCTGCGCCGCCACCCCTCCCCTCTCCCGAACTTCGTTCAGGAGAGGGGAGGGGGTAAAGCACCGCCACGCCGCACGGATTCCGGATGAGCCGAAGTGGTTTCACGCCTTCTCGGAGAGCGCCTCAATGATTGTGCGGCAGAAGGCAGGGAGATCATCCGGCTTCCGCGACGTGATGAGGTTGCCGTCCCGCACCACCTCCGCGTCCACCCACTCCGCTCCGGCGTTCACCATGTCGTCTTTGATGGCGAAGAAACTGGTGACCCGTCGGCCTTTCAGGATGCCCGCAGAGATGGGCACCCACCCGGCATGACAGATGGCCGCGACGACCTTCCCCTTCTGAAACGCCTCCCGCACCAGCCGGAGCACCGATTCGTACCGCCGCATCAGGTCGGGGGCGTAGCCGCCGGGGATGATGACGGCGTCAAAATCGTCGGCCGAGACCTGATCGGCGGAGACGTCCGCCGTCACCGGATAGCCATACTTGCTGGTATAGGTGGTGGCGCTTCCGGTCCCGACCACTTTGACCTCCGCCCCCTCCTCCCGCATCCGCAGGAGCGGGTACCAGAGTTCCAGGTCCTGGTAGTTGTTTTCGGCAAGAACCGCGATGCGTTTCCCGACAAGTTTCATCGTTAGCCTCCTTCTGCAATGAATGAACGTCTGGGGATGCCAGCGACTTCAGCAACCAGGCGGGCCAACTCCTGCATGGGCTCCTCCTGGTCATTCTCGGCCAGCGGCCATGTCCTCCCATCCCCAGCCAGTTCCACCGACCAGCGGATAACGGTTTCATCGGGCGCTTCCTGCCAGACCTGTCGGCGACAGCGCACCTCCCCCACCCTATCCAGGGGAATCCGAAGGGTCTGGACCCGGCGAGCCAGGAGATAGACCCGTTCCAGGCGACATTCCCGGGTCTCCAGGTCCACCGTCAGCCGCTCCAAACGGGGAACGAACCCGGCGATCAGGAGCCCAATCGCCAGGGCAATCACCGCCAGGCTGATCGTAATGGGCACCCGGGTCCCACCGCGCCAGGGAGCCATCGCGACCATCAACAGCAGAAACAGCACCCCAACGGCGATCACAGAAGCCAGTGGCGTGCCCGTCCGCTCCACGACCAGCCGCCGGGCGGTTCGCTCCACCAGGAGATACGGCCCGACCCGATTTTCCCTCTCCCGGCCCGCCTGCTCCCCGGCCATCTCCAGTTAATCCTCACAGCATGGGCATCGCCCGGAGGGGTCACAATCGCAGGCCACCGCCACAGCCTCAATTTCCACCCGGGCGCCCATCGGCAACGCCGCCACCTGGACGGTGGATCGGGCAGGCGGGTCTTCGGGGAAAAATCCTGCGTAGACGCCGTTCATCCGCCCGAATTCTCCCATATCCTGCAGGAAGATGGTCGTCTTCACCACGTGGCGGAGACAGGAGCCCGCCGCCTCCAGAATGGCGCGGATGTTCTCCAGCACCTGGCGGGTCTGGGACTCTATATCCGGTCCGGCGAACTCCCTCGTCTCCGGAACCAGGCCCAACTGCCCGGCGACGAAAATCCAATCGCCCACACGTATGGCCTGAGAATAAGGGCCCACAGCCGCAGGGGCCTTAGCGGTCTGCACTATTTGCTTTTCCACCTGACTCCCTCCTGGAAACAGGATGTGTTCATATTACAACAGGTTACCGGTTTCGGCAAGCGCCGACTGAAGTCGTCTTTGTTGGGCTTCCAGCCCCAGGTCGGCCTTCGCCGACCGGGAATCTGAGCCCCGAAGGGGCTTTGCAGAATCAGCCCGACGCTTTTGCACCCTAACAAATCATTCCAACAATTGTCCTGGCGCTTCTCTGCCCCTCCCCCTGCCCCCCTCCCCGTTGCCGCTGCGCGGCACGGGGAGGGGGAGGGAAGGGTTTTGGGGCGGCGGCTTCGCCGCCGCCCCAAACCCCTTCCCTCCCCCTCCCCTCTCCCGCCGCCGAGAGGCGAGCGGGAGAGGGGCACGAATGATTC
>JBBIKR010000191.1:0-4881 GCA_037445395.1 Thermoflexales bacterium
GGGTGGGGTGAGGGGTTGCAGAGCAGGCGAAGGGTAAATTCTTTGAAAAGCCCTGGACCTGATCTTGCACAGCAATTCGCCCCCTGTGGGCAAGAAGGGGGAGGTATGGGGTTTTGCGGGCGTAGCCCGCCTGCAAAACCCCCATATTCCCTGCTTCAGCGTCGGGCGAAAAGCGGGCGAAGGCAAAGCGGAACCCCGCATCGGGATTGCCCTATACAATTCTGGGACACCCCGGCAGGGAAACCAGTTTGACAAATCGGCATGTTTGTAGTACAAAAGGGGGAAGCCAGTCAATTGCTCATTGGCGATCAGGGGTACAGGGAATCGGGAATTCATCATGCGGCCGCCAGGATCGGTTCGCTCCCATATCAAGTGGCTCCTCCCGGGCATCGGCGTCAAACGCTGGCTGTTGACGCTGGCACTGGGTATTGTCCTGGTGGGTATGGGAGTGGGCTTTCTTTTCCGGCAACTTTACCTGTTCGCCGGGGTCTACCGCTATGTATCGCTGGCCTTCCTGCCCTACTGGGCGCGGGGCCCGCTCCTGATCCTGATTGGCCTGGGGCTCGTTGCCCTCGGATTGATCCGCCTGAACCAGGTGCTCCTCTCTCCCTTTGTTCGGGACAGCCACGAAGTCGTGGAGGCACTGTACCGACACCGGCAGGGCAGTCAGGGGCCGAAAGTCGTCGCGATTGGAGGGGGGCACGGGTTGGCGACGCTACTCCGGGGGCTGAAGGCCTACACGTCCAACATCACCGCGATTGTCACCGTCGCCGACGACGGGGGCAGTTCCGGGCGCCTGCGTCGGGCTCTGGGGGTTCTTCCCCCCGGCGACTTCCGTAACTGCATCGCGGCCCTGGCCGACGATGAGGGGTTAATCACCCAACTCTTTCACTACCGTTTTCCATCCGCCAGCGCCGATTCGGGCCTGGATGGTCACAGTTTCGGCAATCTCTTTATCACCGCGATGGCCGAGGTGACCGGCTCTTTTGAGCGCGCGATTCTGGAATCCAGCCGCGTGCTGAACATCCGGGGGGAAGTACTGCCCAGTACCCTGCACAACGTGACCCTGATGGGCGACCTGCGGGAAGAGGCGACCCGGGGCGGGGTGCGGCGGGTGGCCGGGGAATCCACCATTACCCAGACCGTTGGGACGATTGAGCGGGTCTATCTGGAGCCGGACGATGTTCCGGCCTACCCCCGGGCTGTGCGGGCCATTCTGGAGGCCGACATGGTCGTCGCAGGGCCCGGCTCCCTGTATACCAGCGTCCTGCCCAACCTGCTGGTGCGGGAGATTACCCAGGCCGTTGCGGCCACCCGCGCCGTCCGGGTCTACGTCTGCAATGTGGCCACTCAGCGGGGCGAGACGGATGGCTACACCGTCGGCGACCATGTGGCCGCGCTGGAGCGGCACGTGGGCTCCGGTCTCTTCCCGGTGGTCCTGGCCAACGACAACTTCGCCTACGCCGACCGTCTGCCGGAGGGCGTGGAGCATCCCCGGCTGGAGATTCCGGCAGGCGCTCCCTACGCCGTCCACACCGCCGATCTGGTGGACCCGGTTCACCCCTGGCGGCACGACAGCGAAAAACTGGCCCGCGCGCTGATGCGAATACTGGAGAACCGACCGTGAGCGAGCGGGTATGGAGCGCCGAAGAGATTGCCGCCGCCTGGGAAAACCTCTGGCGGCGGACGGAGCGATTCGGACCCTTCTTTCATTTCTGGACACTCTGATCGCAAAGGAGGATACACCATGACCGTAAAAGTCGGCATCAACGGATTCGGCCGTGTCGGACGGCAGGTCTTCAAGGCCATGCGAGATATGTACGGGGACCTTCTGGAGGTGGTGGCCGTCAACGACATCACCTCCCCTGACGTCCTGGCCCACCTGCTCAAGTACGACTCCAACTACGGCCATTTCAACGGCACCGTGGAGGTGCAGGGCAGCAGCATCTTCGTGGACGGAAAGGAGGTCAGGGTCTTCGCCGAAAAGGACCCGGCCAATCTCCCCTGGAAGGACCTGGGGGTCCAACTGGTGATAGAGTCCACCGGCGTCTTCACCGACGCCACGAAGGCGGCAGCGCATCTGCAGGCCGGCGCGCGCAAGGTCATTATCACCGCACCGGCGAAGAATGAGGACATCACCATCGTCCTCGGCGTCAACGAGGAGAAGTACGATCCGGAGAAACACCACATCGTCTCCAACGCCTCCTGTACCACCAACTCGGTCGCTCCGGTGGCAAAGGTCCTCCACGACAACTTCGGGGTTGAGCACGGCTTCCTGACCACCGTCCACGCGTACACCAACGACCAGCGCATCCTGGACCTGCCGCACAAGGACCTGCGGCGGGCCCGCGCGGCGGCGCTTTCCATCATCCCCACCACCACCGGCGCCGCCAAAGCGGTCGCGCTGGTCATCCCCGAACTGAAGGGGAAGTTTGACGGCATCGCGCTGCGGGTGCCCACGCCCACCGTCTCCATCTCCGACTTCGTCGTCACCCTGCAGCGGCCGGTGACCCGCGACGAGGTCAACGCCGCCTTCAAGGCCGCCGCCGAGGGCCGGATGAAGGGCATCCTGGGCTACACCGAGGAGCCCCTGGTCTCGGTGGACTTCAAGGGCGACTCCCGCTCTGCCATCGTGGACGGCTCCCTCACGATGGTCATCGGCGAGCGGACGGTCAAGGTGCTGGTCTGGTACGACAACGAGTGGGGCTACTCGGTGCGGGTGGCCGACCTGGCCGCGCTGGTCGCCAGAAAAATGTAGAGACCCGTTCAGCCGAAATCTCGGGGTGAGATGGATGGGCATCTGTGGCCTGCTGTGCGGTTTGACGGCACGGAGGTCCAGGCCAGAAGCGAGGTCCACTATCAGAAACTGCTGGCCCTTCGCTCTTTCCTGGAGACGCTGCTGAAGAGCCCGGTGCGGCGGGAGATCGCCCGCGTGGTGCTCTTCGGCAGCGTCGCCCGGGGGGACCCGGAGCCGGATAGCGACGTGGACATCCTCCTCCTGGGAGCGAGGCATCTGGAACGCATTCGGGAGACCACCCACGACCTCCAGGTATCTCTCGGCGGGCCCCACTCTGTGGAAGTGGTGATCGCGCCGCTCAGCGAGCAGTTCGTACCGGATTCCTACTTTATCCAGCAGGTCCTCCGGCGGGGAATGGAGGTGTATCGGATGGAGGAAGAGGAACTGATCCATCGGGCGCGCGAGAACCTCTACTGGCTGGCCCACGAATACCTGGAGGGGGCGAAAAACTCTCTGGCAAACGGCTACCACCGTCTCGCGGTGGATGGGGCGTACAACGCGGCCGAACTCTCCGCCAAAGCGTTCCTCCTGGGCGAAGTGGAGGAAATGCCCACCCGTCATGGAGCAATCATTCGTCTTTTCAGCGACCGTTTCCTGAAGACGGAACGGTTACCCGCTTCCCTGGGCAGACGGCTCAACGCCGCGCTGGAGAACCGCAACCGCGCCCGTTACGTATACGAAGTGGAGATTTCGGAAGCGATGGCGCGGGAGACCATCGCGCTGGCGGAAGAACTGCTGGCCCATCTGCGGGAGCACTTACAGGTCACAGGAGATGTGGGATGAACAAGAAAACCGTGCGTGATGTGGACGTCTCCGGCAAGCGGGTGCTGATGCGGGTGGACTTCAACGTCCCGGTCAAAGAGGGCCGGGTGACCGACGACACCCGCATCCGCGCCTCGTTGCCGACCATCCAGTACCTGCTGGGGCACGGCGCCGCCGTCATCCTGATGAGCCACCTGGGGCGCCCCAAGGGGAAACCGAATCCGGAGTTCAGTCTGGCTCCGGTGGCAGCGCACCTCTCCGAACTTCTGGGCCGCCCGGTCCGCCAACTGAATGACTGCGTCGGTCCGGAGGTGGAGGCGGCCTGCGCGGCCCTTCAGCCCGGCGACGTCGTCCTTCTGGAGAACCTCCGTTTCCATCCCGAAGAGGAGGCCAACGACCCCGCCTTTGCCGGCCAACTGGCCGCCCTGGGCGACCTGTACGTCAACGATGCCTTTGGGACGGCCCACCGGGCCCACGCGTCCACCGAGGGGGTGGCGCGCGTCGTCCGGGAGCGGGGCGGTGACGCGGTGGCGGGCTTCCTGATGGAGAAGGAACTGGAGTTTCTGGGCCGGGCCGTGGAGGAGCCCGAGCGGCCCTTCGTCGCCATCCTGGGCGGGGCCAAAATCTCCGATAAAATCGGGGTCATTGAGCGACTGCTGGAGAAGTGCGACCGCCTGCTCATCGGCGGCGGGATGGCCAACACCTTCTTCAAGGCCATGGGCTTTGAGATGGGGGACTCGCTGGTGGAGATGGAGGCGGTGGAGACGGCCCGGTCGCTCCTGGAGCGGGGCAGGAGCCGCCTGGTACTGCCGGTGGATGTGGTCATCGCCGATGCCTTTGACAACGAGGCGCAGACCCGCGTCGTGGCCCCGAACGAGGTCCCGCCGGGCTGGCGGGTGCTGGACGTGGGCCCCAAGACCATCTCCACCTTTGAGTCCGCGCTGAGCGGCGCCCGCACCGTCCTCTGGAACGGCCCGCTGGGCGTCTTTGAGATGCCCCGCTTCGCCCAGGGGACCTTCGCCCTGGCGAAGGTGCTGGCGGAACTGGGGGCCATCACCGTCGTCGGGGGCGGGGATTCGGTCGCGGCGGTGCAGCAGAGCGGCCTGGCCGACCGCTTCAGCCACATCTCCACTGGCGGCGGGGCCAGCCTGGAGTTTCTGGAAGGGCGGACCCTCCCCGGCGTAGCCGTGCTGAGCGACCGGTAGACCGCGGGGCTGGGGGCGTTGGGGCGGGGGGGCCGCCGGCCCGCCCCCCGGCCGGTTTGCCGGTTGCGCCCTCTGGGGGTTAAAATGAAAGGGTCCCGGCCCGGGTTGTCGCGACGC
>JBBIKR010000192.1:0-4853 GCA_037445395.1 Thermoflexales bacterium
GCATTTCTCCAACACGCTCCGCGATACGGACGTGAAGGGGGCGGTGTTCTGCCCTCGTTGCCGGAAGCAGGTGACCGCCCCCTGAATCCAGCCGATGCCCACCGACATCCGTGCCGAACTCCAGCGCCTGACCCGTTTGCCGCCGTGGGGGCGGGTCCAGCAGGACCGTTGGGACGAGGCCAGCCGCTTCATCTACCGAATCCGGTCTCTGGACGAACTGCGGCAGGAGACCCGCCGGGTAGCCGCGGCGCGCGGGTTCCCGCTGGGGGAATTCGCCGCCTACGTCATCCGGCGCTGGTACAACTTCCACACCCACCAGGTGGTGCTGGAGATGTTCTGTGCCCACCCCTGCGTCCGGCGGGAGACCGACCCCCGGCACCACTCCATTGACTTTTACCTGGACGGCGTCCCCTTTGACCTCAAACTGACCGATTTCCCGCGCGGGTATCCCCATTCGCTGGACGAAGCCCGCGCCCGGCCCGCCGACCTGGTCAACTGGCTCTACCGGAAACAGTCCCGGGAGGGGCGGTATCACGCGGCCAACCGGCTGTTTATCGTTTTCCATCACGCGCTGGAGCCGGAGCGCACGTGGGAGGTGCGTCGGATGTTTGACCGGATAGAGCGGTCGGTGGCCGAATTTCTGAAGGACCCGGCCTTCATCCAGGCTGATGTGGTGGGCCCGGACGGAGTGCACCACTGTCCCCTGGCGGGGGTGATTTTCTGCATCTACGAGTAGATTTTTGCGGCCGGCTGCGCTACCGTCACCTTCCTCAGTTTGCCTCTTCGGGTTTTCTTCACCCTTTGCCCCAAAGCCGGAATCTTCACATCTCCTCTGCAACTTCTTCACAGTTTCTTCAACAATTAATGGTACCATACGGGCCAGTTGCGGCCCAGAGGAGAGGCATGACGGGTCAATCCTCTTTTCTTTCCAGGAAATTGCTGCCCGGTGTGACTGTCGCGCGGGTGATAGTGGTGGTATGGATGGCCCTCTCACTGGGGCTCCATCTCTACCATATTGACTCTATCGGCGACGCTAACGCCTATTACACCGCGGCGGTCAAATCCATGCTGCAGTCGTGGCGCAATTTCTTCTTCGTCGCCGCAGAACCGGGCGGGTCTGTCACAGTGGACAAGCCTCCGCTGGGTTTCTGGATTGAGGCCGCCTTTGCATCTATCCTCGGCGTGAGTGGTTTCAGTACCTCCTTGCCGAACATCCTGGCGGGAGTTTTCGCCGTCCCTGTGCTGTACGCCGTCGTTCGCAGACACGCGGGGGAAGGAGCCGGCCTGCTCGCTGCACTGGTGATGACGCTGACGCCGGTCTTCGTCGCTACCAACCGCAACAACACCATAGATGGAATGCTGGTCTTCTTTCTGCTCCTGGCCGCCTGGGCATTCGTGAAGGCGACAGAATCGGGTCGGCGGCGCTGGCTCTTCCTGGGCGCGTTCCTGGTCGGCCTGGGGTTCAACATTAAAATGCTGCAGGCCTATCTGCCGTTGCCCGCGTTTTATGCTCTCTACTTCCTCGGTTCCCGGGATGGCTGGAGCCGCAAACTGCTCAACCTGGCCCTGGCCACAGTCTTGCTCCTGGCGGTCTCATTCTCCTGGGCCATCGCAGTGGACCTGACACCGCCAGACCAGCGGCCGTATATCGGGTCCTCGGGCGATAACACCGCCATGAGCCTGATTTTCGGGTACAATGGTCTCTTGCGGGTGTTTAATCGCAGGATGGGGAGTGATATGCGGGCCCCGGTTGCTCCGGGGGCCGTCCCGGCTCCCCAGGCCGCGCCCCCGATCGGTGTTCCCTCCTTCGGTCGGGAGGCCGTAGACGCCTGCGCGGGCCTGTCTGAGGGCGCGGTGTGTTCCTTCCGTATGACCAACCGCACCGTGGCCGGAACGTGCATTCATGCGCCCGGCGCCGACCAGTTGGTGTGCGTGCCCCAGGGTAGACCCGTTCCGGCATTCCAGGGGGGAGCGTCTTCTGCGGGGGTGCCTCCACAGGCCGGTCGGGGCACGACGCCCTTCAGTAACGAGACGGGCAATCCTGGCTCCTTCCGGTTCTTTGTGGCGCCCCTCTCCAAACAGATGTCCTGGCTGCTGCCGTTCGCCCTGATCAGCCTGGTGCTGATACCCCTCGGCCGCCGGATCCGGCTGCCACTGGAGTGGGGCATGCATCGGGCTCTGGTCCTCTGGGGCGGATGGCTGGTCACCTGTCTGGTCTTCTTCAGCGCGGTTTCCGGAATTTTTCACGCCTACTACACGATTATGCTGGCCCCGGCTCTGGGAGCAGTGGTCGGAGTGGGTGCAGCGCGGTTCCGGGATTGGGTGCAGGAGCGCCCCTGGGTGGGTCTCTTTCTGCTGGCAACTGCCGCGGGAACGCTGGGGTACCAGGCCTTTGCGTTCCGGCAGTACAGGGAATCCCTGGAGGTGCCGGCCGTGGCGGCGCTACCGCTCCTGATCGGGGGCCTGCTCCTGGTTCCCGCGCGGACCCGGTATCTGGGGCTTGCGCTCGTTGTGGGAGGGATGCTGGTAGCGCCTGCGTACTGGACGGCAATGACCGTCGCGACCGGGGCGGATCAGAACCTGCCCTCTGCGTATGGGGGAGCCCAGTCGTTTCGGCCCGGATTTGGAACGGTCGCGAGTGCTGGCCGTTTCCCCGAGGATGGCCGGCTGAGTGAAGACCTGGTGGCCTATCTGGAAGCGAACACCCAGGACGTAGAGTACCTGGTCGCCGTGCCCTCCTCTCAGACCGGCGCGCCGCTGGTGCTGGCGACTGGCCGTCCGGTTCTCTATATGGGCGGCTTCAGCGGGCAGGACCAGGTGGTGACGGCAGAGGATCTGCAGGAGATGATCGCCAGCGGCCGGCTACGGTACATCCTTTACGGCCGGATGGGTGGTCGGCAGGACATCGCGGCCTGGCTGCAATCTTCCTGCACGGTTGTCCCGGAGTTCGGCGCGGCGAGCGGCGAAGGTCTGGGAAGGCCTGACCAGGGCACCGCGCTGTATCGTTGTGGGGAGTAAAAGGATAGCCAATATTACCAAAAGTCAAGGAGGAAATATGCTCAAACGTCGCTGGATATGGATTGTCGTTGCTGTTGTCGTTGTGCTGGCGGGAGTGGGAGGGTTTCTCCTCTGGCGGCAGTCCGGCGCTACTGCGGCCAGCACCGCCGCGCGCACCGTCGCCGTACGCAAAGGGGCGCTCCAGGTGACGGTCAGTGCCAGTGGCTCCCTGGAGCCGGTCCGTCAGGTGGACCTGGACTTTGACGTCTCCGGAAAAGTCGCCGAAGTGCTGGTAGGCATCGGGGATCGGGTGAAGGCCGGGCAGGTCCTGGCCCGCCTGGACACGGCCGACCTGGAGGCAAACGTGCGCCAGGCGGAATTGAACCTGAAATCCGCCCAGGCTCAACTGGACAGTTTAAAAGAACCGGCGACCGAAGAGGAAATCAAATCCGCCGAAGCGGCCTACTACAGTGCCCTGGCCCAGTATCAGGAACTCAAGAATACCCCTTCCCAACAGACCCTGACGGCGGCGAAACTGGAGTTAGAACAGGCCAAAATCGCGCTGGATAGGGCTCAAGGGGACTACAACCGGGTCTCCTGGCGGCCCGACATCGGTGCACTGCCCCAATCGCAGGCGTTGCAGGAGGCCACCTACAACTACCAGATTGCCCTCGCCAACTACGAGGAGACCGTAAAAGGGCCGTCAAAGGAAGAACTGGCCGCCGCGTGGCGGAACGTGGAAAGCGCCAGGGCCAAACTGGAGAGCCTGAAGAACGGCCCCACATCTACCGAACTGGCCTCTGCCGAGGTCGCGGTAGAACAGGCGCAGATTAGTTTGGAGACGGCCCGCCGCAATCTGGAGGCCGCCGTCCTCAAGGCCCCTTTTGATGGCGTTGTCGCGGCGATGAACCTGGTCGTCGGGGAACCGGCCGTCTCCCCTGCTGTCACGCTGATGGACCTCTCCCGCTTCCGCATCACCGTCAACGTGGACGAGATGGACGTGAGCCAGTTGGAGGCGGGGATGCCCGCTGTGGTGACGGTGGACGCCCTGCCCGACGTGACGCTGACCGGCAAGGTGGAGCGCATCGGCGTGGCGGCCACTTCCACCAGCGGCGCCGTCTACTACCCCGTCGTCATCGCGCTGGACCCGACGGATGCCCCCCTGCGGGCCGGGATGTCCGCCAGCGTCACCATCCGGGTCCAGGAGTTGACCGACCAGTTGCTCATCCCCACCTGGGCCATCCTGACCAACCCGACGACGGGCCGCTCCTACGTTCTCCGTCAAACTGCCGGTGGCGTGGAGCCGGTGAACATCCAGTTGGGGGTGCGGTATTCGGGCTACGCGCAGGTCCTCTCCGGCCTCTCCGAGGGAGACGTTCTGGTGGTCCCGAACCAGACCGGTTCCTCCACCACTTTTGAGCCCGGCGCGATGCGGTTCATCTTCGGCGGAGTGGGTGGGCCACCGCCAGCGGGCAGGGAGCAGCCATCCCAGCAGTCACAATCGCAACAGCGGCCGTAGGAGTGAATGATGGACGAAGCGGTCGTTCGTCTGGACAATATCGTCAAAATCTACCGGATGGGGACGGTGGAGGTGCCCGCGCTGCGCGGCGTCTCCCTCACCATCCGCCCCAGCGAGATGGTCGCCATTATGGGCCCCTCCGGCTCCGGCAAGTCCACCCTGATGAACATCATCGGTTGTCTGGACCAGCCCACGTCGGGGACGTACTGGCTGGACGGGCAGGAAGTGGGGCGGTTAAGTGATGACCAGTTGGCGGCCATCCGCAACCGGCGCATTGGCTTTGTCTTCCAGACCTTCAACCTGCTCCCGCGGACGACGGCGCTGGAGAACGCGGCGT
>JBBIKR010000193.1:0-4852 GCA_037445395.1 Thermoflexales bacterium
GTTTGCCGGTATGCTGCTGCGTCCCACCTTTTTTTATATCCCTGTGCGTGTGTTTTGGGTGGGGGTGGGGGGCGTCCGCGTTTGGGCCCCCGCCCCCAAACCCATCCTCCCCCTTCCTGAAGTTGGGCCTTTTTCGGAGCAGTGGCTATGATAATGAACACGCCCACCCGCATTCTGGTCGTAGATGACGAGGTCGGCATCCGGGAGGGATGCCGACGGGTGCTGGTCCCCCAGGGGTTTGAGGTGGACGTGGCGGAGAACGGCCCCGTGGGCCTGCACAAACTCCGGGAAGCCCGCTACGACGTCCTCTTGCTGGACATCATGATGCCCGGAATGAGCGGCATAGAGCTCCTCCGCCAGGCCCGCCAGATGGACCCCGACCTCATCTGCATCATTATCACCGGCTACGCCACGGTGGAACTGGCCGTCCAGGCCGTCCGCGAGGGCGCTCACGATTTCATCGCCAAACCCTTCTCCGCCGACCTGCTCCTGCAGGTTCTCAATCGGGAACTGGAGCGGCGGGCGCTGCGTAGAGAAGCGGAGCGGGTGCGGGCCCTGGAGGAGGAGGCCCGGGAACTGACCCGCGCCAAAGCGGAACTCCAGAAACTGGAAGCGGTGGAGGGCCGCTTCATGCTCTCCCTGGTCCACATCCTGCGGGCCCCCGTGGCGATCCTTCAGAACACCATCCAGTTGATCCGCCGGGGGTACATCCCCCCGGAGGAACAGCCCGAGATGCTGGAGCGGGCCGAGATGCGCGCTGGGGAGTTGCTGGCGACGCTGGACGACCTCCTTCTGCTGGCGTACCTGAAAGAGGGCATCGGCCTCAGCCGGGCTGAGGCCGTCTCCCTGGCGGAGGTCCTGGAGGGAGTGCTGGCAACAATGAGGCCCCGTGCGGAGCGGCAGGGCGTGGCTCTGGAGGTGGACGTGCGGGGTACCCCCCGGGTGCGGGCCAACCCGGACCACATGAAAGCACTATGGAGCCACCTCATAGATAACGCCATCCGCTACACCCCCTCCGGGGGTCGGGTGACCGTATCGCTCTGGGCGGACCCGGAGCGGAACCTGGCCGTCGGCGCCGTCTCCGATACCGGCATCGGTATCCCGGCCGACGAAATCCCCCGAATCTTTGAGGAGTTCTACCGGACCGAGGAGGGGAAGCGGATGCAGGAAACGGGCACGGGCCTGGGGCTCCCCATCGTCCGGCAGGTGGTGGAGACCTGCGGAGGGAGCATTGAGGTGGAGTCGGAGGTGGGTCGGGGCACCACCTTCCGCTTCGCCCTGCCCCTGGGATAAATATCCACGAAGAACACGAAGGGCACGAAGATTCTTTATAGGACTTATGCATTTGGAGATTGCTTCGGCACTTTGTGCCTCGCAATGACATCTTCCCGAGCCCGAAAAGGTCATTGCGAGCGGCGAAGCCGCGAAGCAATCCCCTCACTACTCACTACTGCCCAACTGCGTAACTGCTACAGATATTTCGCGTCTTTCGCGTCTTTCGCGTCTTTCGCGTCTTTCGCGCCTTTCGTGCTCTTCGTGCCCTTCGTGAATCCCGTCTCTGCGGTGAGCAAGGAGAAAAAATGCGCGCCTTTTTGCTGAGGCTTCTGGGCGGACGGTTGCGGACGGTACTGACCGTCTCCTTCGCGCTGGTGGCCGCGCTGACGGTGGGGCTGAACGCGCTGGTCGTCTCCCGCGTCATCAACGACTATATGGCCTCCGCCGAGGCGGAGCGGGTGGCGCGGGATATGAAACTGGCCGAGACTTTCTACCAACTCAAACTGGACGAGGTCGCTGCCATCAGCCACCGGCTGGTACTGGACCCCTGGGTGGTGGAGAACTTCTCCGCCGCGGCGAAAGGAGACCCGCAGGCCATCCAGATTATTGACCGGCAAATCACCAACAAAATCATTGTCCTGGCCCTGGGCGGCACCCACCTGATCGCCGTCCTGGATGCCAGCGGCGACATAGTGACCGGGAAAGTGCTCTGGCCCGAAGGGGAACTCTCCCCCGCCCTTACCCGGGGCCACTTCGGCGAACTGCCCATCGTCCGGACCGTCCTGGAAACCGGAGAATCCCAGGCCGCCACCGAGGTGATCCCCAAGGAGTTCCTGGCTCCAGTCGGGCTGGACCGGCAGGCTTTCATTCCCCTGCTGGAGACCCCCCTGGCCGCGCCGGAGCCCTTTGACCCCCGGGAGGGGACGGCGGGGCTGGCGCTGGTGGGCGTCTCCCCTCTCCGGGACAACACGGGCCGCATCGTCGGCGCCGTCCTTTCGGCCTACATGTTCAACAACGACTACACCCTGGTGGACCGGATCAAAGAGGTCGCCGGGATAGACACCGTCACCATCTTCCTGGGAGACCTGCGGGTCTCCACCAACGTGACCGACGAGGCGGGACGGCGCGCCATCGGGACCCGCATCTCCCAGGCCGTGCGCCGGGTCGTTCTGGAGGAGGGACGGGAGTACGTCGGCCGCGCCTTCGTGGTCAAAGAGTGGTACATCACCCGCTACGAGCCCCTGCGGGACCACCGGGGCAACGTGGTCGGCAGTCTCTACGTGGGCGCGCGGGAGGCAACCTTCATCGGACTGGTGCACACCTTCAACCAGCGGGTCGCCCTGATTGCGGCCATCTGCATCCTGCTGGCGGGGGTGATTGCCGTCCCCATCGGGTACGTCATCACCCGGCCCATCACCGAACTGGTGGAGGCCCACCGCCGCCTGGCCGCCGGGGATATGGCCATCCGGGTGCAGCCCTACGGCAACGGCGAACTGGCCATGCTGGCCCGTTCCTTCAACGTCATGGCCGAGAATCTCCATCGCACCCAGCAGGAACTCATCCACAAGGAGAAACTGGCCTCTATGGGGCAACTGGCGGCGGGCGTGGCCCACGAACTGAACAACCCCCTGGGCACCATCATGCTCTTCGCCGACGCGCTCCACCGGGAACTATCGTCCGATGACCCCCACCGGAGCGACCTGCAGATGATCCTGAAGGAGGCGAACCGCGCCAAGAAGATTGTCGCCGACCTGCTGAACTTCGCCCGCCAGCAGGAGGTGCTGGCCCAGGATACCGACCTGCCCGCCCTGCTGGACCAGTCCATAGAGAGCGTCCGGCATCAGCCGACCTTTGCGGAAGTGGAGATCATCCGGCGCTACGACCCCCAGGTGCGTATCATCCAGGCCGACCCGGCCCAGTTGCAACAGGTCTTCGTCAACCTGATGAACAACGCGGCGGAGGCCATAGAGGGGCCCGGTACCATCACCATCTCCACCCGCGCCCTGAACGGTCAGGTGGAAATCTCCATCGCCGACACGGGGTGCGGCATCCCCGAGGAGTATATGGACAAACTCTTCACCCCCTTCTTCACCACCAAGCCGCCGGGCAAGGGGACAGGGTTGGGCCTTTCCATTGTGTACGGCATCGTCAAGATGCACCGGGGGCAGATTTCCATCCAGAGCGAGGTGGGGAAGGGGACGACGTTCACCATCACTCTGCCCACGCGCTGGATGGGAGAGGCGGAACGGCCCATCCCGTCGCAGGGAGACGTGATTGGGTAACATGGGGCACTTCCGAAGTGCCGGGACGTTCCCGGAGGTGACGTTTGAACGAGCCGCCGCGCATCCTGGTCATTGACGACGAAGAGGGCATCCGCGCCGGCTGTCGGCGGGCCCTGGAGCCGGAAGGGTACATCGTGGAGACCGCCGCTACCGGGCAGGAGGGGCTCCGTCGCTTCCAGGAGGGGAACTTTGACCTGGTCCTGATAGACGTGGTCCTGCCCGACATGCGCGGGGTGGACCTCCTGGCGCCCATCCTGGAGAAGGACCCGGACGTGGTCTGCATCATCATCACCGGTTACGCTACGGTGGAGTTGGCCGTGCAGGCCATCCGGTCCGGCGCCTACGATTTCCTCTCCAAACCCTTCACCGCCGACGTCCTGCGGATGACGGTGACCCAGGGGCTGGAGCGACGGCGCCTCACTCTGGAGGCCCGACGTCTCCAGAAGATAGAAGAAGAGGCCCGCGAACTGGCGCGGGCCAAAGAGGAACTGGAGCGGCTGGACCGCTTCAAGACGACCTTTATGCTGACGGTGGCCCACGAACTGCGCGCGCCGCTGAACGCGCTCCAGAGTTTTCTATGGGCGATTCTCAAGGGGTACATCCCGCCGGAGGAGCAGCAGGAGGTGCTGGGGCGGGCCGTCCAGCGGGTGCAGGAACTCCTGGACCTGGTGGACGACCTGCTGAAACTGGCGGCGGCGAAGAGCGAGAAGGGGCTGGAGAAGCGGGAACCGGTCTCCTTGGCGGACGTGCTGGAAAAGGTGGCCCCGCTCTTCCAGAAAGAGGCGGAGGCAAAAGGGCTTGCCTGGGCCGTGGAGGTCGCGGCCCGTCCGGTGGTCCGGGCCGACCCCGACCAGATGGCCCAGGTGTGGAGCAACCTCATCTCCAACGCGGTCAAGTACACCCCGGAAGGCGGTCGGGTGCGGATTGCCCTGGGGGAAAGGGACGGTTGGGCCATCGGCACGGTGGAAGATAGCGGTATCGGCATCCCGCCCCAGGACATGGAGCGCATCTTTGAGGAGTTCTACCGCACCCCCCAGGCGAAAGAGGTTGCCCCGCGGGGGACCGGGCTGGGGCTCCCGCTGGTCAAGCAGATTCTGGAAGCGCATGGGGGAAGCATCACGGTGGAGTCGGAGGTGGGGCGGGGCAGTCGGTTCACATTCCGGCTGCCGGTTTCTCCGTGAAGGGGTTGCGGCGGCGGCCCCAAGGCCCCCCCCCCAACATTACAAAAACCCAACCCCAACCCCCCCGAGCGGGAGAAGGGGGGGGGGGGTGGCGGGGGCCCGCGGGGGTGGGGG
>JBBIKR010000194.1:0-4745 GCA_037445395.1 Thermoflexales bacterium
GGCCACGTTCTCTGGGAAGCCCGGTGGGCCGTGCCGGGGGTGGGCTGGACCATCCATCCGATCATCACCGTGGAGAAAATCGTCTTCGCTCTGGCCCAGATGATGCGGATGCTGACGATTGCCATTCTCTTCATCCCGGTGGCCTTTACGTTCAACCCCAACCACTACGGCGTGACGTTTCGCCGTCTGGGTCTTCCAGACAAGGTGGCCTTCTCTATGGACCTGGCCTTCCGGTTCGTGCCCACGCTGGCCCGCGATTTCAGCCTGACGCTGGATGCCCAGCGGGCGCGCGGGTACGAGGTGGAGAAACTGCAGGGCGGGTTGCTGGCCCAGATTCGCAGGATGGCCCCGCTCATCGTTCCGGTGACCATCAACGCCATCGTCGGCGCGGAGGACATCGTGAATGCGATGGACCTGCGCTGTTTTGGCCTGCGCCCCCGGACCTGGCTGCACGAACTCCGCTACACGCCGCGCGATTACGTGCTCATCTCGTTCAGCGGGGCATTGCTGGTGGGGTCCATCCTGGTCCGCGCCCTTCTGCGGGTGGGCGATTTCTGGGTGCCGGATGCCGTCCTGCGCCTGTTCGGTTTTTGAGATGGCTGCCGCGCGGGAAATTCCCTGCCAGGGGTATCGCACAGAGGAATGGGGTTTTGCGGGCGGGTTGCGCCCGCCCGCAAAACCCCATTTCCTTTTCTCTTGCCACAGGGGACGAACGGCGCACATGCTCTGCGGGCCCCGGGTTGCCTTTTGGTTACAGGTCGGTTAAACCGCCCCGTTTTCTCTTGACTTCTGGCTATGAGGTTGTTATACTGCAAGCACAGGATAGAATTTTCGTGCCGACAGATCTGGAGAGGGGCATCGTACTGTTCATTTGGGGCGGGGAGGAGGAAAATGGATGGGAAGCCCGAACGCAGGCAGAGTGGTTGCGGTCATCCCGGCATACAACGAGGAGCGGTTTATCGGCAGTGTGGTCCTCGCGACCCGGCAGTTTGTGGATACGGTGATCGTGGTGGACGACGGTTCCACCGATGCTACTGTTGAAATTGCCCGTGCTGCCGGTGCCCTGGTTCTCTGTCACGAGCGCAACCAGGGGAAAGGGAAAGCCCTCCAGACCGGCCTGAAAAAGGCCCGGGAACTCTCTCCCGCTGTAGTAGTCGTCTTAGATGGCGACGGTCAGCATTTGCCGAAGGAAATCCCCACTGTCGTGGCCCCCATCCTGAAAGGGGAGGCGGATATGGTGGTCGGCTCCCGTTATCTGAACGGGGGTTCACGAGTGCCGCTCCTGAGGGTGTGGGGACACCAGGTTTTCAACTTCCTCACCAATCAGGCCTCCGGGGTTCCCCTGACCGATTCTCAGAACGGATTCCGGGCTTTCTCGGCGCGTGTTCTGGATGCCCTTTCCTTTCGCTCCGACGGTTTCTCCGTGGAATCGGAAATGCAGTTCCTCGCCAGTGAGCACGGCTGGCGGGTGAGGGAAGTGCCGGTTACCGTTCTTTATGCCGATAAACCCAAACGCTCCGTCCTCCTGCACGGTGCGGCCGTCCTGAACGACCTGATAGAATTCGTCGGCCAGCGGCGCCCCCTTTTCTTCTTCACCCTGTTCGGGTCCCTGGTGCTTTCCCTCGGTATGGTCTGGGGCCTTGTGGTGGTGGAGATTTATCGCCAGACGCTGCAACTGGCCGTCGGCTACGCGCTGGTCTGTGTGATGCTGGTCATTCTGGGCTCTACTTTCCTGGCTACCGGCTTCATCCTTCACTCCGTGCGGGGACTCCTGACGGAGATGATGCGGGGAGTCAGACGGTAGCATGGGGCCGGCGTCTGCGGGATGGAAGCCACCTCCATCCGGGCCAGCATCATCATCGTCCACCACGATGGGTGGGAGGACTTGCGGAAGTGTCTTTCTTCCCTCCTGCCCACCGTTGGCCCTGCCGACGAAGTCCTGGTGGTGGATAACGGCTCCACCGACGGCAGTGCCGACCTCGGCGCACGACAGTTCCCCCACGTGCGCTGGGTCCGTTCCCCCGGAAACGGCGGTTTTGGCTACGGGTGCAACCTGGGCGCTGCGCACGCCCGGGGACAATTTCTGCTTTTCCTGAACCCCGATACCGCCGTGGAGCCCGGCTGGCTGGAGCCGTTGCTCACCGCTCTGGCCGATCTCCGGGTCGCGCTGGTGACCCCCCTGATCCTGCTGATGGACCATCCGGCGTTCGTGAACACGGCGGGTAATGAAGTCCACTGTACCGGGCTGGCACTGTGTCGGGGGGTCGGGATGCCTCGGGAGGCGATGGCGCAGGCTGCCGAGGTCGCGGCCATTTCCGGCGCGGCCTTCGGTGTCCGCCGGGAGGTGTGGGACGCGCTGGGAGGGATGGATGAAACCTTCTTTCTGTACGTGGAGGATACCGACCTCTCCTGGCGGGCCCGGCTGGCCGGGTACCGATGTCTCTTCGTCCCGGCGTCGGTGGTCTACCACGACTATTCCCTTCGCTTCGGCGCAAACAAAATCTTCCTGCAGGAACGGAACCGCTACCAGATGCTGCTCAAAAACCTTCGCTGGCCGACCCTTCTGGTGCTGGCGCCAGCCCTCCTGCTGGCCGAGGGGGTGACCTGGGGATATATCCTGCTCTACCAGCGCCACCGCTGGGCCGAGAAGGCGCAGGCTTACCTCTGGATTCTCCGCCACTGGCGGGAACTGATGGCCCGTCGGCGGGCGGTCCAATCCGTCCGGCGCGCCCGCGACCGGGACCTGCTGGCCGTCTGTACCCATCGGCTGGAGTATGAGCAGACCGGGGCGGGTCCGGTGGCCCGCTGGGCCCACCGAATCCTGGACCCGGCCTTCTGGGTTCTCCATCGCCTGGTGCTATCTCTGACCTGGTGGTGAGGCGGGTATGCGGATCGCGCACATCACGGCAACCTTCCCCCCACACTACACCGGGACCGGCATGGTCTGCTTCTACAACGCGGTGGGCCTGGCCCGGCTGGGCCATCGGGTGACCGTCTTCACCGCCGATCCGGGCCCATCGGGGAACTGCGCCGATCCTCCGGAGATAGAGGTCCGTCGCCTCCCGGCCCTTTTCCGGATCGGGAACGCGCCCCTCCTGCCGGGCCTGTTCCGCCTGGATGGATACGACGTCATCCACCTGCATCATCCGTTCATCTTCGGCGCAGAGATGGTCTGGGCCGTTTCGCGCCGGCGCGAAATTCCGTACGTGATCACCCACCACAACGACCTCATCGGCTACGGGATGCGCCGGTATCTTTTTGACCTCTACTCGGCGGTCGTCATCCCGCGGGTGGTGGAAGGCGCGCGCCGGATCCTGGTGGTCTCTCAGGACCATGCCCGTTCCTGTCGCCTGGCCGGGCTCTTTCGCCGACGCTGGAACAATGTGGTGGAGATACCCAACGGGGTGGACACCGACCGGTTCCGGCCGGGGCTGGACGGAAGGCCGATCCGTCGGCGCTACGGCATTCCGGACGATGCCCGGGTGGTCCTGTTCGTCGGTGGGCTGGACCGGGCCCATCACTTCAAGGGAGTGGGGGTTCTCCTGAGGGCGTTTGCGCGGATGGAGGCCCGCGATGTAGCCCTGCTGATTGTCGGGGGCGGAGATCGGGAAGGGACTTTCGCGGCACTGGCCGCCGGATTGGGAATCTCCGAGCGGGTCGTCTTTGCCGGGGCCGTGCCCCACGCTCAACTCCCGCTCTACTACGCGGCGGCCGATGTCGTTGCCCTTCCTTCTACTCCCCCGGAATCCTTCGGAATGGTGCTCGTAGAGGCGATGGCCTGCGGCAAACCGGTGATTGCCAGCAACCTGCCCGGGGTCCGCTCCGTGGTGAGCGACGGCGAGGACGGCCTGCTGGTTCGGCCGGGGGACCCGTCCGACCTGGTGGAGAAGACGCGGGCTCTTCTGGATGCCCCCCGACGGCGGCAGGAGATGGGGGAACGGGGCCGGGTAAAGGTGGAGGAGCGGTATGCCTGGCCGAAGATCATCCCCCGCCTGGCCCGGGTCTACGAGGAGGTGGTGGCATGAATTCACCGATACCTTGCACTCCGCCCGACATTATTCACCAGACTGCGTTCAACCTGTGCGCTGTGCTTGCGGCTTCGAGGGAACCCGTCCACCTGTTCTCCGGTCATCTGTTCTACGCCGACCATATGATATGCTGGCTGGAGACACTTCCCGACCACCGGCCGAACCATCGCCCTCCCGTCCTGATCTGGGCGGCTCCCCGGCCGGGGGAGTGGCCCAGAGTCGCCGACCGGTTGCAGGAGTTTCCCCCCGGAGCCGTTGTCCTGGTGCTCACCGCAGGGCGCGCCGGACGCCGATGGGTTCGGCGCGTGGCCGGGCCGGAGGGATCGGCAGAGGGGTATCTCTCCCCGGCGACTGTCGCCCGGTTGCTGACCGGCCAGGGGTTCCGGCCCCTCTCCCTCTACGGCATCGGTGGACTGGCCTACCGTCTTTACGCGCGCCTGGCTTACCTTTCTGCTCTTCTCCGGTGGGATGACCGTGCCGACCGGTTCACGGCGCGTGCTCGTAATCATCTAGTCACCACCGGCCGTTTTGCAGATTGCTCCCTGCTGGTTGTCCTGGTAGCCCGTCGGTGAGGGTATAGGTAAGGGGTATGGGGTATGGGGTTTTTGCGGGCGGGCGAAGCCCGCCCCCAAAAACCCCAAAATAACAGTAAGTAGGCGCGGCAGTACCCGCGAAGGATTTTCTTCACAAGCCCCCCACTAGGCGCAGGCTGAATGG
>JBBIKR010000195.1:0-4739 GCA_037445395.1 Thermoflexales bacterium
CACCTGGCTCCTTTCTGACATCTACTGGTCGGTAGACCCCGTTTTGACCCCCTCATCCCCTTTTCCCATAGTTGCGGTTATCCCCAACAGGGCAGGGGCAAGCCCTGCCCCTACACAAGGGTCGTGGGTTGTAGGGGCGACCCTTGCGGTCGCCCTTGCACGGGGCCGTTGACGGCCGGGCAGTCGGCGGTGCCTCAATGAATACCCTTATACACCAAAATCCGGGATTGTCAACCCGCCACTAAGGGTTCCCAAACCGCCGGAGCAGAATTTCCTCCAGCGTTGGCTGGCCGATGACCTGCAGTTCGTAGCGGACCCGGTCCACCGGATACCGCACTTTCAGCAGGCGGCGGATGTCCACGGGGGTCGCCGCCAGGACCAGGTCGCAGGGAGTGGCGTTGATGGTCTCCTCCAGGTCGCGGATTTGCTCCTCGCCGTAGCCCATGGCCGGCAGGAGCGGCCCGATGTGCGGATACTTCCGGAAAGTCTCGGCGATGGAGCGGACGGCGTAGGGGCGCGGGTCCACCAGTTCGGCGGCACCGAAGCGACGGGCGGCCGTCACACCGGCGCCGTAGGCCATTTCGCCGTGGGTCAATGTGGGTCCGTCCTCTATCACCAGCACCCGTCGGCCCTGAATGGCCCCCGGGTCCTCCACAAAAATGGGCGACGCGGCCTCCAGCACAATGGCCTGGGGATTCACCTCCTGGATATTCCGCCGGACATGGGCGATGCCATCCGGGTCGGCCGTATCCACCTTGTTGATGACCACCACATCGGCGGCCCGCAGGTTGGCCTCCCCAGGGTGGTAGCGGACCTCGTGCCCGGGCCGGTGGGGGTCGGCGACGACGATGTGCAGGTCCGGGCGGAAGAAAGGAAGATCGTTGTTGCCGCCGTCCCAGACAATGATGTCCGCCTCTTCCTCGGCCTGCCGCAGGATGCGCTCATAGTCTACCCCGGCATAGACGATTACCCCCCGCTCTATGTGGGGCTCATACTCCTCCCGTTCCTCAATGGTGCAGCGGTAACGGTCCAGGTCTTCGTAGGTGGCGAAGCGCTGGACAACCTGGGCGGTCAGGTCGCCGTAGGGCATGGGGTGACGGACGACGACGACCCGGTGGCCCATCCGCCGCAGCACATCGCAGACGTGACGGGTGGTCTGGCTTTTGCCACTGCCAGTCCGCACCGCGCAGACCGCCACCACCGGCTTGCGGCTGGTCAGCATTGTGGAGCCGGTCCCCATCAGGCAGAAATCGGCCCCGGCCACCAGGACCTGGGATGCTTTGTGCATCACATATTCGTGGGAGACGTCCGAGTAGGCGAAGACCACCTGGTCCGCCTGATACCGGCGGATCAGTTCGGTCAGTTCCTCTTCGGGGTAGATGGGAATCCCCTCGGGATACAGTCGCCCCGCCAGTTCAGGCGGGTAGCGGCGTCCTTCAATGTTGGGAATCTGGGTCGCCGTAAAAGCGACGACCTGGTAATCAGGATTGTCGCGAAAGTAGACGTTGAAGTTGTGGAAATCGCGCCCGGCGGCGCCTATGATGACGACTCGTTTCGGCATACAATATCTCCTTATCTCTGACGTTGTTTCGGTCGGTTCGGAGGTGGGGAATTCTCCTGAATCCGACGGGCGACCTCTTTCCTCAACGGTGCCAACGCTCCCAGTACACCGTTGACGAAGCGGGGAGTACTATCGGAGCCGAACGTCTTACCCAGTTCTACTGCCTCGTTAATCACCACTTTGAGGGGGGTTCGGCTGTCCTGGGCAAGTTCGTAGAGGGCCATACGGAGGATGTTGCGGTCCACAACGGCCACCTGCTCCAGCGGCCATTCGGGAGCCTGTCTCTGGATATAGGCATCCAGAACGGCCCGATGCTGGAGGACGCCGTAGACGAGCCAGCGGGCGAACTTCACCGCCGGTTCGGGCAGCGGAGTCTCCTCCAGACGATACCGGAGCACCTGGGCTGGGGAGTGATGGGTGCAGTCTATTTCGTAAAGAGCCTGCAGAGCGACGGTGCGCGCGAGTCGGCGAACCTTCACCGCTCCTCCCGAGAAAAGTCGGCCAGCCCTGCCCTGAAAGTCAGGCGGGAGCCACTCCTGCTGGCATCAGCGGGACGCGGGGACCACGTCCTCAATGTAAACGTTGACGGCTTCTACATCCAGCCCGACCATCTCCTGGATGGCCCGGGTGACCTCGGCCTGAACCTGATGCCCCAGGGCCAGCATATTGTAGCCGGATTCCACCACCAGGTAGAGGTCCACCAGAACGGACCCGTCCTGAAGGGTGATCCGCACGCCCTCCTTCCCTCCCAGGAGCCGCGATCGGGGGACCGGGGCGATGCGGGCAACCCCCGGAACGGCCAGCGCGGTCAGGCGGGCAATGGTCTCCAGGACCTCAGGGTCCACAGTAATGCGGCCAAGAGCCGGGACTTCCTCCACGATACGCCTCCGTGTAGCGGCACTCCTGCTTTTATCCGGACATCACCAGTCCGCCGTCTACGGGCAGGACGGCACCGGTGATAAAGGACGCCTCATCGGAAGCCAGAAAAGCCACGGCATACGCAACGTCCTCCGGGCGCCCCGCTCGTCCCAGAGGGGTTCGGCGGATGGCTTCCTGGCGCAGTTCCTCGGGCAGGTCGGCGGTCAGGTCGGTGGGGATGTAACCAGGCGCAACGACGTTCACGGTGATGCCGCGCGGGCCCAGTTCTTTCGCCAGACTCTTGGTGAAACCGATGACGCCCGCTTTGGCGGCCGCGTAGTTGGTCTGGCCGCCCTGCCCAGCGATGCCGACAACCGAGGAGATGTTGATGATGCGCCCGTAGCGCTGACGGATCATCGGGCGGGCGGCGGCTTTGCAGGTGTGGAACAGACTGGTGAGGTCCACCCGCAGCACCGTCTCCCAGTCCTCCTGGCTCATCATCAGAATCAGGCGGTCCCGGGTGACGCCCGCGTTGTTGACCAGGATGTCTATGCGGCCGTAGGTGTCCAGGGCGGCCTGGATGAGGGCCTGGGCCTGGGCGGGGTCGGAGACATCGGCCTGGACGGCGGTGGCCTCTCCGCCTTCGGCGCGGATGGCGGCGACGACTTCCTCGGCGGCGTCGGCGCTGCGCTGGTAGTTCACGATGACCCGCGCCCCCCGGCGGGCCAGTTCTACGGCGATGGCCCGCCCGATGCCACGGGAGGCTCCGGTGACGACGGCCACTCTGTTCTGCAACGGCTTATCCATTCGCATCTCTCCTGCAACGCGGTTCGCCGGTCTGCGGGCCTGTGCTGGTGGCCGATCAGGGTCGGCCGTGATGTGATGCTCTGTTTCCGCTACGTTATCCCCAGGACCTGGGCGACGGTCAGACCCTGGACAGAGGTGTCAATTCGGCGCAGGAGGCCGGTGAGGACATCCCCCGGGCCCACTTCCACAAACCGGGCAATCCCCCGGCGGATCATCTGTCGTACGGAGCCCCGCCAGCGGACCGGAGAGGTCAACTGGCGGACCAGGGCCTCCCGGATGGATTCTGGCTCGGTCAGTTCGTCGGCTGTGGCGTTGGCAATGAAGGGAACGCGGGGCCGATGAAGGGGGACTTTTTCCAGGGCATGCCGGAAAGCGGCAGCGGCTTCGGCCATCAGCGGGGAATGGGCCGCGATGCTCACTGCCAGCCGGACCACCCGTCGGGCTCCGGCGGCCTGCATGACCTCCATCGCGGCCACCAGCGCCGCCTCGTCACCCGAGATAACAACCTGACCCGGGCAGTTGTCGTTGGCAACGCCCACGTAGCCACCGGTCTCCTGTGAGACCCGCTCACAGATGGCCGCGACCTCTTCTGCATCCAGCCCCAGGACAGCGGCCATACCGCCGGGTCGGCGAGCCCCGGCTTCTTTCATCAGCCGTCCCCGTTCCTGCACCAGCAGCAGAGCGTCCTCAAACGTCAGCGCGTTGGCCGACACCAGCGCGGTGAACTCCCCCAGACTGTGCCCGGCGACGCAGGCGGGGCTCTCCCCCATCTCCTCCAGCACCCGCAGGGCGGCAACGCTGGCGGTCAGGATGGCCGGCTGGGCATGGGCAGTGTCGTTCAACGCCTCTGCCGGCCCCTCAAAGCAGAGACGGGAGAGGGGAAAGCCCAGCACCTCGTCGGCGCGGGCGAAAATCCGGGCCGCGATGGGGAACCGTTCCACCAACTCTTTCCCCATCCCCACCCGCTGGGACCCCTGTCCGGGGAACTGGAAAGCAGGTCGGTGATTCATCACAAAATGAAAAACACCCATCGGCGGCCAAAGGTGCGCCGAATGGGGGCTGTTTCAGAGTTACGTCTTGCTCTTCTTCTCCTTGTCCTTCGGGGTGAACACCTGGCGACCCCGATAGGTACCACAATTGGGGCAGGCATGGTATGGCAGCATCGGCTCCTTGCACTTCGGGCAAATGAGCAGTGACGGCAGGGTCAGGGCCAGATGGCTGCGCCTCCGGTCCCGTCGCCCTTTGGATGTTTTCCGTTTGGGAACTGGTGGCATTCTGTCAATCCTCCTGTACGAGATTTCGGCAAAACAAGTGATGCTATTATAGGTTGAAGCGGCGAACCTGTCAAGGCGACGCGCGTCCGTCCGGGCCTGCGCGGCAAATCCCCTGCAAGGAACGTCGCGCCCATAAGATAATGGGGTTTGCGGGGCGGGGGAGGCCGCCCCCCAAACCCAAAACCCCGTATTTGCCCCCCGGGGGCGTTTGGTGGCCAAACCCCGCCGGGGACCGGTTT
>JBBIKR010000196.1:0-1855 GCA_037445395.1 Thermoflexales bacterium
GGCGGCACCCCCTCCCCTCTCCTGACCGCAGGTCAGGAGAGGGGAGGGGGTAGCGACGAAGCCGGGGGGTGGGGTGAGGCTGAATCGTTACCCACCGCCGGGCGACCGTTTCAGTGCAGGTAGACCAGGGGGTCCACCGGCACCCCGTTATGGCGAAGTTCAAAGTGCAGGTGTGGGCCGCTGGAGCGGCCGGTGCTCCCGGCCGCGCCGATGATTTCCCCCTGCCGGACCTGCTGGCCGACCACGACCGAGAAGGCCGAGAGATGAGCATACCAGGACTGCCAGCCATCGGCGTGGTCTATGACGACCAGGTTGCCGTAGCCGCCGGACACGTCCGCAAAGGAGACCACCCCGTCCGCCGTGGCGAAGATGGGGTCGTGCAGGGCGGCCGCGATGTCCAGCCCGATGTGACGGGGGTTGGACGGGTCGTGAAAGTACCAGCCCGAGATGGCCCGGCGGGGCGCCGGCCAGGCGAATCCGGAACTGCCGGTGGGGA
The DNA here is from genome assembly GCA_037445395.1 of Thermoflexales bacterium. Taxonomy (GTDB): domain Bacteria; phylum Chloroflexota; class Anaerolineae; order B4-G1; family DUEL01; genus SpSt-77. The sequence goes on from JBBIKR010000196.1 coordinate 497, forward strand.
GTTCTTCCAGCGGCCAGCCCGCAGGCGGCCCTCCGGCGTAGACCTCCGGCCGGGTCAGGTAGCGCTCCTGCGACAACGTGACCAGCAGGGTGTAACGGCCCGGCGTTCCCGAAAGCGCCTCCAGCCGCAGGAGGTACGAGCCGGTCCGGGGGAGTTCCTGCTCCACAATGTACGGCGGCAGGGTGACGGTGCCCTCCTGTTCGGCCAGCGTCTCGCCGTCCGGCCCGATCAGGATGACCCTCAGGGACGCCTCCGGGCCGGAAGCGGTGCTGGGACGAAACCAGACCTCCACAGTGGCCAGGTTGGGCGTGCCCGTATCTTCTCCGGCGGCCGCGAACACCCAGCGGTCCGTCTCCCCGGCCTCCAGCGTCCCCTCGGCGCTCTCCCCGGGGACCAGCAGGGACTGGGGCGGGGGCGTCGCCTGGACCGGGGAGATGCCGTCGCCGTCGGGCGCGCCGCCGCCGTTTCCTCCCGGTGAGCAGGCCGCCAGCACCAGCGCCAGGGCCAGCCCGCAGGCCCACCCGGACAGGCGCCTCATCGCCCCTCCACCCCCCGCTCCCAGACGTGACGGACTTCCACCTCCGGGTCGGCCCGGATGGCCGAAAGTAACCCCTCCCGGTCTGCCCCCTCCACCCGCAGGGTCAGGTCCATCCGGCCCGTGGCCCCCGGGGAATGGGAGACCACGGAGCAGATGTTGCCGCCCGCCTGGGCAATGCGCCCGGCCAGTTTGGCCAGTTCGCCGGGCCGGTTGGGCACCCGGACGGTGACCCGGATGGCCGTTGTGTCGGCGCCCAGCGCTTCGGCGAACTGGGCGAAGATGTCGGAACGGGTGATGATGCCGACCAGACGGCCCGTCTCATCCACCACCGGCAACCCGCTGAGGTTGTGGTGAATCATCAGTCGGGCGGCCTCTTCCAGGGGGTAGTCGGGCGGCACGGAGACCACCGGGGACTTCATTACCTGCTCCACCCGGTGTTGCCGCTGGAGGACGCCCGGAGAGGGCGCGGTCGCCAGGAAATGCCTCAGTTCGTCTTCGGTGACCATTCCCACCAGACGGCCGGCCTCGTCCACCACCGGCAGGTGGCAGAAGCCGCCGCTCTTGCAGATGGCCAGCCCGGCCAGCGGGTCGCTCCCGGGGCGCAGGGTGATCGGATTCGGGGTCATCCGGTCTCGCACCAGCATCCGTTCCTCCCAGGGCGAATTATACCCCTGAAGCGGTAAGGGAGCAACCGGGAATAGACGACGACCGGCCTGCTTCCACTGGACAATTTTCCCAATCAATGGCATACTTATGCGCGTATCGCGTATCGTATGTCGTAGTATCGGGGTTCGCTCGTTGGTGGACAACGATGCGCAGAA
>JBBIKR010000196.1:1955-4721 GCA_037445395.1 Thermoflexales bacterium
GGCGATCAACGATGTACCTGAGCCGACGCAGACGGAAACGTTCCAATCCCTGGCGAGTCCTCCTCCTGCTCCTGCTCATCGGGGCCGCCGGATACGTCTATTTCCGGGTCCAGCCGCAGGAGGTGGAGGTCACCATAGTGCCCACCCCGACTCCCACCCGCTCCCCCCAGTCCTACCAGATAGAGGCGGAGGGGTACTACTGGGACGGGGACCTGCGGAGCGCCATCGCGACCTACCAGCACGCTCTCCAGATTTTTCCCAACGACTCCTCCCTCTACGCCCCCCTGGTCCGCCTCCTGGTGATGGACGGGAAACCCCTGGAGGCCGTCCGGTACGGGGAGCGGGCGGTGGCGGTGGACCCGAACTCCGCGCCTGCCTGGGCCGCCCTCTGCCTGGCCTACGACTGGGTGGGGTGGGTGGACGACGCACTGGACGCCTGCGACCGGGCCATCGGGCTGGACCCGGCCGACGCCGGGGCCTACGCCGCCCTCTCCGAGACGTACATGGACAGCGGGCAGTGGAACGCCGCGCTGGAGGCCGCCCGGACGGCCCAGAAACTGGACCCTCGCAACGTGGAGGGGTGGCGGGCCTACGGCTACGCGCTGGAGATGATGGGCAACTACAGCGGGGCCATTGACGCCTACCAGAAGGCGCTGGAGATTCATCCCAAACTGGCGTACATCTATCTGGACATCGGACGGAACCAGCAGGCGCTGCTGAATCCGTCCGGGGCCATCGCCGCCTACCGTCAGGCGGTGGAACTGGCGCCGTACCAGGCCGATGCCCTGGCCCAACTGGGGTGGGCCTACTACGCCATTGAGGAGTATCAGGAGGCCCGGCGGTACATGGAGCAGGCCATCCAGGCCGACCCGGAGTACGCCCCTGCCTACGGGCGCCTGGCGACCATCTACTGGGCCCAGCGCAACTACGAATCCGCCATCCCCAACTTTGAGAAGGCGATAGAAATGGCCTACCGGGCCTCCCGCCGGGCCACGCGCGGCTTCTATGTAACAGTGGAGCCCGTCCAGAACGCGTACACCTACCCGACCCTCGCCCGCAAAATTCTGGAGGGGCGGTTGCGCCCCACCGATAACGCGATGGTCCACCTGGCCGCCGACCTGGCACCGACCGATGGGACGGGCGCCTGGGCCACCGCGCGCGGCCGGGCTACCCTGAACGCGGTGACCGGCGAGGTTACGGTGTCACTGGAGCGGATGCCCGACCCGCCCGCCGGTCAGGTCTACGTGGGCTGGTTCAGCGGCCTGCGCACCCTGGCCGACACTCCCCTGAACACCGGCCCTCTGTGGGTGGGCTCCGACGGCACGGTGACGGTTACACTGAAGGCGGAGCCGGTCAGAGGCCCCCGCATTGAGTACTACTACACCCTGGGCCTCTGTTACTTCTACATGGCCCAGTGTGAGCGGGCCTACCCGCTCTTTGACGCCGCGCTCCAGATAGACCCCAACGACGTCAACGCCCAGGAAGGCATCCGCCTCTGCCGCCAGGCGGAGGGAACCCCCACGCCGTGACCGGGCACGTCGCACGTATCACGTATCACGTATCACGAAACACGGAATATGCTCCTTTCAGGTCTCGTCATCCGCACCCAGAGTGGCTTCTACACCGTCCACACCGACCAGGGGGACTTTGTCTGCTACCTGCGGGGGCGGCTGAAGAAGCGTCGGCTGGATACCGACCCCGTCGCCGTGGGGGATCGGGTGCGCATCCGGCTCGTCCCCGGGAAGGCCGGCGTCATTGAGGAAGTGCTTCCTCGGGAGCGGGCGCTGGCCCGCCTGGCTCCACCCCCCGGCGGCCGGGGAACCCGCCGTTGGGACCGGGAGGGGTATCTGGCCGAACGGGAGCAGGTCATCCTGGCCAACCCCGACCAGGCCGTCTTCGTCTTCGCCTGCGCGGAGCCGGAGCCCAACCTGCGCCTCCTGGACCGCCTCCTGGTGGGGGCCGAAATCCAGCACATCCCCGCCGTCGTCTGTGCCAACAAGGTGGACCTGGTGGGGGAGGATGAGGCCCGCCGCCTCTTCGGCATCTACGAGGAAATCGGCTACCCTGTCCTCTACACCAGCGCGGAGACCGGGGAGGGGGTGGAAGGACTGGCCCGGCAACTGGAAGGGCGCATCTCGGCGCTGGTGGGCCCCTCGGGCGTGGGCAAGAGCAGTCTCCTCAACGCCATCCAGCCGGGACTGGGGCTGGCGGTTCGGGAAGTGAGCGAGAGCACCGGTGAGGGCCGCCACACCACCGCCGTCTGCCAACTCTTCCCCCTGGACCGGGGCGGCTGGGTCGCCGACACCCCCGGCATCCGCGCCCTGGCCCTCTTTGACGTGGACCCGGAGGAACTGGACGCCTATTTTCCGGACATCGCGCCCTACGTGGCCGACTGTCGCTTCTCCGACTGCACCCACACCGTGGAGCCGGGATGCGCGGTGATGGAAGCGGTGGAAGCGGGACGGGTTCACCGTCACCGCTACGATAGTTACGTCCGCCTGCGTCAGGAGCACCAGCGATTGGCGGATATGTACTGGTGGGGGATCAAGTCGGAGTATCTGTGACCTCGCCCCTCCCCCTGCCCCCTCCCCTGAAGTTTGGCCTTTTTCGAAGCAGGGGCGGGAAAATCTCCAAAACCTGCTTCCGGTGAGGCGAGAGGAATAAAAAGAAAATATTTTTCGTTGCGGCGGCGAAGCCGCCGCAACGAAAAATAATCTTTTTATGGCTGGGAAAGCAGTCAGGGGCCCATGCAGAGGGCCCACGGGC
>JBBIKR010000197.1:0-4683 GCA_037445395.1 Thermoflexales bacterium
CCCTCTCCTGACCGCAGGTCAGGAGAGGGGAGGGGGTAGCGGCGAAGCCGGGGGGGTGGGGTGAGGTTGAGCAGTTACCTCCGCTTTTAATACCGACTCCCGCAGCGCGCGAATTGCCGCCTCTACCCCCACTCCGGCGCCGAAAATCCACTTTCCGGCCACCAGCACCCGTGCCCCGGCTTGCACCACCAGCGGCGCCGTCTCCGGATTAATCCCCCCGTCTACCTCCAGTTCGGCCGCGCTCCCGGCCTGGTCCAGCATCCGCCGCACCTCGGCGATTTTCGGGACCATCGTCGGGATGAAGACCTGCCCGCCGAAGCCCGGGTTGACCGTCATCACCAGCACCAGGTCCAGGTCGGTCAGCACCTGGCTGATCATCACCGGCGGGGTGGCCGGGTTGAGGGCCACCCCGGCCCGCATTCCCAGCGCGTGAATGGTTTGCAGGACCCGGTGCAGATGCACACAGGCCTCCACCTGCACCGTCAGGATGTTGGCGCCGGCGTCGGCGAATGCCCGCAGATGCCGCTCGGGCTGGACCATCATCAGGTGGACATCCAGCGGCAACCGGGTGACCCGGCGGATCGCCGCCACCACCGGCGGCCCGACGGTGAGGTTGGGCACGAACTGGCCGTCCATCACGTCCACGTGGATATAATCCGCCCCCGCCGCTTCTGCCTCCGCCACCGCGTCGGCCAGACGGGCGAAGTCGGCAGACAGAATGGACGACGCCACTTTGATCGGCACCTGCGGCTCCATTAGGCCTTTATGATACACCGGAACGGCCAGAACGTCAATCGCAGGTTGCGGCTCGCGTATCGCACATCGCAAATCGCCGATTGCCCGATGTTGCCCAGCCTGCAATCTGTAGTACAATGAAATGACACGTGACGGTTAACTACCCTATCTCCACAAGCCCCCCAACAGTGGGGGGTCATTGCGAGCCGCTGAAAGCGGCGAAGCAATCTCCGGGGTGTCGGGGAGATTGCTTCGGCGGCTGACGCCGCCTCGCAATGACAACGGGTAAGTAGTTCCTACGTCCCATTCCATCGTCTGCAGTCTGTCGTCTGTCATGGTCGTCTCCGGTCTCCTTTCCTGGCTGAGCGACCTGCCGGCATACGGGCATCTGCGGGAGGAGGTCCGCAGCGGCGATTTTCCCCCGCCGCTGGGCCTGCTCCGCTCCGCCCGACCGGCGGTAGTGGCCGCGCTGGCCCGCGACCTGAAACGTCCCATCCTCCTGGTCACGGGCAGCGTGGCGCGGGCGCGCGCCCTCCATCAGGCCCTGACGGACTGGCACCCCGAGCCGGCGCGCGTCCTGCGCTTTCCGGAGCCCCCCACCCTCTTCTACGAGCGCGCCCCCTGGCCGCGCGAGACCGTCGCCGCACGCATCGCCGTCCTGCGCGCGCTCATGAACCCGCCCCCGGGTCTGATCGTCGTCGCCTCAGCCCGCGCAATGATGCAGCCCACTCTCCCGGCCCGGGAATTCCGCGCTGGCACCCACACCCTGCGCGTCGGCCAGACCCTGGACCTGGAGACCACCCTGCGCCGCTGGGCCGGCCTGGGTTACGAACCCGTCAGCGTCGTGGAGATGCCCGGCCAGTTCAGCCATCGCGGCGGCATCCTGGACATCTTTCCCCCGGGCGACGACGCGCCCATCCGCATAGAACTCTTCGGCCCGGAGATTGAGTCCATCCGTCGCTTTGATCCCGCCACCCAGCGCTCCGCCGACCGGCTGGAGGAGGTGACGGTCATCCCAGCGCGGGAAGCGCTCCCCCGCCACGGCCCGCGCGTTGTCGGGGCAACCCTTGCGGTTGCCCCCGATGCGGTTGCCCCCAATACGTCGCAGGACTGGCTCTCCGCTCCCCACCCCCCAGAAGTCGCCGAAGAACTGGCCGCCCATCGGGAAGCCCTGGCCGCCGGTGCCCCCTTCCCGGGCCTGGAATTCTACCTGCCCCTCTTCTACACCCATCCCGCCACCCCGCTGGATTACCTGCCCGCCGACGGGCTCCTGATCGTGGACGAACCGGAGGAGTGCCGGGACGCCTGGGCGGAACTGGAGGAGGAGGCAGTGGACCTGCGTCGGACCGCCGAGGAGGAGGGGCTGATTCCCCCGGATTACCCCATCCCGTACCTGACCTGGGACGAGTGGCAGGAGCGTCTGAGCGACCGTCCCCACCTGGTCCTGGGATATGGCGAAGAAGAGGTCGCGGGAGACCTGGCTTCCTGCTTTCATCCCGCCCCCCGCTACGGCGGCAACCTGGGCGACCTGATCCAGGATTTGGAACGCGCGCTCCGCGCGGGCGATTGGGTGGTCCTGGTCAGTCGGCAGGCCGGGCGCCTGGCCGAGGTCTGGAGCGACCGCCACGACCCGGCCCTGCCGGTGGAGGGACTGCCCGAACCGCCCCGCCGCCCCCTCACCTTCGTCCAGGGAGCACTGGAAGAGGGGTTTGTCCTCACCCCACCCCCTGCCGGCGCAGCCGCCGGGGGAGGGGTGAGGCTCCTCACCGACGCCGAAATCTTCGGCTGGCGGATGCCGGAGCCCCGCCGTCCCCTCTACCGCCGCCGCGTCGCTCCCGAATCCCTCTATGCCGACCTCACCCCCGGCGACTACGTCGTCCACGAAGACCACGGCATCGGCATCTTTCGCGGCCTGATGACCCTCACCCTGGAGGGCGAGGAGCGGGAATACCTGCTGGTGGAGTACGCCGGGCGGGACCGGCTCTACGTCCCCATCTACCAGGCCGACCGGCTGAGCCGGTACGTGGGCGCGGACGAGACGCCCCCGGCCCTCAGCCGCCTGGGTAGCGCCGAGTGGAGCCAGGTCAAGGCGCGCGCCCGCCGGGCCGTGGAGGAGGTGGCGCGGGAACTGCTGGAACTCTACGCGGCCCGGGAACTGGCTCCGGGCCACGCCTTCAGCCCCGATACCCCCTGGCAGGCCGAACTGGAGGCCGCCTTCCCGTACGTAGAGACCCCCGACCAGGCGCGGGCCATCGCCGAGGTCAAGGCGGACATGGAACGGCCCCGTCCTATGGACCGCCTCATCTGCGGCGACGTCGGCTACGGCAAAACCGAAGTCGCCCTGCGCGCCGCCTTTAAGGCAGTGATGGACGGCAAGCAGGTCGCCGTCCTGGTTCCCACCACCGTCCTGGCCCAGCAGCACTACACCACCTTCCGCCACCGACTGGCCCCCTTCCCGGTCGTCGTGGAGCACCTCTCCCGCTTCCGCACCCCCGCCGAGCAGGCCCGCATCCTGGAAGGCCTGCGGGAAGGGACGGTGGACATCGTCATCGGCACCCACCGTCTCCTGCAGAAAGACGTCGCCTTTAAAGACCTGGGCCTGGTCATCATAGACGAAGAACAGCGCTTCGGCGTGACCCACAAGGAGCGACTGAAGAAATTGCGGACGGAGGTGGACGTCCTGACAATGACGGCCACCCCCATCCCCCGCACCCTCTACCTCTCCCTGACCGGCGTCCGCGACATCAGCATCATAGAGACGCCGCCGGAGGAACGGCTCCCTGTGGTCACCTACGTGGGCCCGTACGATGCCCAGTTCATCCGACGGGCGATTCTGCGGGAACTGGAGCGCTCGGGGCAGGTCTTCTACGTCCACAACCGGGTGCAGACCATAGAGGGTGCCCGCCGTCGTCTGGAGGGACTGGTGCCAGAGGCCCGCATCGCCGTCGCCCATGGGCAGATGCCGGAGCGGGAGTTGGAGGAGACAATGCTCCGCTTCGTCGCCGGAGAGGTGGACGTCCTGCTCTGCACCAGCATCATTGAGAGCGGGCTGGACATCCCCAACGCCAACACGCTGATCGTGGAAGGGGCGGAGCGGTTCGGACTGGCGCAACTCTACCAGTTACGGGGCCGGGTGGGACGAGGTGCCCGGCGGGCCTACGCCTACTTTCTGCACTCGCCGGGCCGTCTGACCGAGGACGCGCGCCAGCGTCTGGAGACGATTCGGGAGTTCAGCGACCTGGGCGCGGGGTATTCCATCGCCATGCGGGACCTGGAACTGCGCGGGGCGGGGGAGATTCTGGGGACCCGCCAGAGCGGGCACATTGCAGCCATCGGGTTTGACCTCTACACCCGCCTGCTGGCGCGCGCGGTGGAGGAGTTGCGGGCCCGGCGGGAGGGCCGTCCCCCGCCGCCGGAGCCGCTGAGCGGCATCCATATAGACCTGCCGTTGCCGGTTGGCCTGCCGTCGGACTACGTTCCGGACGAGCACCTGCGCCTGCGCCTCTATCGGCGGCTGGCGGCGCTGAGCGAAGAGAAGCAGATTGCGGAAATGGAGGCGGAACTGGCGGACCGGTTCGGCCCTCTGCCCGTTCCGGCCCGTAACCTCTTCCTGGGCCTGCGGCTGAAGGTGCTGGCCCGGGATGCGGGGGTCACCCGCATCGTCGCCGAGAACGACCACCTGACCCTGCAGATGCCCGGGCTGGATAGCCTCGCGCGGGAGCGATTGCAGCGCCGCCTGGGCGACCTGGCCCACGTCGGCCGGCAGGCCGTCTATCTGCCCCTGCAGCGCGGCTGGCCCGACCGGCTGCGGGAGGTGCTGGAGAGATTGCGGGGTTGGGGGGGGGGGGGGGGGGGGGGGGGGGGGGGGGCGCGCCCCCGCCCCCCCCCCCCCCCCAACCCCCCCCCCCCCCCCCCGGCGGGGGGCCGGGGGGGGGGGCGGTGGCGCGG
>JBBIKR010000198.1:0-4592 GCA_037445395.1 Thermoflexales bacterium
CGCCGGCCGGCGCCGGTGGGGGCTGGGGTGTGCCGGGGGGGGCGGGGGGGGTGGGGGGGGGGGGGGCGCGCGCCCCCCCCCCCCAACGCCCCCTCCCCTTTTGCCTTCTTGCCCAATCTGCGTTATAATTTCACTGGAACCGGCCCCTGTAGCTCAGAAGGATAGAGCAGGAACCTCCTAAGTTCTTGGCCGCGCGTTCGAGTCGCGCCAGGGGCACCTTCAGGTAATCACCGGAACGGCCAGGGGTAGCCCCCGGCCGTTTTCCGTTAAACCCTGTCCTGAAAACGGCTGTTGCGGCGGCCAAAAGCCGCCGCAACACCGCCCCCAGGAGCAAAGATGCGCATTTTCATCACCGGAAATCGGGGACAACTGGGGCGGGCGCTGAACGCCGCTCTGGCCGGAGAGGCCGTCACCGGATGCGACCTGCCGGAGGTGGACATCACCGACCGGGCCGCCATCCGGGCGGCCATCGCGGCCTGCCGGCCGGATGTGGTCATCCACGCCGCCGCCTGGACCGACGTGGACGGATGCGCGCGGGACCCGGAGCGAGCCTACCGGGTCAACGCGCTGGGCACCCAGAACGTCGCCCTGGCCTGCGCGGAGGTCGGCGCCGCCCTGGTCTACATCAGTACCAACGAGGTCTTTGACGGCACGGCGACGGAACCATACCGGGAATGGGACCCCGTCCATCCCATCAACCCGTACGGGCGGTCCAAGGCCGCCGGGGAGTGGCTGGTCTCCCACCTGCTGACCCGCTTCTACATCGTGCGGACGGCCTGGCTCTATGCTCCCGGGGGGCGGAATTTCCCCCACCGGATCATCCAGTTGGCCGATGAGCGGGGCGCTCTGCGCGTCGTCGCCGACGAAGTGAGTAATCCCACCTACGCGCCCGACCTGGCGGCCGCTCTGGCGGCGCTCATCCGCACCGGTGCCTTCGGGGTTTACCACCTGACCAACAGCGGCTACTGTTCCCGCTACGAGTTCGCGCGGGCCATCCTCCGCCTGACCGGGCGGGAGCACATCCCCGTGGAGCCGATCTCGCTGGACCAGTTCCAGCGGGATTCCACCCCGCCGCGCTTTGCCCCACTGGCCAACACCGCTGCCGCCGCGCTGGGCATCACCCTCCGGCCCTGGGAGGACGCGCTGGCCGAATTTCTCCCCGGGTAGCGTAGGGGTGAGAAAGAGGGGTTGGGGGCGGCGGCTTCGCCGCCGCCCCAAACCCCTTCCCCCCATTTTTCCCCCGAAGTGGGGGGAGAAGGGCAAAGGATGGGAGCGGTGCTGTAGTTCCATGCTGGCAGAGATAGGATACTGGCTGATCGCGCTGGTTGTCGGGTACCTGCTGGGCTCTATCCCAGTGGGGTTTCTGGTGGTGCGGGCCTCCCGGGGGCTGGACGTGCGGCAGGTGGGAAGCGGACGGACCGGGGGGACCAACGTCCTGCGGGCCGCGGGCTGGGGGGCCGCCGCCGCCACCGGCCTGGGCGACGCGCTGAAAGGCGCCGCTGCGGTCTGGGTGGCGCGGGCGCTGGAGGGGCCACCGCTTCTGCAGGCGCTGGCGGGCTTTGCCGCCGTGGTGGGCCATAACTACTCCCTCTTCCTGAGCCTGCGGGGTGGAGCCGGGACGGCGACATCCATCGGCGGGGCCGTCGCCCTCTGGCCCGCCGGGGGCCTGCTGGCCATCCCCGTCCTGCTGGCAGCGGCCTTTCTCTCCCGCCGCGCGTCCGTCGGCTCCATTTCGGTGGCCGTCTTCCTGCCGATAACCTTCGCGGTGGGGGCCGCCCGGGGCATCGTCCCCTGGGCCTATGAGGCCCACTCCTTGCTGACCTCCGCCCTGACGCTCTGGGCCCTGCGTCCCAATATCCGTCGCCTCCTGCGCGGCGAGGAACGGCGAATCCCGAAATAGGACGCGGATGAACGCGAAAGACGCGAAAGACGCGAAAGACGCGAAAAGCGCGAAAGACGCGAAAGACGCGAAAAGCGCGAAAAACGCGAAAGACGCGAAAAATGCAGGGGGACAATCTGCGTCCCGGCAGCATCCATTGCCTTCCCTGCGCCCTGCGCCGTGCGACCTGCGCCCTGCTCCGTGCGACCTGCGCCCTGCTCCGTGCGACCTGCGCCGTGCGACCTGCGACCTGTAACCTGCGACCTGCGACCTGTAACCTGCGACCTGCGCCATGATCCGTGTCCTTCCTCCTGAAATCGTCGCCCAGATTGCCGCCGGTGAGGTGGTGGGCCGGCCCGCGTCGGTGGTCAAGGAACTGGTGGAGAACAGCATAGACGCGGGCGCGCGGGAAATCCGCATTGAGGTCGCCGACGGCGGAAAGCGCATGATGCGCGTCGCCGACGACGGCTGCGGCATCCCCGCGGCGGAGGTGGAACTGGCCTTCCAGCGCCACGCCACCAGCAAACTGGCCTCCGCCGACGACCTGGCCCGCATCGCCACCCTGGGCTTCCGGGGCGAGGCGCTGGCCTCCATCGCCGCCGTCAGCCGGGTGACCTGCGCCACGCGCGCGGCTGGCGAGGAGACGGGCACCCTCATCCGGCTGGAAGGGGGCGAGGTGGTCGGCCGCCGCCCGGTCGGACGCCCGCCGGGGACCACAGTCACCGTGGAGGACATCTTCTTCAACGTCCCCGCGCGCCGCAAGTTCCTCCGCTCCTCCGCCACCGAGCGCCACCACATAGACGCCTGGGTCACCCGCTACGCGATGGCCTACCCGGACCGCCGCTTCGTCCTGGTCCACGACGGGCGGGAGGTCTTCCGGTCGCCCGGAACCGGGCAGATGCGGGATGTGCTGGTGGCGGTCTACGGCGTGGAGGTGGGGAGCGTGCTGGTGGAGATTCTTCCCGAAGAGGACGCAACGGTTCGGGTGACGGGGTTCGTCGGCCCGCCACACCTCCACCGGGCCGACCGGGGGGAAATCACCCTCTTTGTCAACGGGCGCTGGGTGCAGGACGCGCGCCTGACCTACGCCATCGTCCAGGCCTACCACACGCTCCTCCCCGCCGGACGGTATCCGCTGGCAGTGGTGAGCGTCACCCTACCGCCGGAGGACGTGGACGTCAACGTCCATCCCGCCAAGGCGGAGGTCCGCTTCCGGGACGGGGACGGGGTCTTCCGGGCCGTGCAGCGGGCGGTGCGGCGGGCGGTGACGGAGGAGGGCGGCATCCCGACCATGCGGACCGTCCCCGGGCCGGCCTTCATCGCCCGTCCGCCGGAGGCCCGTCCTCCGGAGCGGCCGACCGGCGAACAATTCCGGCCAGTCCTGATGCCCGGTGTTGCGCCGCCTTTCCCCGGCGGGCTGCCGGTGCTGCGGGTGGTCGGGCAGGTGGCCGCGACGTATATCATCGCCGAGGGGCCGGACGGCCTCTACCTGATAGACCAGCACGCGGCCCACGAGCGGGTGCTCTACGAGCGGCTGATGGCCCAGCGGGAAACCGGCATTCCGGTCCAGCCGCTGCTGGAGCCGGTCGCAGTGGATCTGCCACACGAATGGGCAGGGCTGGTGGAAGTCCATCAGGAAACGCTGCGCCGTCTGGGGCTGGAGGTGGAGCCTTTCGGGGGAAACACCTTTCTGGTACGGGCGCTGCCGGCAGTTCTCACCGCGGCCCATCCCCGGGAGGTCCTGATGGAGGCTGCCCAGGGACTGGCGGAAGAACAGATCGTTGGCGGAGCCGAGGAGGAGATAGAGAAAAACGTTATCCGGCGGGTGTGCAAGCAGGGGGCCATTAAGGCCGGGCAAATCCTTTCCCGGGAAGAGATGGAGGAACTGCTGCGGGCGCTGGAAGCGTGTGAGAGCCCGCGCACCTGCCCCCACGGCCGCCCGACGATGATCCACATCAGCACCGCCCAACTGGCGCGGGAGTTTCAGAGATAGACCACAGGCGACGGACAGCAGACCACAGTGGTACGGGCGTGGCATGCCTCGCCCATGCGACCTGCGACCTGCGACTGGTGAATGACGATGGCTCCACTCTTCTACCCTTCCTTCCAGGCCCTGCGCCTGGCCGACGTGATCTTTGAGGAAATCGCCCGGCGCGTGCCCGGTTATGTCGGGCGGCTGGGAGCCGCATGGTACTGGCGACTGGCGGGCGGAACCCTGGTCACCTTCTGGCTGGATTATACGGTTACCGAGGAGCGGTGGGATGTGATTCGCGCCCAGGCCAGTAACGGCCGGGCCGGAGTATTCAACCGGGCGGACTTCCCCTTCGCGGCCTACGGCACTCTGCTCACTTCCCCGCCGTACATTCACGACCTCCAGGGAGTGGCGGAGTGGGCCAACCGGCTCTACTTCAATATGGGCCACCTGATTGCGGAAGCGGCCCAGTGGCTGCAGATGCTTCAGGCGTCCGCCATCGCGCCCCAGGTCAGCCCGCCGGCCTCTTTCCCGACTCTGAGCCCGCTGGAGCGGGAACTGGTCCGGTACACGCTGGAGCACCTGGACGGACGGTTTGACCTGGTCCGCCTGCGGGAGGCATTCCAGGATCGGGTCTCCATGCGCCGCCTGCAGCAGCTGGCCCAGGAGTGGGAATCTCTGGGGTTGCTTTAAAAATTATATCCCGTTCTGGCTGTACAGACAAACTCCGCGAGCCATTTT
>JBBIKR010000199.1:0-4562 GCA_037445395.1 Thermoflexales bacterium
GGCGTCTGTAAGTTTGGGTTTTTTTTTATTTAAATGGGGTGTTTTTTAAAATTGTCCGGGGGGGGTTGGGGTTTGTCTGGGGTTGGGTAGGGGGGCGAAGCCGCCGTCCCAACCCCACTTTCTTTGGGGAACCGGCGCAGGACCGAGGTGGGAACACCGCCCGCGCAGGGTTTATGTCGGGGCAGGCGCTCTTTTTCCAGGACCAGCACCCGCCGGCCTGCCGCGCCCAGGTGGAAGGCCGCCGTAGCGCCCGCCGGTCCCGCGCCGACCACGATCACGTCGTACGCCCGCTCCGTCACCGCCAGATGTTCTCGTAGGGGTGCTCCCCCCGCAGCGTCCGGCCCTCCAGGAAGCGGACCGGCGAGAAGACGGTGATGTCCACGGTCTTGGGGGCGCCGTCCAGCATCCACTCCGAAAGGCACAGCCCCACCGCCGGGGCAATCTTGAAGCCGGTGCCGCTGAAACCGCAGTCCAGCCAGAAGCCTTCCGGGCCCAGGGGGCCGATGGCCGGGTGCTGATCCGGGGTGATGCCGTCGTAGCCGACCTGCGCCGAATGGACGCCGCCGCGCACCATCGGCGGGATGCGCCGACAGAGGCGCTCCCCGGCCCGTTCCACGAAATCCGGGCGGACGTACTCGTCATCGGCGGGGGGCAGGCCCAGAAGGTTGCCGTCCTCCAGCCCCACCAGCGTCAGCCCGCCGGTCTCCGGGCGGAAGTACATGGAGTTGGGGAAATCTATCACCGTGGGGTGGGGGAGGATGTCGGGTGGGCGGTGGGCGTACATCGTCTCGTGCCGCCAGGTGCTCAGCGGCAGGTCCAGGCCGACCATCCGGCAGACCTCGCGCGCCCAGGCGCCGGCCGCGTTGACCACCACCGGGGCGGAGAACTCCCCCTTCGGGGTGACCACGCCGGTCACCCGCCCGCCCTGCACCCGGATGCCGGTCACAGGGCAATCCTGCATCAGGACGGCGCCGCGCGCCCGGGCGGCGTTCATCAGACTCTGCGCGGTGGAGGTGGGGTCCGCGTAGCCCGATTCCGGCTCGTACGCGGCCAGGTCAAAGTCGTCGGTGGCGAAGGCTGGAGCCAGCCGCTTCACGTCGTCGGCGGTGACCAGCAGGGAGGGGATGCCGATGCGCTGGTGCATACGGACGTTGGCCTGGAGCGCGTCGGTGTGTTCCCGCTCCACAATCTGGATGAAACCGGTGCGGGTGAACCCGCAGTCGGGGCCCTCTCCGCCGACGCGCCGGGCCCAGTCCCGGAAGTACCCGAAGGATACCCAGGCCAGGCGGGCCTCGGCCTCCAGGTCGTAGTGCATCCGCACCAGCCCGCTGGAGCGTCCGGTGGCACCGGCGGCCAGAAACTTCCGCTCCAGGACGGCGACCCGGACCCCGCGCCCGGCCAGGTGGAAGGCCAGGCTGGCGCCGTGAACGCCGCCGCCGATGATGATAACGTCGTACGTGGGGTTCATAGAGGGGCCTCCTGAGGGGAAACCTGGATGGCGCCGAAAGGGCAGACAGGGATACAGGCCAGACAGCCGTAACAACGGTTGCCGTCCACCCACGGCGGCTCGCCGGGGTCCACGGCCCGCAGTGCCTTGCTCCGGCAGACCTCCCGGGCAGGGCACCGACGGCAGGCCCGGCAGCGGTCCACCGCGACCTGCGGAATTCGGGGTGGCAACGGATGGTCGGGCATGGGACTTCACAGGTAGGGCAACTGCGAGCAGTTGCCCTACTTAGACCAGTCGGGTCGGAGTTGGGCGCGGCCGTGCAGGTACCGGTCAGCGGCCATGGCCGCGATGGCGCCCTCGGCCGCCGCCACTACCGCCTGCTTCAGGTGGCGGCAGAGGACGTCGCCCACCGCGAAGACACCGGGCACGGCCGTCTGGAAATTCTCGTCCACCAGCAGACAGCCGCCCTCTCCCAGGGGTAACTGGCCTTCCAGAAAGTCGGTGATGGGGACGTTGCCCTGCAGGTACAGAAAGACGCCCGCAACGGGAAGGACCTCCGTCCCTTCCGCCGACGCGATGCGCACTCCCTCCACCCGGTCCTGGCCCAGGATTTCCTCCACCCGCGTCGCTGATCGGTAGACGACGTTCGGGTGGGCGATCAGTTCCCCTGCCAGGTCCGGCGAGGCCCGAAGGTCGCGGGTGGGAGAGAGAAAGTGGACGCGGGCGGCGAAGCGGGTCAGCGTCAGCGCTTCTTCTACGGCCTCATCGTTGTCTCCGACGACGGCGACCTCCTGACCCCGGAAGAAGGCGGCGTCGCAGGTGGCGCAGTAACTGACGCCGCGCCCCACCAGGTGTTCCTCTCCGGGAAGGTAACGGCCGCGCCCCATAGAGCCGGTGGCGATGATGATGACCTTCCCTTTGTAAACGCCCCCACCTGTCCAGACCTCGCGCGGGTTGGTGGAGAGGCCCACCCGCAGGACTTTGTCGGTGACGAACTCCGCGCCGAAGGAAGCGGCCTGCTCCCGGATGCGGCGGACCAGTTCGGCACCGGAGATGGCGCCGGGGATGCCGGGGAAGTTGACAATCTGGCCAGCCTTCCCCGCCGCCCCGGCGGTCAGCCCTTTGTCAATGACGACGGTCTTCAACCGGGCGCGCGCGGCGTAGAGCGCGGCCGTAGCGCCCGCCGGGCCGCCGCCGACGACGACCACGTCGTATGTGGGCGTTCCGAAAAGGGGAATTCCTCCGATCATCGTTCCTGGTTGTTTTGCGGGTACATCTCCAGGTACTTCTCCACCTCCATCGCGGCGATGGCGCCGGTGCCGGCCGCGACCACCAATTGCCGGTAGAGGGGGTCCTGGATGTCTCCGGCGGCGTAGACTCCCGGGACGCTGGTCCGCTGGCGCCGGTCGGTGACGATGTAGCCATGTTCGTCCAGTTCCAGTTGGCCCCGGAACAGTTTGGTCTGGGGCTCCATTCCGATGTAGATGAAGACGCCGTCGGCCTCAATGACCGAGGTCTCGCCCGTTTTCAGGTTGCGGACCCGGACGCCCGTCACCACCTTATCGCCCAGAATCTCCTCCACCACCGAGTTCCAGACGAAGCGCATTTTGGGGTTGGCGAAGGCCCGTTCCTGATGGATTTGCGTCGCCCGCAGTTGGTCCCGCCGGTGGACGAGAATCACTTCGCGGGCGAAGCGGGTCAGGTAGAGGCCCTCTATGATGGCGCTGTCGCCGCCGCCGACGACCACCACCCGCTTGTCCCGGTAGAAGAAGCCGTCGCAGGTGGCGCATGCGGAGACGCCGCGGCCGAAGAAGCGGTCTTCGCCCGGCACGCCCAGGCGTCGGGGGACGGCCCCCATCGCGATGATCAGGGTGTGGGCCCGGTAGGTGGCCATATCCGTCCGGACGACGAAGGGCCGGACGGACAGGTCCACCCCGGTGACGGTATCGTGGATGAGGGACACGCCGAACCGCTCCGCCTGGGCGACGAAGCGCCGGGCCAGGTCCGGCCCGTCAATCCCTTCCGGGAAGCCGGGAAAGTTCTCCACCATATCGGTGTTGGCGGGCTGACCTCCGGGGAGGGGGCCCACGATCACCAGGGTGTGGATGCGAGCGCGACCCGCGTAAATGGCCGCGGTGAGGCCGGCCGGCCCGCCACCCAGGATGATCAGGTCATATACCTCCCCGGACGGTCGGGCTTCCGGCTGGGACGGTGCCAGTTTAAAATCCAGCATGCTCCCCCGCCTTATGTCACTTTCCACTGTTCTGGTCACCTGACACTTTGCTTGAGCACTCGCGGAAGTCTTCCCCAGTGTGTCATTGCGAGCCCCCGAAGGGGGCGAAGCAATCTCCAGAAGCCCTTCTGGAGATTGCTTCGGGCGCTCCGCGCCCTCGCAATGACGTGGCTGATGAGAAACTGTCAGGTGGCCATTTCACTTTTCACTCTTCACGCTTCACTCTTCACGCCCCCACCGCTTCCTGCAACTTCGCCACCACGTAGGACTCCGGCGCGGCGCCCTCAATGTGCACCGTCTCGTTGATGACGGTGCGCGGCACGCCCATGACCTGATACTTGATGGCCAGGTGGGGGAACTCCATTGCCTCCACCATGTCTGCCCGGACCAGGGGACTGGCGATGGCCAGTTGGTGGGCCAGCATCACCGCCTGCGGGCAGTACGGGCATGTCGGTGTGACGAAGACCTGGATGTGCACCGGCTTCCGGATTCCCGCCACCACTTTGAGGGCATCGTCGCTGAGTTCCGGCTTCCCGGCCGCCACGCTGCGGATTGCGTGGAGCAGGGAGGCGAACTCGTAGCCGGAGGGGATGCCGTAGAACCGGACCCCGTAGTCCTGCGCGCCGATGATGGCGATGGCCGGGATTTTGTCAATCCCCAGTTCCTCTGCCTTCGCCCGGTCGGCCTGAAAGTCGTAGATTTCGGCCGTGATCCGGTCGGAGAGTTCGGCAATTTCCTCTACCAGTTGGCGGGTCTCGGTGCAGTATTCGCACTCAAAATCCTGGGTGAACATCACCAGCCGCACCGGGCCGGGAAGGTCGGCCAGGATTCTGGAGACCTCCTGACGAATTTCATCGTTCAGCAATGGCATGACATACCTCC
>JBBIKR010000200.1:0-4557 GCA_037445395.1 Thermoflexales bacterium
CGGACGCATTCATCCTCACCCCTCCCCCAACCCCCTCCCCTCTCCTGACCTGCGGGCAGGAGAGGGGAGGGGGTAGCGGCGCAGCCGCCGGGGGTGGGGTGAAGCAAACATTCCCAAGGAGCGCGATGATTCTCCAGGTTCAGAACCTCACCAAACGCTTTGGCGACCTGGTCGCGGTGGACGGCCTTTCCTTTGAGGTGGAACGGGGGGAGGTCTTCGGCCTGCTGGGGCCCAACGGGGCCGGGAAGACCACCACCATCCGGATGATTCTGGACATCATCCCACCTGACGCGGGCCGCATCACCGTCCTGGGCGGCTCGCCCGCCGTCGCCCAGCCCCGCATCGGCTACCTGCCCGAGGAGCGGGGACTCTACCGCAACGTCCGGGTGCTGGATATGCTGGTCTATCTGGCGGAGTTGAAGGGGGCCGACCGCTCCCGGGCCCGCCAGCGCGCGCTGGAGTGGCTGGCGCGGATGGGGCTGGAAGACCGGGCCCACAGCAAGGTCAAGGACCTGAGCCGCGGCATGCAGCAACGGCTCCAGGTCGTCGCCAGCATCGTCCATGACCCCGACCTGGTCTTCCTGGACGAGCCGTTCCAGGGGCTGGACCCGGTCAACGTGGAGCGGGTCAAGGGGGTCATCGCCGACCTGCGCCAGGAGGGGAAGACGGTCGTCCTCAGCACCCATCAGATGAACCTGGTGGAGGTGCTCTGCGACCGCATCCTGCTGATCAACCGGGGACGGTCGGTCCTCTACGGCCCGCTGGCGGACCTCAAGCGGCAGTTCGCCCCCCACGCCATCCGGGTGCGCGCACCGGAACTCCCGCCCGACCTGCCCGGCGTCGTCGCCGTGGAGCCCAAAGACGGCGCGTACGACCTCTCCCTGGCCGAAGGGACCGCCCCGCGCGAGGTCCTGCGGGCCCTGGTGGAGCGGGGTGTGGACGTCCAGGCCTTTGAGGTCGCCCCGGTGCCGCTGGAGGAGATTTTCATCCAGGTCGTTGTCGCGCAGGATTGATTCTGCGCTCTGTGGGAGGTCGTCATGAACTGGCGCAAAATCTGGACCATCGCCCGTCACGAGTACCTGACCAATATCCGCCGGACCGGTTTCATCATCATGACGGCCATCATCCCCGCGCTGGGGTTGATCGGCCTGGTGCTGACGGCGTTCCTGCTCCCCCGGGGCGACGCGGTGGCGGACTGGCTGGAGCGGCAGTTTGACGTCGGTCGCAAGCCCATCGGCGTGGTGGACCGTTCCGGGTATTTTACTCCCATCCTGCCGGAGTACCGGGAGACCTTCGTCCTCTACGAGGACCCGGATACGGCGGAGGCCGCGCTGCGCGCCGACGAACTCCAGGCCGTGCTGGTCATCGGCGAGGACTATCTGGAGACCGGACGGATCACCGTGCTGACGCGGGAGAGTTTCGGCGAGGCCGCGCTGGCCGATTCGGAACGGGTGCGGACCTTCCTGGTGACCCACCTGCTGGCGGAGGAGGTGGACCCCGTCCTTGCGCGCCGCGCCGCCGACCCACTGGAAAACCTCCAGACGCGCATCCTCTCCGGCACGGGCCAGGAGCGGGGCGGGGGAATGTTCTTCACCTTCCTGATTCCTTATTTCCTGGCGATCTTCCTGATAATGACGATTTTCTCGTCATCGGGGTACCTGCTCCAGAGCGTCGCCGAGGAGAAGGAGAACCGCATCGTGGAAATCATCATCTCCTCGGTCCGCCCCACCGAACTGATGGCGGGGAAGGTGCTGGGCCTGGGCGCGCTGGGGCTGACCCAGGTGCTGATCTGGCTGGGGAGCGCGTGGGGCTTCACCGGCGGCATGGCGGCCCTCCTGGCCATGGTGGGGAGCATCGGCATCCCCGCGCGGGTCTTCATTCTGGGCGTGGTCTACTACCTGCTGGGGTATCTCCTCTACGCCGTCCTGATGGCCGGTGTGGGCGCGCTGGGGACGACCATGCGGGAGAGCCAGCAACTGGCGGGCATCTTCTCCTTCATCGCCGTCATCCCCTACATGCTGGCCAGTTTTGTGATGGTCAACCCGAACGCGCCGCTGGCCCGGGCTTTCAGTTTCTTCCCCCTCACTGCCCCGACGATGATGATGCTGCGCGTCCCGCTGGGAGATGTGCCCTGGGTGGACGTTGCCGGGAGCATCGGGGTCCTGCTCCTCTCCATCCCGGCCGCGCTGTGGTTCGGGGCCAAACTCTTCCGGGTGGGGCTGCTCATCTACGGCAAGCGTCCCACCCTGCGGGAAATCGGGCGGATTCTGAGGAGTTGAAATTATGGCCTTTCAGGACTACCTTGACCGCTACCTCCCCGCGCTGGAAGCGGAGATGCAGGCCGTCGTGGAGGCCTCCAGGCCCTCCCTCCGCGACCTCTACGGCATGCTCCGCTACCACCTGGGCTGGGAAGACCGGGAGTTTCGGCCCATCACCGGTCCCCAGCCCACCGGCAAGCGCATCCGCCCCGTCATCTGCCTTCTCTGCTGCGAAGCATGCGATGGGGACTGGGAGCGGGCCTTGCCCGCCGCCGCCGCCGTGGAACTGGTCCACAACTTCTCCCTCATCCACGACGACATTGAGGACGGCGACAGCACCCGGCGCGGCCGGCCCACCGTCTGGTCCGTCTGGGGGGTGCCCCAGGCGTTGAACGCCGGGGACACCCTCTTCACCCTGGCCCACCTGGCCCTCTTCCGGCTGACCGACCGGGGCGTCCCGCCGGAGACCGTCCTTTCGGCCCTCCGCATTCTCCTCCAGGCCTGCCTTCGCCTCACCGAGGGACAGTTCCTGGACCTGCGGTTTGAGGGGCAGGAAGAGATATCGGTGGAAGACTACCTGTTCATGATTGCCCACAAGACGGCGGAACTGTTCTCGGCGGCCTGCGAACTGGGCGCGCTGGTGGCGGGTGCTTCCCCCGAAGTGCGGCAACGACTGCGGGCCTTCGGTTACCACGCGGGTATCGCCTTCCAGATTCAGGATGACATCCTGGGCATCTGGGGCGACCCCGCCGTCACCGGCAAGCCGGTGGGCTCCGACCTCCGGCGCGGCAAGAAGACGTTCCCCGTCCTCTACGCCCTGAGCCGTGAGCCCGCGCTCCGGCATCTTCTTCCCAACGCCGCCTGCTCTTCGGGCGACCTCCAGGCCGCGATGGGCCTCATCAACGGTTCCGGGGCTCGGGAGGCCGCCCGGGAGCGAGTCCTGGAGGAGGCCGACCGCGCGCTCCAGGCCCTGCGGGAGGCCGGTCTGAGCGGCCCTGCCGCCGACACCCTGGCCGCCCTGACCCACCAACTGGCCTTTCGGGACCGGTAGCGGGATTCCTTACCCCTCCCCCGCCGCCTGCGGTGGCACCCCCTCCCCCTCTCCTGACCAAAGGTCAGGAGAGGGGAGGGGGCAGGGGGTGGGGTGAGGCTGAACAGTTCCGCGTTTTCGCATCTTTCGCGCCTTTCGCGCCTTTCGCGTCTTTCGTGTCTTTCGCGCCTTTCGCGCTTTCGTGCCTTTCGCGTTTTCGCGATGAAACCCAGACTTCATCCCTCATCGGTGGTCTTCCTCGCCTTCGCCGGCTCGTTTCTGCTGTACCTCTCCGGTCTGGTCCTGCCTTACTCCCTCTTCGCCCACGTCGCGCACACCCCTATCAGTTTCCCGGAGATTGCCGGGCGGCGCCCTCTTCCCGCCGTCGCCTTTCTGGCGACCTTCCTGGCCGTCTTCGGCCTCTACGCTCTGGTCTACCGGACATGCCGCCGCCATCCCCGGCAGGTCTCCTCTGCCCTGGTTCTCCTCTGCGGCCTGACGCTGGCGCTCCTGCTGAGCCTCACCTACCCGGTCGGCGCGGGGGATGTGGTGGACTACGTCACCCATGGGGAGGAACTGTTCTACTATCGGGAGAACCCGCTGGTTGTGCCGCCGGGGCAACTGCCGGACACGGCCTTCGCCCGCTACTCGGCCTACCGCATGGCCCCCTCCAACTACGGCCCCCTCTGGACCTGGATCAGCGCGCTGGTGGTGGGCGCCCTGGGGCGGGAGAGCCTGGCGCTGAACCTGCTGGGGTTCAAGGGAGTCGCTATTGCGGCCTACCTGGCCCAGGCATTGCTGATGGATGCCGTCCTGCGCCGCCGCCACCCCGACCTGGCCCCGGCGGGGCTGGCCTTCTTCGCCTGGAACCCGCTGGTCCTCTACGAATTCGCCGTCAACGGCCACAACGACGCGGCGATGATGGCCTTCGCCCTCCTGGGCATCTACTTCTGGGAACGGCGCCGCCCCATGCTGATGACGGCTGCCTTCACCCTCTCCTTTCTGGTCAAGATACCGACGGCGCCGCTCCTGCCGCTGTTCCTGCTGGCCTGTGCCGGTACAGGCGCTACTCCGCTTCGCTTCGTAGCGCACTACAAACGCCCCCGCGTTCGTAGTCCGGCACGGAGCGCAGCGGGTGCCGGTACAGGCGCTACTCCGCTTCGCTTCGTAGCGCACTACAAACGCCCCCGCGTTCGTAGTCCGGCACGGAGCGCAGCGGGTGCCGGTACAGGCGCTACTCCGCTTCGCTTCGTAGCGCACTACAAACGC
>JBBIKR010000201.1:0-4552 GCA_037445395.1 Thermoflexales bacterium
CTGTCAAGGGGGTTATCCCAAACTTATCTGCAAATTTATCCCAAAATTCACAAATGGTCGGATATGAATTCCTGCCGCAGGGCCGCCCACTCCTCAGGGGTGTTCACATTGCGGAAAGAGCGGAGATCGGGGTCCAGGGGAAAAATGTCCTCCGGGGCAACGTAGCGGACACGAACCCTGGGGAAAAACGAGATGATACGCTGCTGGCCGGAGCGGATGGCCTCCTCCATCGGCTCCAGGCAGGTGCGCCGGTAGGCGGCGTGGAGCGTTTCCACCTGCTCCCCCCGCCGGAGCGCGACCACATCGTAGCCCTCTGCCCAGGCGACGAAGGCGCGTAGAAGGTCGGGGTTCAGAAAGGGCATATCGCAGCCGACGGCCAGAATCAGATCGTGCTGGGCGGCGGCAAGTCCGGCGTGCAGGCCGCCCAGCACCCCCACGCCGGGGAAGATGTCGGGGACAACGCGGGCGCCCAGATCCGCATACCGCGATCGGTCGTTGGCCACAATGAGGGTCTCCGCGCAGACCTCCGCCATTCGCTCCAGGACGTGCGCGATGAGCGGCCGCCCTCCCAGGTCCAGGAACGCCTTATCCCGTCCCATCCGGCGGCTGGCTCCACCCGCCAGCACCACACCTGTCACCGGCAACCGTCCCATCGTCCCTGCCACTGGCAAGCACGGGCAAGCCCCGCGGGGTGAGAAGCCCTCCTCGGCCTGAAGCCCGGGGCCGAAAGCTCGGGCCGGGGGCCTCGGCCCGCGGGAGCGTGCCCCCGCCCCTCCACATAACCGGTCCCTCGCTCCTTGCTCCCTGCGACCTGCTCCGTGCGACCTGCTCCCTGCCCCCTGCTCCTTGCTCCGTGTGACCTGCTCCCTGTTATTCCACCTCAATACTCTCCACCAGCAACTCCCGGCCTCCCACCGCCATCGGCCGCAGCGCGCCGCACCGGGGGCAGGTCCAGTCCGACCCGCCCGGCTCATATTCCGCGCCGCAGTCCAGGCAGTGAAACCGGGCCGGCACATGCCGGAACGTCAACTCCGCCCCTTCCGCTAGGGTTCCCTTGCTCACAAAGTCAAAATAAAACTGAATGTACTCCCCGACCAGCCCCGACAGTTCCCCGATGACCAGATTCACCTTCAGAATACGACTCGCCCCCGCCCCCTGTGCGTGGGCCAGGGCGATGTCCAGAATGGATTGGGTGACCGAAAGTTCGTGCATTCACGCTCCACTCTTCACGTTTCACTCACCGGCTCCACCCGCACCGCGCAAACCTTGTACTCCGGGATTTTGGCGACGGGGTCCAGCGCGGCGTGGGTGAGGGCGTTGGCCGCCGCCTCGGCGTAGTGGAAGGGGATGAAGACGACGCCGGGCCGGATGCGCTCCGTCAGCCGGACCGCGACCTCAATCTCCCCCCGACGGCTGATCACCCGAACCCGCCGCGCGCCGTCCAGCCCAATCCGGGCCGCGTCCTCAGGATTCATCTCCACGTACGGCTCCGGCGCCTCCTGCTCCAGTTTGGGCGACCGTCGGCTCATCGTACCGGTGTGGTACTGGAACATCACCCGACCGGTGGTCAGGATGAACGGGTACTCCTCGTCGGGCAGTTCTGCCGCCTCCTGGAACTCTATGGCGTGGAATTTGCCCAGACCCCGCGTGAATTTCTCCTTATGGAGGTACGGGGTACCGGGGTGGTCGGCCGAAGGCACGGGCCATACCAGGGAGCCCTCCCGGTCCAGACGCTCGTAGGTGACGCCGCCATAACTGGGCGCGACCCGGGCGATTTCGGCCATCACTTCCTCCGGCGAGGAGAAGTCAAAGCCCTGCGCGCCCAGATGCCGGGCCAGCATACAGATGATCTCCCAGTCGGCCTTCGCCTGGCCCGGCGGGTCCACCGCCTTCCGCACCCGCTGGATGCGCCGGTCGGTCGCGGTGAAGGTGCCGTCCTTTTCGGCAAACGCCGCGCCGGGTAGCACGACGTGGGCCAGTTGCGCCGTCTCGGTCAGGAAAATGTCCTGGACGACCAGGAACTCCAGTTTCTCCAGGCACTTCCGCGCGTGGTGGATGTCGGGGTCGGAAAGGAGCGGGTTCTCACCCATCACGTAGAGGCTCCGCAGGCGCCCTTCCCCGGCGGCGTTGACCATCTCCACCACGCTCAACCCGACCCGGTCGGAGAGGCCCTCCACGCCCCAGGCGGCCTCAAATCTGGCCTTCGCCTCCGGCGAGGTCACCGGCTGGTAGGCCGGGTAGACGTTGGGAAGGCCGCCCATATCGCAGGCACCCTGGACGTTGTTCTGGCCCCGCAGGGGGTTGACCCCACCGCCGGGGATGCCCAGATTGCCCGTCAGCATGGCCAGGTTAGCGACGCTCTTGACGTTGTCGGTGCCGGTGGTGTGCTGGGTGATGCCCATCGCGTAGAGAATGGCGGCGGGTTTATTCTGGGCGTACATCCGCGCCGCGGCCCGCAGGTCATCGGCGGGGATGCCCGCGATCTCCTCCACCCGCTCGGGTGGGTACTGCTGGACTACCCGCCACATCTCCTCAAACCCCTCTGTCCGCTTCTGGATGAACTCCTGGTCAGCCAGTTCTTCGGTGACGATGACGTACATCAGGCCGTTGAGCCAGGCGACGTCGGTGCCGGGGCGGGGGCGCAGGTACAGGTCGGCCAGGCGTCCAATCTGGACCTCGCGCGGGTCAATGACGACCACCTTCGCCCCCCGCTCCTTCGCCTTCAGGACATGGCTGGCGACGAGCGGGTGCGCCTCGGTGGTATTGGAGCCGGTGATCAGAAAACAGCGGGTGTGCTCGCTGAACTCCGGGATGGAGTTGGTCATCGCTCCGCTACCGAAGGCGGCGGCCAGACCGGCCACCGTGGGGGCGTGTCAGAGACGGGCGCAGTGGTCCACGTTGTTGGTTTTGAAGAAGGCGCGGGCCAGTTTCTGGACGAGGTAGTTCTCTTCGTTGGTGCACTTGGCGGAGACCAGGAAGCCCAGGGCGTCGGGGCCGCACCGGTCGCGGATGGCGGTCAGCCGTTCGGCCACCAGCCCCAGCGCCTCGTCCCAGGACGCCTCCCGGAAGCGGTCGCCCTCCCGGATGAGGGGGGTCCGGAGCCGGTCCGGATGGCGGACGAAGGCGGTGGCGTTCCAGCCCTTGATGCACAGTTTCCCCTGGCTGACGGGGTGCTCCTTCGCCGGCAACACGCCGACGATCTCGCCGTCCAGAACCTGAATGTAGAGGCCGCAACCGGCCCCGCAGTAGGGGCAGATAGTAAGGATGTTGTCGTAGCGCATTATTCCCTCCGTCAAGATAAAGAGGGTGCCGTTCGTGCCGACGCCTCCAGAATCGTCACACCGACCAGGCGGTCTCCCCGGTACCGTAGCAAGATGCCATCCTCGGTCATGATACTATCCGTGGCCTTCTGCGGGCACTCAAAACTGATGTATAACACATCCGCTTCCGCATCGTAATCCACCCAGAAGCGCCGGGCAGGAAAGCGAATCAGGTACGGCATTGCCTGGAGAACCGGCGCTGGGGCCTTTGTGCTCATCTTCGCTTCCATATCGCTTTCCTCCGGTCTATCCTTGAGGTGAAGTAGGCAGTAATTCAGAATTCCCCCTTTATCGGCGCATCCGCCAGCGTCAGGGAGAGAGGCGAAGGGGCGAAGAGGTCGGCACCGGGTTCGTAGCCCAGCATGTCCTCCACATCCCGCCGCAGGAGATCGTAGAGGACGGTCAGCGGGATGTGGGCCGGGCAGGCCAGTTCGCACTGGCGGCAGGCCACACAGCGGGTCGCCATGTGCATAGCCCGGATGAGGTGGAAGGACGGGAAGGGCGGGGCCAGCACCCCCGGCTCCACCCACAGGGGGTCCTCCAGCGCGCAGGCCTCGCAGAAGCACTCCGGGCAGATGTTGCGGCAGCCGTAGCACTTGATGCACTTGGCGAACTGCTCCCGCCAGAAAGCCCAGCGCTCCGCTGGCCCCATCCGCTCATATTCGGCGATCATCGGATTGGGGGAACCGGCGGGAGCCGGCGAGCCCAGTATCACTGCCTGCGGCCACCCCTCCGTCTTCGGAAAGGGGGCATCACAGTGGCACTCCTCGGCCTCATCGGCGGTGCAGGCCACCCCCAGGATGTAGAGGCGGTCGGGGTCCACCTGCCGGCGTTTGGCCATCTCCACCAGCGCGCGCAGGTCGCAGGCCCGGGCGACGATGCCGAAGCGGGCCTGGGGATACCGTTTCTGGAGCAGAGAGACGACCGACGCCAGCGGGTAGCGCGGGGAGAGGACCAGTTCGGAGAGGTCATCTCCCTGGCGGAAAAGGTACGGCGCGGTGCCCACCACCGTCCGCCGCAGGCCGATGACGCCGTCCAGTTCGGGAAGTCTGGATGCGACATGGGCGCGCAGGGAATCCAGAAGGTCGTTGGGGGTCATAGATAACTCCTGAGTTGCTATCTTGACTTCACTGCAAAAACTCACCGCAGAGTTCTGCTTATGGTCTCTGCGTACTCTGCATCTCGGCGGTAATAAAACGACCTTGGCTCATGTTCAGAATTGGTGCAACCCG
>JBBIKR010000202.1:0-4522 GCA_037445395.1 Thermoflexales bacterium
ATGCGGCGGGCTGGGACCCCCGGCTCTTATGGCTACCCTCCCCACCGATACAGGCACAGTCCCAGGATCCCGGATTACTGGTCAACGGCAATTTTGACGACCCAGCCTACCCTTTCTACTGGCGTTACCCAAACCATTTCGTCGCCGGAGGCTGGATCCGCTGGTGGATCCACGGTTCCGTCCTGCCGGAGTATGACGATGCCCGCGCCCAGCGCCCCTACTACGACGGAGGCCACGCCCAGGTCTACTTCAAGTGGGGGCCTACCTACGAGGCCGGGATCTATCAGGTGGTGACCGGTTTGACTCCCTGCACGCCGTATCGCTTCACGATGTGGGCCCGCAACCACTCCCTGGATGGCGTGCTCCCCCACGCCCGCATCGGCCTGGACCCCCAGGGCACCCAGTTGACGCCGAGCGACGACGACTGCGCCGTCAAGACTGGCCTGCCGCCGCAGACCGTCTGGTCCCGCGAGCAGACCGCCCTCTTCACCTGGGAAGAACTCTCGGTGGAAGCGGAGCCGCTGGGGGATCGGTTGACGGCTCTCCTCTACGCCCACCCCGAGCCCCCCAACGACGGGCAGACGTACTACTTTGATACCGTCTGGGACGCGGGTCGGCTGATCACCGGGACCTATCCGGGCGGCCGGATGCCGTCCCCTCTCTCGTGGACACCGTCCGGTTTCATCACGAACATCGTCACCTCCACGGTGCTGAACAGCCTGGTCGTGGAATGGGACACCCTGACCCCTGCCTCCGCCCAGGTCTGGTACGAGATCCTTCCCCCGCCCGGCCCGGTCATCTCCCCCACTGGCCCGTTCACGATCTACCTGCCCCTGGTCACAAAGGCCCCGTCCTTCGCCTACGCGACCGCGCTGGATGCGGCACCGACCACCCATCATCGGATGATCATCGGCGGGCTACAGGATGGGCAGAGAGTCCGCTTCGTCGCCCTTTCGCGCCGGTTGTATGATGGAGCCTGTGTTACCGAGGTCTCGGACCCGATGGAAGTGACGGTTCACGTGCCTCCTTTGAATTACACGTATCTACCCCTGGTGATAAAGGACGGTCCGTGAACAACCACAGGGAATGGATTCTGATCCTGGTCGTGTATCTACTGCTGGGAGCGGCGTACAACGAACAACCACAGGGAATGGATTCTGATCCTGGTCGTGTATCTACTGCTGGGAGCGGCGTACAACCTGATCGTCCCTCCCTTTGAGAACCTGGACGAGATAGAGCACTTCGGGGCGGTCCGGTACATCGCCGAGACGGGCCGCCTGCCGGTACACGGCGCGCCCGCCGAAGCGGTCTACCATTACCGCCAGGAAGCTTCCCAGCCACCCCTGTATCACCTTCTCTCCGCTGGACTGGTGCGGTTGCTGGGCCTGCGGGCCGACGAGGAGGACATCCTCCGGTTCAACCCCCGGGTGGCCTGCGGGCCGAACGCCCCGTTTCTGTACGACAATCGGGCCATCCTGTATCATAACCCCTGGCGGGAACATTCTCCTGCGCAGGGGACATTTTTGATGCTTCGTGTTCTGCGCCTCTGGTCCACCCTCCTGCAGGCCCTCACTGTTGCCGGGACCTATGCGCTGGCGCGCCGGACGTTTCCCGCCCACCCGGGGGTTTCGCTGCTGGCGACGGCCATCGTCGCGTTCAACCCCCAGTTCCTCTTCGTCGCCAGCGGCGTGAACAACGACAATCTGGTCACCCCGCTGGCTGTCTGGGGCCTCTATCTGCTCCTGCACATCGCAGAAGAGGGGCCGTCGGCGCCCCGCCTCCTGACCCTGGGCGTCCTGACCGGTCTGGCCGGGCTCTCCAAACTGAGCGGATGGCTCCTCCTGCCCTTCGCGTCGCTCGTTCTTATTGTCCAGGTCCTGCGCTCCCGTCCCAGACGCTGGCTTCTCCAGACCATCTTCCACATCGGCCTGCTGGCCATCCCGGCGGCCGTCGTCAGCGGCTGGTGGTTCTGGCGCAACTGGTGCCTCTACGGCGACCCGACGGCGCTGGCCCCGATGCTGGAGTTGGTCGGCCTGCGCGGCTCCCCGATTTACCCCTGGAACGAGGCCGGTCTGGTATTTCGCTCCTTCTGGGGACAGATCCCCTGCTCCTTCTATCCCGCCGGCTTCTACATCCCCTACCTCTTTCTGACGGTGATCGGCATCGTCGGCCTGCTCCTGGGCTGGCAATACCTGACCGGTCCAGCGCGGCGGCGAGTGGTCTACTTGGCCGTATGGTTCGTCCTTGTCCTGCTGGGCTGGCTCCGCTGGAATATGACCACACCCGCTCCCGGCGGCCGCCTGCTCTTCCCCGCCCTCCCCGCCATCGCCATCCTCCTCGCCCTGGGCCTCTATGCCCTCACCAGGCTCATCCGGCCATTGACCACTCGCTCCCAGGTCATTCCCGCATTGGTCATTCCCTCATTGGTCATTCGCCCATTGGTCATTCTCTTTGCCCTCCTGGCCCTCTGGACCGCGGCGGACATCCTGCCCGCCTTCTACGCCCCGCCTCCCCGCTACGCCGACCCGGCAGACGTCCGGCCTCAGCAACTTGTGGATGCCCACTTTGGAGACCGAATCCGCCTCCTGGGCTACGATTTCCGTCTGGATGAGAAAGACCGCTCTCTGGACGTCACCCTTTACTGGCAACCGGTCGCCTCCATCGCCGAGGACTACATCCTGGCCCTGCAACTGGTCTCTCCGGTTCCTGGGGACAACACGCTGATCTGGACGTATGACTCCTGGCCGGGACACGGGAACTACCCCACCTCCGCCTGGCAACCCGGCGAGGTCATCCGGGACCGCTACCGCTTCCGGCTCCCCGCTCCGGACCTTCCCACCCAGGCCTGGGACCTGCAACTGGTGATGTACACTCCGGAGCGGGGGCGGTTGCCGGCCTTCATTAACGAGACACCCACCGGAGATCGGATCGTCCTGCACAGGGTGCGAATTCAGGGGCACGAACCGGCCTGTCCAGAGTCCAGTCGCCTGACGGCGGAAGTGCGCCTGGCCGGGAGCGTCCTCCTGACCCACGCCACCGTGGTGACCGATACCGGGGAAGCGGAGGTGACCCTCTGCTGGAAAAGCATCGCTCCGCTGGACGATGACTACCAGGTCTTCGTCCACCTCTACGATCGCTCGGGGAACCTGCTGGCCGCCGGGGACGGCCCCCCGATGGGTGGCGCCTTCCCCTCATCCCTGTGGCAGCCGGGGGACATCGTTCGGGACATGCATCGCCTCCCCTGGTCGCCGGAAGGAGAACGGATTGCCGTCGGTATGTACCGTCTGAGCGACGGCGTCCGTCTGCCCGTCACCATCGGAGATACCACCGTTCCGGATGCCGCCATCCCCATCTGGCCGGAGCGACCGTAGGATGAAAATCGTCCGGGCCTATCTGCTGACCGTTTTCCTTCTCCTGGGATTCTGGACGCTGGTCCTGCATGCGGCTCGTTCCACTTCTATGATTATTGACGAGGGCATGCACATCGCCAGCGGGTATTCCATCCTCCGCACCGGCGACTATCGCCTGGTGGAGGAACACCCGCCGGCGGTCAAACTCTGGGCTGCTCTGCCCCTGCTGGCCGTCCCCGACATTCCCGACCCCCGCCGGGTTCCCGACTGGGGCCGAGCACCGGAGCAACCGACCGAGAGTGTACCCCTCTTGAGGATCGCCCAGAAGACAATCACTTCCTATACCCCTATTGACCGCCTGGTATTGCCGGCCCGGGCGATGGCGGGCCTTCTGGGCCTCCTGCTGAGCGCCGTCGTGTACCGCTGGGCGGCGGACCTGTGGGGAGATCGGGGCGGCCTGCTGGCCCTTCTGCTGCTGGTGCTGGACCCCAACATCCTGGCCCACTCCGCCGTGGTTGGCACCGACCTGGGATGTGCAGCGGCGGTGACCATTGCCCTTTTCCTTTTTGCCCGCTGGATGCGGCGCCCTACCCCTCCTCGTCTGGTCGCCGCCGGAGTTGCCCTGGGGCTGGCCCTGGGGACCAAAACCTCGGCGGTTCTGCTCATCCCGGTCGTCCTGCTGGTGGGCCTCCTGGGCCGACGCCCATTCCGGCTCCCGGTGTTGCTGGTGGGAATTGGCGCCCTGACCCTCTGGGCGCTCTACGGCTTTGAGATCGGCCCTCTGCCCGGCACCGACCTTCCGTTTCCGGCCGCCAGCCACCTTGTTCCCTTCCTGCGCCTGCGGCGACATCTCGCCGACGGCCATCCGGCCTTCCTTCTGGGCGAGAATCGGATGCACGGATGGTGGTACTATTTTCCCGTTGCCTTTGGGTTAAAGACTCCCCTCCCCACCCTTTTATTGCTTGTCCTCGCCATCGTCCTGACGGCGGCCCGTGCCTTTCGGAGACCCGCAAACTGGATACAGCGGATCCGGCGCTGGGGGCCGTTGACCCTTTTTCCCCTGTTTTACATCATCACCACCCTTCTCAGTCCCCTGAACATCGGCTATCGGCACCTGCTCCCCGTCCTGCCGCTGGCGTTCATCTTTACCGGGCAGATTGCAGGTTGCAGAT
>JBBIKR010000203.1:0-4519 GCA_037445395.1 Thermoflexales bacterium
AAGAACGCCCTTAACCACTACCATTTCGCTGTGGATTGCCTGCTCCCTCAGGGGAAACAGAAGGAGGCCTGCGATCATTTGCGCCGGGCGCTGGCATTGAACCCGCGCAGAGCGCGTGACCGCCGACGAATTGAAGCCGCCCTGCGCCAGCATTGTCCTCCCTGATGCAGGACACCTGCCTGCCGTTGTCCCGTCCGGGCGCGCGGGCTGGGGAGCATGTCCTGGCCGAAACCGCCCGCGTCGTCGGGGATGTGGGTCGCTGACCGTAGGACAACTGCGGAGCAGTTGTCCTACAAGTGATGGCAGGGGCTTAACCGTTGCCCTGCTGTGAGGAGAGGTGCATATGGAGAAAAGGGTCACCATTCCCTATACGAGTGGCTGGTTCACCGTTGTCCTCCCCACCGCGCTTTTCCTGATCGTCTTCCTCTTCATCTGGATCGGTATCCCCACCCTGCTCAATATGCGCTGGGGCTGGACGATCCCGGATTGGTTCCCCCTTCTGACCTGCGGGGCCGGAGTGGTGATCGGGCTGGGCCTCGCCGTGGCGGTTTACCCGTTGTTCCTGCGCCTGGCCGGAGGCCGACAGGGGGAACTGGTGCTGGAGGGGGACCGCCTGCGCTGGCGCGTGGGGCGGAAACGGGGGGAGATGGACCTGGCGCGGCCTCATCGGGCGGCAATCGCCGCTGGAAGGAGCGGGCTGGGAGAGGCGAACGCCAGCATCACCCTCTACCCCGGCGTGGAAATCATCCACCTGCACGGCGCCTCACGGGAGGAAGTGCTCCGCCACTTCCTGGCGCCGGATTTCGTGGAGGAACAGGCCGTCACCTCCACCGAGGGGCTGTGGGGCTTTGAACTCCAGGCCGACGACCCCGCCGCCGGGGACTTTTTCTTCTCCCTGCTGGACGGCCTGTGGCGCAACCGGGAGCAAAACAGCCGCTTCCAGATCTATGCCCGCTACCCCTGGGACCGCCCGCCCCAGCCGGCCTTTCGCCACATCCGCCTGATAGAGACGGAGCGGATGACGCCGGAGGAAGAAGCCTTCATCGCCGACCTGCTGGACCGGTTCGTGGACGGCCTGACCGACTCCTACGTCCGCGTCACCCCCGATTACCTGGTCGGCTGGGTCTACCGCTCCTGGAGGAGCACCTGGACCGGTCGGCCGGACTACTACTGCATTATGCCGCTGGGGCACATTCGCGCCGAGGTTTCCCTGCCGCAGCCGGACTGGAAGCCGTTCATCATCAGCCAGGTGCTTCTGGAAGCCGCCTCCTCCGTAACCGGAGCGTCCAGGACGTATGGCCCCTCCCTCCAGGACCGCCGTTACCTCTACGTGCGCGGGCGGGGGAAGGATGGCTCGCCCCTGGAACTGGCTTTTGACTGGTACAACCTCACGGACGAGAAATGGGAGGAGGCGGAGATGATGGTCCGCTTCGTCAACCGGTTTTCCCGGAGTCCATCCCGAAGGCGGGCATAAGCCGTTCGCCTCTTTTGCCCTTCTCCCTCCGCTCCCTGCCCACAGCGGGCGAATGACTGCGCAGGCCCGCCGCGAAACGCGCTGGACAAATTCGGCAAATTGCGGTAGAATATGCCCGCATCCGAATCCTGGAGGGAAGCGTTGGCAAACACGAAGTCGGCCATCAAGAATATCCGTAAGAACGAGCGTCGGCGGCTCCGCAATCAGGTGTTCCGGACGCGCGCCCGCACGATGGTCAAAAAGGCCCGCCTGGCCATCCTCTCGGGCAGGCCGGAGGAGGCCCAGGAGGCCATCCGTCGGGCATACAGCGCGCTGGACAAGGCGGCCGAGAAGGGCATCATCCACAAGAACAACGCCGCCCGACGCAAAGCGCGATTGATGCGATTGTTTCAGCAGACGATCGGCAAATCGTAAGTGCCCCCCGCGCTACTGCTCCCCTCCTGTTTGCGCACCACGACCGTCGGTCGTGGTGCGCGATTTTTGTTTCAAAGTGTTTCTAAAAATGCTCGTAGTGAGCCACGAAGCGCCACGCGCCGAAGGCGCTCGCGCCGGGGCGCAGCGGAGCGGCGTCTGAGAGACCCATAACGTGGACAACTGCAAGCAGTTGTCCCACAACATGTTTGTAGTGCGCTACGAAGCGAAGCGGAGTGGCGCTTATGTAGTGCGCTACGAAGCGAAGCGGAGTGGCGCTTATGTAGTGCGCTACGAAGCGAAGCGGAGTGGCGCTTATAACGGTACCGGCGCTCCGTGCCGGACTACAAACGAATTTCAGATATACTTTCAGACCTCTATCAGACGGTACTCCCGTCGGCCCATCCCCAGCGCGGCGGCCGCGTCCACGTGCAACTGCCCGTCTATCCCCAGCGTCTCCGCCAGGACGCGCTGGCCGGGCCGAACCCCCCGGTCGGTCGCGGCGGACTGGGGTAACGGCAGGGCGCGGTTGATGGCGTCCAGCGTCGCCTGCTCCACCGCCACGATGTCATCCCCTCCGAAAATCCCCTGGTCCTGCACCAGTGGGGTATCCGCCATCGGCATACAGTCGCATTCGGGCTGGACTTCCAGCGCGAAGTTCAGGAAGACGACCTTGCCCGGCCGGAAGGTGGAGAGGACCGCCTGCGCCGCTTCGGCCAGGGCGGCCTGGAACTCGTCCCGCCCGCGCTTCTGAAGCCGGATGGCCCCCTCGGGGCAGACCCGTTCGCAGCGCCCGCAGCGCCAGCACTTCTCGTCGTCTGTCACCAGGGTGCCGTCCACCTCCGAAATGGCCCCCGTCGGGCAGACGTGGAGGCACTGCAGGCACATGATGCACAGTTCCGGGTAGCGCTCCAGAGTGGAGTCGGGACCGGCGGCGTGGAGATGGCCGCGCGCCTGCCGCCAGTCCCCGCTGCGGTGACGGCCCGCCACCCCTCCCATTGCCAGGTTCTTGATCGCCCCACCGTATCCGGCCTCAATGTGCCCCTTGCAGTGAGAGACGACGATCATCGCCGGGGCGTCGTAGATGGCGGAGGCGACGCGAACGGAGCCCAGGACGGAGCCGGCGGGGACCTCTATGCTGTCGCAGCCGAAGAGGCCGTCGGCCAGGATGACCGGGCAACCGACGGACTGGGGGTTGATCCCGTTCTGGTTGGCGACCTCCAGATAGTCCCAGCCGTTGATGCGCACCGTATCGCAGACGAACGGTTTGCCGCCCACGGCTTTCACCGCGTCGGCCACCTTGCGCAGGAAGAGGGGCCGCACAATCCGGTGGGCCCCGTCGGAGCCGAAGTGCGTCTTGATGGCGACATACTCGTTCTTCTCAATCCGGCTCCCCAGGTCCAGCCGCTCCAGCATCCGCTCCAGCCGGGCGGCGAGGCTGTACTGGTAATCCCATCGGGTCGCTCTGGCCGTTGCGAAATAGACGATGCTCTCCATCTTTCCCCCTTGTCTCCTTGTATCCTTCTATCCTTGTATCCTTGCATCCTTGTATCCTTGTCTACTATCCTTGTATCCTTGCACCCTTGTATCCTTGTCTACTATCCTTGTATCCTTGCACCCTTGTATCCTTGTCTACTCCCCCACTACGTCCATACTGATGTCCAGCGCCGGGGCCGAGTGGGTCAGCGCGCCGACGGAGATGTAGTCCACCCCGGTGGCGGCAAGTTCTGCGACGCGCTCCAGGGTGACGCCGCCGGAGACCTCCAGCGGCACCCGTCCGGCGGCCATCTGGACGGCCGCGCGGATGCCCTCCAGGTCAAAGTTATCCAGCATAATCCGGTCCACCGGCAGTTCCAGCGCCTCCCGGAGTTGGTCCAGATCCTGGACCTCCACTTCTACGGGCAGGTGGGGATAAGCCGCGCGCGCCCGCCGGACGGCAGCGGTGATGGACCCCGCGGCGGCGATGTGGTTGTCCTTGATGAGGATCATATCGTACAGGCCCATGCGGTGGTTCTGCCCGCCGCCCATGCGGACGGCGTATTTCTCCAGGGCCCGGTAGCCGGGGTGAGTTTTGCGGGTGTCCAGGATGACGGCGCGCGTTCCGGCGACGGCGTCCACAAACCGGCGGGTGAGGGTGGCGATGCCGGAGAGGCGCTGGAGGAAGTTGAGGGCGGTCCGCTCTGCGGCCAGGAGGCTTCGGGCCGGGCCCTCCACTTCGGCGATGACGTCGCCGGGGGCGACGCGGTCGCCATCGCGGACGCGCGGGGTGAAGCGGACCGCGGGGTCCACCCGGCGGAAGACGGCCGCGGCGACCGGCAGTCCGGCGATGACGCCGGGTTTTTTGACCACCAGTTGGGCCTGCAGGGTCTGGTCGGGCGGGAGGATGGCCTCGGATGTGACGTCCCCCGGCCCGATGTCTTCGGCAATCGCCAGTTCCAGCAGGGGCTGGACGGCCATCCAGAGATCGGGGGGCAGGTCGGGGCTATCGGTTCTGCTCATCGGACGGTCCACAGGTGAACGCGGATGGATTCCTCACCCCTCCCCCGGCGGCTGCGCCGCCACCCCCTCCCCTCTCCTGACCGCAGGTCAGGAGAGGGGAGGGGGTTGGGGGAGGGGTGAGGATGAATGCGTCCG
>JBBIKR010000204.1:0-4504 GCA_037445395.1 Thermoflexales bacterium
CCACCCCCCCCCCCCCCCCCCCCCCCCCCCGCCCGCTGACTTGTGCGGTGGGGGGGGGGGGGGGGGGGGGGGTGGGGGCAGGGGGTGGGGTGAGGAAAACCAGGAACGACATGCCAGGCACTTCCGATAAGGAGACCCGATGAACTGCCATGAACTGGTCGCCTACCTGGACGAATACCTGCGCGTGCGGGAGATAGAGGACACGTCCCAGAACGGCCTGCAGGTGGAGGGGCCGACGGAGGTCCGGAAAGTGGCCTTCGCCGTGGACGCCTGCCAGGAGGCCTTTGACCGCGCCGTGGCCGAAAAGGCCCAACTGCTCATCGTCCACCATGGCCTCTTCTGGGAGAAACCGCAACGGCTGGTGGGGCCGCTTTTCCGGCGGGTGCGGACACTCATCCTGGGCGGCTGCGGCCTCTACGCGGCCCATCTGCCCCTGGATGCCCATCCGGAGGTCGGCAATAACGCCGAACTGGCGCGGCAACTGGGGCTCCAGGACATCCGTCCCTTCGGTCGGTACCATGGGATGGAGATCGGTGTGGCCGGCACGCTGGAGCCGCCACTCCCCATCCCCACCCTCATCGGGCGGTTGATCCAGGTTCTGCACGTCCCCCCCGTCCGGGTCCTGGCCCACGGCCCCGCCGAGGTCCGCCGCGTGGCCGTCATCTCCGGGGACGCCGTCTCCCTGCTGGAGCAGGTGGCGGAGGCCGGGCTGGATACCTTTATCACCGGCGAGACCCGCCACCAGGCCTTTCACCCCGTCGCCGAACTGAGGATGAACGTCCTCTTCGCCGGCCACTACGCCACCGAGGCCGTGGGGCCCCGGGCCCTGGCCCGTCACCTGGAAGAGAAATTCGGCCTGGAGACGGTCTTCCTGGACGTGCCGACGGGGATGTAATGGTTGACGGTATCCCCCGGGTCGGTTATAATTGCCACTGACGACTAACGGCTGACCCCCTGACGGCTAACGGCTTAAATATGTGGGAAAAATTAGAAGGGATTGAGACCCGATACGAAGAGATTGCTCAACGGATGGCCGACCCGGAGGTCGTCAGCGACCCGGACCGGCTGGCCGAACTGGCGCGCGAGCACGCCGAACTGGAAGAAATCGTCACCCTGTACCGCCAGTACCGGCAGGCCCGGGCAGAGTTGGAACAGGCGGAATCTCTGCTGGACGATAGCGACCCCGAACTCCGGGAACTGGCGGAGGCGGAGATCGTCCGGCTGCGGGAGCATCTGGACGACCTGGAAGCGCAACTGCGGCAATTGCTCCTCCCCCGGGACCCCCGCGACCAGCGGGACGTGATTGTGGAAATCCGAGCCGGGGCGGGGGGAGAAGAGGCAGGGCTATTCGCCGCCGACCTGTACCGGATGTACACCCGCTACGCCGAGCGGCGGGGCTGGCAGACGGAGTTGCTCAGCGCCCACCCCACCGACCTGGGCGGCTTCAAAGAGGTCATCTTTGAAGTCCGGGGGCGCGGAGCCTTCTCCCGCCTCAAGTTTGAAAGCGGCGTCCATCGCGTCCAGCGGGTGCCCATCACCGAATCCTCCGGACGTATCCACACCTCCACCGCCACCGTTGCCGTCCTCCCGGAGGCGGACGAGGTGGAAGTGTACATTGACCCCAACGACATAGAAATGGAAGTCTACCGCTCCTCCGGCCCGGGCGGTCAGCATATGCAGAAAAATGCTACCGCTGTCCGCCTGATCCACAAGCCGACCGGAATGGTGGTCACCTGTGAGTCGGAGCGTTCCCAGACCCAGAACCGGGCCCGGGCGCTGGCGGTCCTGCGCGCCCGCCTCTACGAGATAGAGCGCCAGAAACAGGAGACGGAAATCGCCGAGGCCCGCAGGGCCCAGGTCGGCACCGGAGAACGGAGCGAGAAAATCCGCACCTACAACTTCCCCCAGAACCGGGTCACCGACCACCGTATCGGCCTGACTCTCTACCGGCTCCCGGATGTGCTGGACGGCGACCTGGACCCGTTCATTGACGAGTTGATCACCCGGGCACAGGCAGAACGGCTTCAGGCGGGCACGGAAGAACCCGAGGATGTGGAATGATGTTCCCTGCGGCGGCACCGTCTTCGCAGGGAAAAGTTGGCGGCGCGCCGGAACGCTGGAACATTTCCGCGCCACCCGGGTCGTTGCAGAGTTGCAAGGGATGAGCAATGGGGTTTGGGGCGGGCATCTCCGCCGCTCGCCCCCAACGCTCGGTTTTCAGCCAGAGGAGGACGGCAGATGGACATTCTGGTCATCGGCGCGGCGGGTCTGGACGTGAAGGGACAGGTGGGAGGGCCCCTGCAGATGGGAACCTCCAATCCGGGGAGCATTCGCCAGAGCCCCGGCGGAGTGGCGCGCAACATCGCCGAAAACCTGGCCCGCCTGGGGGTAGAAGTCGCGCTGATTACCGCCCTGGGGGACGACTGGCCCGGGCGGTACATCCTGGAACACGCCCGTCAGGCCGGCATCAACACCGACCACATCCTGGTCCGGCCTGACCTTCGCACCGGCACCTACCTGGCCCTGCAGGACCAGGAGAAACAACTCATCGTCGGGCTGGACGACATGGGGGCCATCCAGGCCATCACCCCGCAGTACCTCCACGACCGCCGGTACCTGTTCCAGGAAGCCGAGATGATCGCCATAGACGCGAATCTCTCCCCGGACGCGCTGGAGATGGTTTTTCGCCTGGCCGCCCAATACCATCGCCCTGTCTGCGCCGACCCGACATCCGCGCCGCTGGCCGTCCGCCTGCAACCGTTTCTGGGCCAACTCCATCTGGTGACGCCCAACCTGCAGGAGGCGTATGCCCTGCTGGGCGAGGTGGGCGGGAGCAGCAGCCGCCCCATCCGCATCGCCCGGCGGCTGGTGGCCCAGGGGGTCAAACTGGCCGTCATCACGCTGGCGGAGAAGGGGCTCTGTTACGCCACGATGCAGGAAAGCGGCAACCTGCCTGCCATCGCCGTCCCCATCGTGGACCGCACGGGTGTGGGGGACGCGCTCACCGCCGCCGTCATCTTCGGCCTCCTGGAAGGACTTCCGCCCACCGAAGCAGTCCGCCTGGGTCTCTCCGCCGCCGCCCTCACCCTCCAGTGTCGCCACACCGTCTGCCCCGACCTCAGCCTGGAGCGGCTGTACGAGACGCTGGTAGTGTAAAGAACGTGCAGGGACTTCTGGAAGTGCCCGGCACGTTTTCTCAGAGATAGGAGTTACGCAGTTGCGCATGGGTGAGGAGATTGCTTCGCGGCTTCGCCGCTCGCAATGACCCTTCCGAGCCCGGAAAGATGTCATTGCGAGGCACGAAGTGCCGAAGCAATCTCCAAGTGCGTAAGTCCTAAGAGAATGCTTGTAGTGAGCTACGAAGCACCACGCGCCGGTTGAAAAGGCCCCAAACGGCACTCCGCTGACGCTTCGTGCCGGACTACGAACGAGTTTTCAGACTCGCTCTCAGAATGACCGCCCCTCCCAGTACCAGACCGGCCTGAATCAGGACCGCCCCCACAATCGCCATCCCCACGTCCATCCAGAACCGCTCCGGGTAGAGACGGATGAGCGTATCCGAGGTGGGGAAGGTCCATGTATCCGGCGGGAATAGCAATTCGTGGAACCCGGTGAAGAAGACCTCCCATGATGTCAGCATCAGGGCGGCGACGGCGACCAGAAGCGCCAGCGTGAGAAGCGCCCCACCCTGCCAGACGCCTGCGGCCAGCGGGCGCGTCGCGCGGCGGGCCACCAGCGCCGCCGTCCCCCCCAGGACCACCACGCCTGCCGCCATCCCGGCCCGCAGAATGACCCAGAACACCCGCTGGACGT
The DNA here is from genome assembly GCA_037445395.1 of Thermoflexales bacterium. GTDB lineage: Bacteria > Chloroflexota > Anaerolineae > B4-G1 > DUEL01 > SpSt-77. The sequence goes on from JBBIKR010000204.1 coordinate 3,814, forward strand.
CCACCATGTGGGCCAGTTCCCGCTCGTTGAAGGCCGGCCGTCCTTCCAGTTCCAGGTCCGCCAGCAACTCTATCCCGGCGTTCGTCGCCAGGTACTCCACGCAGATCTCCGCCAGCCGGATGCGCTCCGCGGTGGTCAGGCCGTAGGGGTCGGGGGGAAAATCCGGCTTCCCGTATTCCCACCGCACCAGCCACGGCGCGGTGACGACGCGCAGCGCCACCGCCAGAATCACCACCGGCAGCGCCAGACTCACCAGCACTGAAACCACTCGGGGCCACTGTTTCATCTTCCTCTCCGTATTCCGTCCGGATTTCGGGAAACCACCTGCCTCGCTCCTTCCCCTGCCCTTCTCCTCTTCGGCCTGCAGCCAGGAAAGAGGGGGGAGATGATGGGGGACAAAACGCCTTTTAATGTACCACAGAGCATTGTACTACAGCAGGGCGCAAGGCGTCAAACGCGTCGTAAAACGGGGTGTGTCCCGAAATTGTAGGGCAACCCCGATGCGGGGTTCTTTCGCCCAACTTTCGCTTTCTTGCGCAGCAAATCCTTTGCGGGGAGCGCCGCGCCTATACCATGGGGAATATGGGGTTGTGGGGGGGGGGGGGGGGGCGCCCCCCCCCCCCCCCCCAAAAAAAAAAAAAACCCCACAGCAAAAAAGATAGAGCCCACAAAAAGGGGTTGGGTAAGCAGT
>JBBIKR010000205.1:0-4486 GCA_037445395.1 Thermoflexales bacterium
CCCCCCCCCCGCCGCCCGCGCCCCCCCCCCCCCCCCCCCCCCCCCCCCCCCCCCCAACCCCTCCCTCTTCTACGAAGTGGTTTCTTCCTCCAGCACCACCTCTTCGCCGCAGGCGATGCAGCGGGCAACGCCCCGGCGCGCCTCCGTCATCAGGCCGCCGCAGGAGGGGCAGGGCGTGGGCAGCGGCCGCTGCCAGACCCAGAAATTACAGGTGGGGTAGTTGATACAGCCGTAGCCCGTCCGCCCCTTGCGGGTCCGCTTCTCCACCAGGTCGCCGCCGCACTGGGGGCAGGTCACCCCCACCTTCTCCTGCCAGGTCTCGGTGTAGCGGCATTCCGGGAAGCGGGAGCATCCGATAAACTTCCCGTACCGGCCCCAGCGGACCGTGAGCGGCGCCCCGCATTCGGGACAGTTCCGCCCCACCTGGGCCGATTCCAGTTCCACCTTCTCTATCCGCTGGTCGGCGTGGGCGACCTGCAGGGCGAAGGGGCGGTAGAACTCCCGCACCACCGGTACCCACTCCCGCCGACCGGCGGCAATCTCGTCCAGCTGCTCCTCCATTTGCGCGGTGAAACCATAGTCCATGACCTCCGGGAAGTGCTCCACCAGCAGGTCGTTGACCAGAAAGCCGGTCTCCGTGGGCACCAGTCGCTTCCCTTCCCGGCGCACGTACCCGCGCTGCTGGATGGTCGCCATGATAGGCGCGTAGGTGGACGGGCGGCCGATGCCGTACTCCTCCAGCGCCCGGATCAGCGTCGCCTCGGTGTACCGGGGCGGCGGCTGGGTGAAGTGCTGTTCCGGGATCAACCGGACCAGGTCCAGTATCTCCCCCACCGTCAGCGGCGGAATCTGCTGGACGGGCTCCTCTTCCTGCACGTCCTCGTCCTTCGCCTCCTCGTACACGATCAGGAAGCCGGGGAAACGGAGGGTGGAGCCGGTGGCGCGGAAGAGGTAGGGGCGCTCCCCGTCGGCAGGGCCCGCCTCTATCTCCACGGTCATCGTGTCGTAGAGGGCGGCCGGCATCTGGCTGGCGACGAACCGCTGCCAGATCAACTGGTAGAGCCGGTACTGGTCGCGGGTCAACTGGTCTTTGATGGCATCCGGCTCCCGGAAGACGGAGGTGGGCCGGATGGCCTCGTGGGCCTCCTGTGCGCCCTTCGTTCGGGTCTTGTAGACGGGGGGCTGCGGCGGGAGAAAATTCTCCCCGTACCGGCGGGCGATGTACTGGCGCGCTTCCTGCTGGGCCTGCTCCGCCACGTTGGTGGAGTCGGTGCGCATGTACGTGATGAGCCCCACCGGCCCGCTCCCGTCCAGGTCAATCCCCTCGTAGAGTTGCTGGGCGATGCGCATCGTCCGGGTGGCGGTGAAGCCCAGCCGCCGGGACGCCTCCTGCTGCATCGTGCTGGTGGTGAACGGCGGCGACGGCTGCCGTCTCCGCTGGCCCTCTTTGACCGAGGCGACGACGTAGACCGCCTTCTCCAGTTCGTCCACCACCGCCTGCGTCGCGGGCTGGTCTTTGAGGTTCACCTCCTCCCCGCGGATGCGGTGGAGTTTCGCCAGAAAGGTTCGGCGACGGGTTTCCCGTTTGGCCAGTTCGGCCTGGATGGACCAGTACTCTTCGGGGACGAAGTTCTGGATTTCCCGCTCCCGCTCCACGACCATACGCACGGCGACGGATTGGACCCGTCCGGCGCTGAGGCGGCTGCGGACTTTGCGCCAGAGGAGCGGGCTCAGGCTGTAGCCGACCAGTCGGTCCAGGACGCGGCGCGCCTGCTGGGCGTTGACCAGGTTCATGTCAATCCCGCGCGGGTGGGCGAACGCCTCCTCTATGGCCGACTGGGTGATTTCGTGGAAGACGACCCGGCGGAGTTGGGACGGGCGGATGCCGATGGCTTCGGTCAGATGCCAGGCGATGGCCTCCCCCTCCCGGTCCGGGTCGGTGGCCAGATAGATCTCGGCGGCCTTCTTGACCTCCTCGGCCAGTTCCTTCACCACCTGCTTTTTCTCTTTCGGCACCCGGTAGGTGGGTTTGAAGTCGTTCTCCACGTCCACGGACATAGAGGAGCGGAGCAGGTCGCGGACGTGGCCCACCGAGGCGCGGACGGTGTAGCCCTTGCCCAGGAATCGGCCGACGGTGCGGGCTTTGGCGGGCGATTCCACGATGACCAGCCGCCCCTCCGGTTTGGGGGGCGGGGGCGGGTCCATACCTTCGTGGGCGGGCGTGGCGCCCATCCGGAAAAGCGTCGTCCCGCAGACCGGGCAGGTGCCGCGCGTGGCGGGGCGCCCCCCGGCCGTGAAGACGGGCTGCGGGTCCTGCAGAATGCGCTTCTCTTTACACCGAACACAGTATGCGTCTAAAGGAGTTGTTCCTGAGGTGCGATTCGTTTCCACCATGCCGTAATGGCCTCCCGGAATTCTGTAAAGTCGTTCAGATTCTCCCGCAGGATGCGGTAGACTTCCCGGTTATCCACCTTCCAGTAAAGATGGACCAGCAGATTACGAAAGCGTGCCATCCGGCGAAGGCGGGCCGCCAGGTCGGCCGGAAGGATGCCCATCTCTTCCAGGGAGGTGAAGCAGTCGGCATACTCCGTGGGCAGACGCCCACCCCCGCGGGCGACCAGATGCTGACAAAGGTCTATGGCCGCTTCCGCCGCCACGATGAGCAGATACTTGGCGCTCTCCGTGTTACGGTAGTCGCTCAGAAACTCCGGCTCGGGAAGTTCCCCCAGCCGCGCGGCTTTCTGCTGCGCCTCGGCAATCTGGCTCAGCAGGGCCTGCACCCGCTCCGGGTCCACCTTCATCCGGTAATTTCCTCCAGGTGTCGCCGGGATACCGGCGCGAAGTCAAAATACAGGTCCAGGGTACGTTCTACAAAGTCCAGGTACGCTTCTTCGGCCCGGATCAGAAGTGGGCGTCCCCGGACGACGTGGTACCGCAGGGCCAGCGGCGCGTTGTTCACCACCCGAACGTCCACCGGCACCGGAACCAGAGGGGCCAGCCGGTCCGCCACATCGTTGAGCAGGTCCCAATCCCGCTCCGCCGGATGGACCGACCGGTCCACCACCAGGGCAATATCCAGGTCGCGGAACGGGATGCCCTCGGCCGCCGAACCGTACAGAACGGCGGCAATCAGCCCGGGGACCTCCTCCAGTGCCTGTGCCAGGCGCCCCAGCCATCCTTCCAGCCGTTCGTCTCCCGCCGGATACCACCCTCTTTCCATTCACTCCCCCTCGCCATCTCGCTACAACACTTCCCTTCGCCCCGCCTCCCGCAACCGCCGCACCATCTCCCGGACGTCCTGTTCCCGGTCCACCGGGCAGATGAGCAGCGCGTCGTCGGTATCCACGATAATCATATTCTCCAGGCCGATGGTGGCGATCAGGCGACGGCCCCCGAAGACAATGGTGTCGCGGGTGTCCATCCCCACGTGTTCCCCCACCACCACGTTGCCGTCGGCGTCGGCGGGGAGAATCTCCCGCATGCTGGACCAGTTGCCCACGTCCGACCAGCCGATGTCCACCGGGATGACCACCACGTCCCGGGCGCCCTCCATCACGCCGTAGTCAATGGATTGAGGAGAAAGTTCCGGCCAGAGCCGTCGGAGCGTCATCTCGTAGGCGGGGGTGTCCAGCACCGCGTCTACCTGCATCAGGACGTCGTAGAGGTCGGGCATCTGACGGGCGAACTCCTCCAGAATCCGGTCCACCCGCCAGATGAACATCCCGCTGTTCCAGGTGTAGAGGCCCGATTCCACCATCTGGAATGCCGTCTCCGGGCTGGGCTTCTCGGTGAAGCGCAGGGCGCGGAAGACGGCGAACCCGTCCACCTCGTAGAGTTGTTCCCCCTGCTGAATGTAGCCGAAACCGGTGGAGGGGAAGGACGGGGTGATGCCCAGGGTGACCAGGTGGCCCTTTTCGGCCACTTCGGCGGCGGCCGTCAGCACCCGGCGGAACCGCTCCACGTCCCGGATAAAGTGATCGGCGGTGAGGACGACCATCACGGCCTGGGGGTCGCGGCGGCGCAGGTGGACGGCGCCCAGGCCGATGGCGGGGGCCGTCCCCTGGCCCACGGGCTCCAACAGGAAGTTGGCCCGGGGGAGTTCCGGCGCCTGGAGGAGGAGCGATTCCAGGTGCTCCTCCCCGGTCACCACGAAAATCTCCTCGGGCTGGAAGAGCGACGCGATGCGGTCCACCGCGTGCTCAAACATCGTTCGTTCCCCCACCAGGGTGAGGGCCTGTTTGGGACGAGAACGGCGGCTGAGCGGCCACAGCCGCGTCCCGCCGCCGCCGGCCATAATCAATGCGTACCAGGAACTCATCGGGCTCCTTTGCCTGTGAGATTTGGCGGGATTTTGGCGGGCGGCGAAGCCGCCCGCCCAAATCCCCGCATTGCGCACCCCCCCCCCCGCGGGGGCGCGGGCCCCCCCCCCCCGCGGCCGGGCGGCGGGGAGGGGGGGGGGGGGGGGGGGGGGGGGGGGGGGGGGGCG
>JBBIKR010000206.1:0-4465 GCA_037445395.1 Thermoflexales bacterium
CCCCCTCCCCTCGCCCACCGCCGAAGGCGGGTGGGAGAGGGGCACGAATGATTCAAAGGTTTAGATGAACCTGGGGGCAAGGGGGTGGGGTGAGGGGGTTGCAGGGCAGGCGAATGGTAAACTCTTTGAAAAGCCCTGCGCAAAAATGCTTGCGGGAAACCCCGCTTCGGTTTATAATGTTATAATGCGCGCGATCCGTATGTACATAGAAGTCGCCGTTGCCAAAATGCCCAAATGGGCCAGTCAGGAGAGCGGGGACACGCTGGAGATGATTGAACGTCCCCGGGGCGGTTTCTCCTTCGTACTGGCCGATGGACAGGGGTCGGGGCGGGCCGCAAAGGCCATCAGCCAGCAGGTGGCCCGCAAAGCCATCGCCGAACTGGCCGAGGGGGTGCGGGACGGTGCCGCCGCCCGGGCCGCCCACGATTTCCTCTATACCCACAAGGGTGGACGGGTCTCCGCAACGCTGAACATCCTCTCCGTGGACCTGACGACCGGCACCCTGGTTCTCTCCCGCAATAATCCCCATCCGGTCATCGTGGTGAGGCCCGATGGGGAGGTGAGGTTGCTGGACGCGCCGTCCCAGCCGGTGGGGATTTATCCCCGCACCCGTCCGGTCATCACCGAGGTAGTCCTGGAACCGGGCCTGGCCGTCGTCGTCTACACCGACGGGCTGGCGCTGGCCGGCGAGGGGCGGGGCGGGCCGATGGACCTCCCCGCCGTTGTTGGGGAGATGGCCGCGCTCGGCCTGGACGCCCGGCAGATGGCGGATGAACTGCTGGCCCGCGCGCTGGCGCTGGAGACCGGCCGCCCCCGCGACGACATCAGCGTTCTGGTCCTCCGCGTCCACCCCGAGACCGGCGACCCGGTCCGACGTCTGCACCTCCAGGTCTGTACGGGAACGTAGATGAAACGGGTAGACTCTCGCACCCTTCGGGCCTACCTTCGGGATACCCGGTTGCTGGTCCGGGAATTCCGCTATTCCCTCCTGCTGTTCCTCATCCTGCTCCTGATCGGAACGGTGATCCTGCGGCTCACCTACGACACCGACCAGCCGCTGGGCTGGGGGGACGCCCTGGATACCACCGTCAAACTGATGTTCTTTGAGACCACCCATGAGTACCCCCGGGCATGGCCGGCCCAAATCGTCTTCTTCCTGTGGCCCCTCCTGGGGCTGGTGCTGGTCGTGAACGGCGTGGTGCAGTTCTGGACTGCTCTCTTCAACCGGCGGGAACGGCGGGAAGCATGGGAGGTGGCTGTGGCCTCTACGTATCGGAACCACATCGTTGTCTGTGGGCTGGGTAAAGTGGGATACCGGGTGATCCTCCAACTTCTGGGGATGCAGTACGAGGTAGTCGGCGTGGAGAAAAACCCGGAGGCGCGGTTTCTCTCTCTCGTCCGTCAGAAGAAGGTACCGGTCATCGTGGGAAATGCCCGCCAGCGGGACGTCCTGGAGAAGGCGGGGGTGCGCGTCGCCTCGGCCATCGTTGCGGCCACAGAGGACGACCTGACCAATCTGGACATCGGGCTGGAAGCGCGACTGTTGAATCCGAACATCCAGGTGGTCCTGCGGCTGTTTGACCAGGACCTGGCAGACCGGGTCCGGGAAGGCTTCGGCTTCCATGCCGCCTTCAGCACGTCGGCGCTGGCGGCTCCGGCCCTGGCTGCCGCGGCCACCCGCGCCGCCGTTGAGTACTCCTTCTACCTCAACGGCGTCCTTCTCAACATCAGCCGCCTGACGGTGAACCCCGATTCTGCGCTGGCCGGACGCCGGGTGGGAGAGGTGGAGCAGGAACTGGACCTCTCCATCATCCTCATCTCCGACCCGAGGGGGGTGGATTTCCATCCGCCTGCTGACCGGGTGCTGAACCCGGGGGACCAGGTGGTGGTCTTCGCCTCGCTGGAGGCGCTGGCCTGCCTGAACCGGATGAACGGGGCAGAGGGAGTATGCCCGCCGGAGGAGCGGAAACGCCCCGGCTGGCTGAGCCGATTGTGGAGATAGACGACGACTTGTGGTCAGCAGTTCGTCGTCCGGGGTCAAAATCGGGGTTGTCGGGCCGTGCGGGGCAGGCAAGAGCACACTGGTGCGGACCCTGCGGGCGCGCGGCATCGCCGCCCACGAGATTGCCCAGGAGCACTCCGGCGTCCCCGCGATGTGGCAACGCATCACCCGGCCCGACCTCCTGGTCTACCTGGCCGTCTCCCGGGAGACGGCGGAGCGGCGGCTGGAGCGGGAACTTCCGCCGGACTGGTGGGAAGAGATGACCGCCCGGCTGGCGCATGCCCGCGCCCACGCTGACCTGATTGTGGAGACCGACGGCCTGACGCCCGAGGAAGTCGCAGAGCGGGTCGCGGGATTTCTGGCTGCCGTGGGCTTCCTCACCCCTCCCCCGCCGCCTGTGGCGGCACCCGGAGGGGGTAGCGGCGAAGAATCAGCCCGATGGTAAACCATCGGGCTGATTCAGCAAAGCCCTGCGAGCTGTTTTTGAGCCCCGAAGGAGCTTTGCAGAATCAGCCCGACGCTTCAGCGTCGGGCGAAAGGATCCTGCATCGGGGTTGCCCTACAATAAAATGAACCGACGCACCGACGTTTTCCCCCTGATTCTGCTCCTGGCTGTCGCGCTGGCGGCGGCGGTCCCCATCTGGGGACCGGGCATCGTCAACACGCGCGGCGGAGGAGATAGCCCCTTCCTCATCCAGCGCGTCCATCAGATGGCCGCCAACCTGCGGGCCGGCGTGTTCCCCGTCCGCTGGATGCCCGATGCCGCCTACGGCCTGGGCTACCCCTTCTTCAGTTACTACGCCGCCCTCCCCTACTACCTGGCGGGCCTGCTGGTGGTGATCGGGCTGGACATCCTGACCGCCATCAAAATCACCCAAACCCTGGGCTTCCTGGCCGCCGCGCTGGCCATGTACGGCTGGATGCGCCACCTGACCGCCCGCCCATGGGCGGCCTGGCTGGGGGCCGTTGCCTACACCGTCGCTCCCTTCCATCTGGTCAACGTCTACGTGCGGGGGGACTCCCTCTCCGAATTCTACGCCTTCATTTTCTACCCCCTCATCCTCTGGGCGCTGGACCTTCCCGAAAGCCGCCCGCTCCGTCGGGCCGGGGTCGCTCTGGCCTACGCCGGGCTCCTGCTCACCCACAACATCTCCGCCTTTATCTTCACCCCGTTCGTGCTCCTGTACGCGCTGATCCGCCGCCGCCCGGACTGGGGAATGCTGAAAGACCTGGGGGCCCTGGGGTTGGGACTGCTTCTCTCCGCCTGGTTCTGGCTCCCCGCCCTGGGCGAGAGCAACCTGGCCCAATTGGGGTCAGTCACCGAGGGGTACTTCCATTACACCAACCACTTCCGCGCGCGGAATCTGGTGCAGGACCGCTTCTTTTTTGACTATTCCATCTCCTCCCCGGACCGGACTCCCTTTGCGATGGGGCTTCCCCAGGCCGTCGGTGCGGCGGTAGGGGGATTGGTGTTGCTGGTACGGCTGGTCACCGCACCGGTTGGGCGACCGCAAGGGTCGCCACCGGTTGGGCAACCGCGAGGGTTGCCCCTACATGCTACCGTTTATCTGTTGCTGGGACTGGTGGTCTCCACTCTGATGATCACCCCTTTCAGCAAGCCTCTCTGGGACCACCTGCCGCTGTTGCCGATGGTCCAGTTCCCCTGGCGCTTTCTCTCCGTCCAGGCCCTCTTCGCGGCCGCCGCGCTGGGGATGGTTTTTGCGGTCGGCGTGCCCGGCACTGCAAAAGTGCCGGGCACGGGGTTTGTCGCGCTCCTCTGCGGGTTGACCCTCGCCGTCGCCGTACTGGTCCCCCTCCACCCCGACCGGCTCCCCATCGGCCCGGAGGACGTGACGCGGGAGCGGCTGCTGCTCTACGAACTGTTCACCGGCAACATCGGGACGACCATCCGGCACGAGTACCTCTATCGGGAAGCCGTTCCCCGCCCCTTCACGTCGGACGCAGTGGTGGAGCCGGACGCGCCGCCCCGGGCCATCCCGCTGGACGGCGCGCGCATGGAGGCGGAGCGGGTGGAATCCGCCCCCACCCATCAGGTCTGGCGGGTGGCGGGGGAAGGGGGCGGCATCGCCTTCCCCCTTCTCTACTGGCCCGGCTGGCGGGCCCGTATAGACAGCGAACCGGCAGACGTCGGGCCGGTGGAGGGGTCCGGCTACCTGGCCCTGCAGGTCCCGCCCGGCGAGCACACCGTCGTCCTCTACCTGGGGCGGACCCCCATCCGGGCTGTGGCGGAGGGGCTCTCGCTCGCCGCTGCCCTGGGGGTGGCGGTCGTGGCGGCAAAGCGGTATCTGACCATCCGTCGCCGTGCCCTGCTCTATGCCCTTTGCATTCTCTGCGGGGTGATGGTCCTCACCCCACCCCCGGCCCCCTCCCCTCTCCTGACCGCAGGGCAGGAGAGGGGAGGGGGTGCCGCCGCAGGCGGCGGAGGAGGGGTGAGGAAGCCGA
>JBBIKR010000207.1:0-4362 GCA_037445395.1 Thermoflexales bacterium
GGCCGCGTATCACCGATGGGAACGACGACGGGGTGGAGACCGTGGATATGGGCGCCTACGAGGCGCAGATCACGAAGGTCTTTCTGCCTCTGGTAGTGAGAAATCGCTGATCTCAGCCTGGGGAGTGAGCACAGCATTACGGGTGGGCGAGGGCAATGCCCTTGCCCACCCGTGCTGTTTTGTCCCCGTTCAGGCGAGATGGGGCGCTGCAGGCGGTGATGGCTCCTGTCCGACGCCGACCGACTACGGCGCCGGCACGGCGACGCTGGCCGGCACTCCGGGCGATAGCGATGTGGGCCAGCACCCGGTCGCGCTCCGCGTGACCGATAGGGCGGGGGTGTTTGCCGAACAGCAGTTTGTCATCGCCGTGACTGAGCGGCCAGGCTACTATATCTATCTGCCGCTCGTGCTCAGGAACTGGCGGCCATAGCCAGAGAAGCCACCCAACCGGCGGCAGTGCGACCCGTTTACCCGAAACCGCGACAGGCGGGGGATGGGTAGCAAAGGGAGGGACACCGGCAGTCCCGAACTTTGACAACGGGATGTCCATTCAGGTGCGGTGAAAGAAATCACCAACTCCTGACCTCCTGGCAGAGGAGTGACCGCATCACCCTGCGATGTGTTCTATGCACTGAACCAGTTTACTCCTCCCTCACCTCAATCCCCAACTGCCGGAACGCCTCACGCACTTTGTCTTCGTACTCCTGCTCGGAGATCTCCCCGTCCTCCGCCACCAGCACGACGTCCAGCCGGCTGAATTTGTGCTGCAGGAGATTCATTACCCCCATCAGGCCGGAGACTTTGCCCCGGGGCACGCTGAAGTGTAACTGCACGCGCCGCCGTAGCGGCAGCAGTACGCCCCCACCGGCCCCACCCACCGCCGCGCCGACGCCCGCAGGCTCCCGATCGCCCACAGCCGCAACGGTCCCGGGCGGAGGGGGATAGGAGGGCGGTTGCGCCACCTCCACCGCCCGCTGCGCCCGGCAGAGGTCGGCGCGGATGATGACCTCGCTCCCCGCCAGTCCCACGAAGGGGGTCTCCTCAAAGTATCGGCATACGGGCCGACCCTCCTCCAGCATCCCCAGGCCGAACAGGCCCTGCCGCACTCCCTCAGCAATCGCTTCTTCCCACGCCTCCCGCCGGACCACCCGCGCCTCTCCCGGAGTCCGCAGCCCCGCCTGGGCCAGCGTCTCGGTCAGGACGTACTCCTGATCCCGCAGGTATCGCTCCTTGATCACCAGCGGGGCGATGCGCTCCAGGATTTCACCCTCCGCCCGCAGTTTCTCATACACCTCTTCGTCCAGCGATCGGTCCTCCCCATAGGTCGGGATGCCCAGATCAAACTCCCTCAACCCGTCGCGGGCCGGGATGAAGAGTTGCCGGTAGGTCCGGCGCAGCGTCCCCCGCAGGTCCGCCGTAGCCCTTCCCAGCGCCTGCCGCACCTCTTCCCGCTGCTCCGCGGTGAGGTTCAGCGTCCGGTCATCGGCGATCATCCGGTAGGCCAGATACCGGCGCAACAGGGCTTCCAGGCCCGACCACTCACCCTCCAGGGGCGTCAGGAACAGGAGGGTGTTGCGATGCACTCGCGGTGTCGCTCCCTTCTGGTATAGGAAATCCAGCATCTGTTGCTCATTCCGCTCGCGCAGGATGAGCAGTTTCAGGTCGGGGGTGTCGGGGATGTCGGCGTTCGGTTCCGGCCAGAGGAAGACCTTCAACCGCCGTCCGGTGACGGAATTCTCCAGGAGCGCTCTCTCCTGTTCCCCAATCTGTGCGTCCTCCACATTCTCCATCCGGGTCAGGAGGATGCGGTTGAGGTTGGGCTGGTTGGTGAAGAAGACCTTGCCGCTCTGCTGTTGCAGGTAGAAGAGTTCTCCCCGCAGGAGTTCCATCGCCTCCGCCACCACACTGGCCGGGTTGTTCAGGGTGGTCGCACTCCGTTTGACCTCCCCCAGGGTCGCCCCGCGCTCCACCCCACCGGAGAAGGAGTACATGAAGACGGCCGTCGCCACCCGCGTGCCCAGGCGCAACCCCTGGTAGGCCGGTCCCAGTTGCCCATCCACCTTCCGCGCCCCGGCGCCGTCCCCGGTGATGTCGGCGGCGATGACACTATCGTATTCGGGGCCGATGTGCTTGAGCAGTTCTCGGCGAATCTCCTGGTCGCTCAGGTCAAAGTCGGCCAGGGTGATGTAGGGGATAGGGCGGTCTTTGAGGGCGTGGACGACCAGGGCCAGCAGCCGCAACACCCCCCGCGTCCGCTGGAAGGTGGTGAAACTGCCCCACCGCTGGTACAGGACGTCCACCACCTCCGGCAGGAAGGGGTAGGACGCCTCAAAACGGCGGCGGTACTCGGAGGGCTCCATCCCGGCCGGCAGCAGCGACTCCCGCTGGGCGTACTCCAGGAAGCCCTCCACGACCTGCCGCATGCGCCCCTCGTCCACCGAGGCAAAGAGCCGCCGCCGGATGACCTGGGTGATCTCGTGCTCCTGCACCGGGGTGTAGATTTTCTCCACCCGCCCGGCCACCCGTTGCAGTTGCCGGAACAGCCGTTCGGCCTCCTCGTCGTAGTGCTCTAACAGGCTGGAGGGAAGGGTGATGACCAGGCAGGTCCGGTCCAGCGTTGCGGCGGCCTCGGTCAGTTCCTGAAGGAAGGCCAGCGTCTGGGCGGCCAGGGTGCTGGAGCCGACGGTCACACCGGCGGCCTTGGTGGCGTATTCCAGGACTTCGTCCATCAGGATGAGGAGGGGCTGGTGGGCGGCCAGGAGGTCGCGCAGGGGTTCCCGGCCGGGGGCGGTGAGGGCATCAAATCCCTCCCGGGAGCCCGTCAGTTGTTCGGCCAGCAGTCCCCAGATGGTCTCCCCGGCCGTCATCGGCGTGCCGACGACGACGGCCCGGCTGGCCCCCCACTCCGGGGCCTTGTGGTACATGGCGATGAGGGCGTGGGTCTTGCCGCCGCCGAAGGGGGTCTGAATCTGGATCACGGGGTCACCCCCTTCGCCGCGCAGCCGTCTCTCCACGGCGCCCAGGAGGTGGGTCAGTCCCTCGGTCTGGTAGGTCTTCTGGAAGAATCGCACCGGGTCCCGGTATTCGTCCGGGGCACGGCCCTTGTGCACTTCCCACAGGTCGGCGGCGAAGACGTCCAGCGTGAGCCGACCCTTCAGGATGTCATCGTGGGGTATGGCGATGGTGTGAAAGGCTCTCATAGATAATTCCCTCCCTCCTTCTAACACGGCTGTGGCGCTCGTTCCCGCCGGCCAGTGGTTCCTGATGTAGGCCAGCGTCTCCTGCGGGTCCAGCGCACGCGTCGTCGTCTGGACCCGGACGTAGAATTCTCTGCCCTTCTCACCTTTGTAGAACACGGGTTCCCGTGCGGGCTGCACGGTGACCACGTAGACGGGCCTGCCCTGAACCTCCTCAAAGTGGCCTTTGACCAGTGGGGCGTACTGGGCCCCCAGGTACTCGCTGATGAGGCTCGCGACCAGTTGTTCAAAGCGGTCCCGTGACCCGTTGACCAGTTGGAGGTCCTGTTCCAGACCGCAGACCCGACCGCTGTCGTCCACGCCGATGATCAGCGTGCCGCCGTCGCTGTTCAGGAAGGCCGCGATGGTCTTGAGCGCGCTGTGACGGAGGGCCGTGTTCTGCTTCTGCTGGTGGACGTCCCACTGGAGGGTGCTCTTGAACTCCACCGTCGGGCTTTCGCCGCTGGCAATCAGATCCCGGATGTTCATCCCTGTCTACTCCTACAATAGCCGCTCCTGGCGCGCGATTCTGCCCACTTCCTCCCGCACCCGCTCGCGGCCCACCAGGAAGCCGTCCAGCAGTTTCTTCTCCCTGCTCTCAATGGGCAGGGTCTCCGAAATCGCCTGGGCAACGCGCCAGAAGGCCTCACGGCGGCCGTAGCCGGTGGCGGCCAGGACCCGCACCAGTTCCTCCCGCCGCCCCTTCTCCCACAGCAGGAGCACCCGATGCAGGACGTCTATCAACTCCTGCGGGTCCTCCAGGTCGTCCGGTTTGCGCTGATGCGGGCCCAGGACGCGCACGAATTCCTTCTCTTTCCGGACGAAACTCCCCTTCCGCCCCCACTCCCGCGCCAGGTCCAGGCCGCAGGACTGGGCCAGTTTGCGGGCCTCGTCAAAGGGGACGCGCGCCTCGCCGTGGTTCCAGCGCCAGAGGACGTAGAGGCGGGTCAGGTCGCTGACCTCACCGGCGAAGCCGTCCTTCAGAATCTGCCGCACGGCGTAGTCGGTGGCCAGGGTGCGCACATCCGCCAGCAGCCGGTCGGCGCGGACGACGTTCCCCTCAAAGTCCAGCACCCGCTCGTAGCGGCCGAAGACCTCAATGCCGGAGCCGATGGCGGCGATGAAG
>JBBIKR010000208.1:0-4281 GCA_037445395.1 Thermoflexales bacterium
CAGGTCAGGAGAGGGGAGGGGGTAGCGGCGAAGCCGCTGGGGGTGGGGTGAGGCACCATCGGGTTGCACTAATTCTGAACATGAGCCTCTTCCTTTCCCCCAACTGCCGCTCGCGGCGGTGCCCCTTCCCCGCCGGGCTTACCATTTTGAGACCTACCCGTGAAGCACGCGTTTCTAACACAAATTTAATAGACACCCGTTGACTTTATGGCCCAACTGTGATATAATGGTTGCACCACGAGGCTATCAGCCCGTAAGGAGGTCCTGTGTACGAGAATCTGGTCTATCTGGATAACGCCGCCGCCACCCGCCTGGATGAGCGGGTGCTGGAGGCGATGAAGCCGTATTTCTTTGACGTCTACGCTGTGGCGACCTCTCAGTTTGGCTACTCCATCGGTCTGGACGCTCGCGAGGCGCTGGACAACGCCCGCACCCGCATCGCTGCCGCCCTGGGCGCCAACCCTGACGAGTTCATCTTCACCTCCGGCGACACCGAATCCAGCAACCTGGCCATCAAAGGGGTCGCGCTGGCGCTGGGGGAGAAGAAGGGCCGCCACATCGTCACGACTCCCATTGAGGATTTTCCGGTCATCCACTCCGTCCGCGCACTGGAGCGGCAGGGCTTCCGGGTCACCTACGTCCGGGTGGACGAAACCGGACGGGTAGACCTGGACCACCTGCGGGAATCCATCACGCCGGAGACCATCCTGGTCTCGGTCCAGACGGCCAACCAGGAAATCGGCACCCTTCAGGATATCCGGGCGATCGCCGAAATCTGCCGGGAAAAGGGCGTCCTCTTCCACACCGACGCCACCCACGCCTTCACCCGCGTCCCGCTGGACGTGCGGGAAATTCCGGTGGACCTGGTCACCGTCTCCGCGCATACCATCCACGGCCCCAGAGGCATCGGCGGCCTGTACATCCGTAAGGGGACACCCATCAAGAAGATTCTGGACGGCGGCTTTCAGGAATTTGACCTGCGCCCCGGTGTGGAGAACATCCCCGGCGCGGTCGGCTTCGCCACGGCGGTGGAACTGGTCACCCCGGAGGAGACGGCCCGTCTGCAGCGGATGCGGGACCGCCTGCTGGAGCGGCTGCTCAACGAAATCCCCCATACCCGGCTGAACGGCCATCCGGTCCACCGGCTCCCGCACAACGCCAACGTCTCGTTCCGGTTCGTGGAGGGGGAGTCGCTGCTGCTGCATCTGGATATGCGCGGTTTTGCCGTCAGTACCGGATCGGCCTGCTTCAGCCGCTCCCTGGAGGCCAGCCACGTTATCCTGGGCATCGGCGGCGACCACGAGCGGGCCCACGGCTCCGTCCGCTTCACCTTCGGCCGCTACAACAAGGAGGAGGACGTGGACCGGGTGGTGGACACCATCGCGGAAGTCGTCCGCGAACTTCGGCGCATCAGCCCGCTGGGGAAGGAGTGACAGGGAGCAGGTCGCAGGTCGCATTTCACGTTTCACGTTTCACGGAGGAAACCATGCCACTGCCATACAGTGAGATTGTGATGGAACATTTCCGCAACCCACGCAATGTGGGGCGCATTGAGGATGCCGACGCGAAGGCCATAGAGGGGAGCCCCGCCTGCGGCGATATGGTCGCTGTCTACCTGAGGGTAGACCCCGAAACCCAGGTCATCACCGACATCAAGTTTGAATCCTACGGGTGCGCCTCCAACATTGCCACCGGCTCCATCATCACCGAACTGGCGAAGGGGAAGACGCTGGAGGAGGCCAAGAAAATCACCTGGGAGGAAGCGTCAAAGGCTCTGGGTGGGCTCCCACCGGTAAAGGTCCACTGCTCCGTCCTGGCGGTGGACGGCCTGCGGGCGGCGATCCAGAACTATGAGGAGCGGCACGGCCTGGTCACCGAGCGGGAACCCACCACCGTGGAGTTCATCCGCAAGCGGCTGAAGCATGTGATGAACCCGGTGGTGGGTCTGGACATCGTCCGCACCAAACTGGTCAAAGAGATTGAGGTACAGGACGGGGTGGTCCGGGTGGTCCTGGACCTGCCGCCGGACCATCAGTTTGCCCCGGTGATGAAGGAAGACATTGAGGAGAAACTGGGCCACCGCTGGGATGTGAAGCAGGTCATCGTGGAGTTCACTGGATGAAGTGCCGGGCACCGGGGAGGTGCCTGGCATTTGCGTTAAGGAGGGACCCTATGGCCGAGATTCTGGTGGATTGTCGGGGAGAGACCTGCCCGGTACCCCTGGTGGAGACCCGCAAGGCGATCCGCCAGGCCCAGCCGGGCGACATCATCATCGTCGTCGGTACCCATCCCGCCTCGCGGGAGGAAATCCCCATGGCGGTGCGGGCCCTGGGGCTGGAACTCCTCAGCGTGGAGGGAAGCGACACCGATTGGACCATCCGGATTCGCCGATAGGAGGTGCCATGCAGAAACCGACGGTCGTTCTCTACACCCAGAAGGGTTGACTCTTCTGCGACCGGGTGAAAGGGTTCCTTTCCGAAAACGGCATCGCCTACGTGGAACGGGACGTTATGGAGGATGCGGCGGCCATGCAGGAACTGGAGGAACTGGGGGTGATGACCACGCCGGTGGTGCGGGTCGGAGACGAGGTGGTGGTGGGGTTTGACCGGGCCCGTCTGACCGCACTGCTGGGAATCGGGGAGCTCCCTATGTCCCCGTCCGGGTCCTGCTGCTGTTGCGGATGAGGCCGCCGGAGGAGGGAACATGAGTGCGGAATCGCCGCGGCCCGAACGGGTCACCATTGTCCTGCACAGCGGGGATATGGACAAGGTATACAGCGCGCTGATCATCGGCTCCGGCGCACTGGCGATGGGGATGGAGGCGTCTATCTACTTCACCTTCTGGGGCCTCCAGCGGCTGAAGAAGAGCGGCCTGGAGAAGGGCCCGCTCTCCAAAATGCACTTCCTGGGCCTGGGGAAGTGGATGGTGAAACAGCGGATGAAAAAGGCCAACGTCGCCACCCTGGAACGGCTGATGCGGGATTTTAAAGAACTGGGCGGCAAGGTCATCGCCTGTGAGATGACCATGGAGATTATGGGAATCCAACGGGAGGACCTGCGGGAAGACTGGATTGATGCCTACGGCGCCGTCGGCACCTACATCCAGGAAGCCCGCGGCTCCCAGATCACCCTGTTCATCTGATTCTTGCATCCTGCATCCTGAAAGGAGAACGATGGAAGAACCCAAACCCTGGTGGAAATGCTCCAACTGCGGCTACACGCTTCAGGCTGCGCAGCCGCCGGAGACCTGCCCCTCCTGCGGCCAGAAGTGCATCTTCGTGGACGCCACCTGCTACACTCCGGAGTGCGGTGGTCCGGGCAACATTGACCCCCAGATCGCGCGAAAAACGTAGGAGGGAATATGCAAGCCCGAGAAAGTGTACCCGGCTCCCGCAACCGGCACCATGTGCTCTTCTTTGGCCTCTCCACCTGCATCTGGTGTAAACGGACGCGCCAGTTTCTGGAAAGCAACGACGTGGCCTTTGACGTCATCTACGTGGACCTGCTCCAGGGCCGGGAGCGGGAGGAAACGGTGGAACAGGTCCGCCGCTGGAACCCGTCCGTCTCTTTTCCCACCCTGGTCATAGACGGGCGCCGTGCCATCATCGGCTACCGACCCGAGGAGATGCAGGAGGCACTGGGGCTATGAACGAGATTCCGCGCGAGAAAGTGGAGGCCCTCTATCAGAGACTGTACGAGGAGGCCGAGGCGGCCGGTTACCACCTGAACCCCGATAAGGAGTTCACCCTGGGGCTGGTGGAGAGTTTGCTGATCAACGAGGCCCGCTACGGCTACTGGGCCTGCCCCTGTCGCCTGGCGACGGGCGACAGGGAGAAGGACCTGGACATCATCTGTCCCTGCGACTACCGGGACGCCGACCTGCTGGAGTGGGGGGCCTGCTACTGTGGTCTCTACGTCTCCGAGGAGGTCCTGCGGGGGGAGCGGCCGCTGCAGTCCATCCCCGAACGCCGTCCGCCGGAAGGCCAGCGGCCCCAGGAGCGCGCGCCTCGCACCCCTGCTGTCTCCGTCACCGAACTCCCTCTCCCCGTCTGGCGGTGCCGGGTCTGCGGCTACCTCTGCGCGCGGGAGCAACCGCCCGCCGTCTGCCCCATCTGCAAGGCGAAACGGGCCCGGTTTGAGCGATTCCTGTAGGGGACCGGGGGCCGGGGGGGGGCGGGCCCGCCCCCCCCCCCCCCCCCCCCCCCCCCGAGCGCGGCGCCCCCCCCACACGGGAAGGGCGGCAATATTTAAAACCCCCAAAAGGGGGGAAAAACCCCCCGAC
>JBBIKR010000209.1:0-4192 GCA_037445395.1 Thermoflexales bacterium
GAGGGGAGGGGGTAGCGGCAAAGCCGCTGGGGGTGGGGTGAGGCTGAACAGTTACTCTCCGTTCAGGTGGCCATCACCTTCCATCCGGTCACCTGACCTCACCCCCACCCTGTCCATCCCCCCCGTGCAACTGAATCACCCCTTCCGCGGCCCGGAAGGCACGCCCCAGTTCCCGGACGGCGGTACGGAGGATGGTCTCCATGTCCGTGGAGGCCCGGACGCGGGCAGAAACTTCCGCGCGAATGCGCTCCCATTCCGCCCGGCGCCGGGTCTCTTCAAAGAGGCGCATCCGCTCCAGGGCCAGCGCGGCCTGATCCGCCAGCGTCCGGTAGAGGCGGACTTCCCGGTCTGTGAAGGGATAGGGCCCTGAGAGGGATTCCACCATCACCCATCCCAGGAGCCGCTCGCCAGCCATCAGTGGGATGCCCAAGACCGCCCGAACCCCCAGAACGTTCAGGAACACGTGTCGGGACACTTCGTCCGCATCCGGATATGTCGCCACGTCCGATATGACCACCGGCTCAGTCGGCCGTCGGGCAATGAAGGGAATCTGGGAAATGTGCCAGCGATTGCCCAGGGAGGGAGAACGTTCTTCACCGCGATCCCACGCCGCCACCACGTCCAGCACCAGATCGTCCGATGGACTCTGGGGGTCCAACATCACCAGCGCGCAGCGGTCAATCCGGGACGGGACCACGTGGTCCACAAATGCATGCAGTACTTCATCGGGGGTGCTGGCCGTGTTCATCGCCTCACTGGCCCGGAAGAGGGATTCCATCTCCGCCAGCGTCCGCCGGGTCTCCTGGAAGAGGCGGGCACTCTCCAGCGCCAGGGCCGCCTGCTCCGCCACCGCCTGGGCCAGGGCAACATCCTCCTCGGTGGGAGGCCGGTCGGGGAGGGCCAGCGCCACCTGCCCGATGGTCTCGCCGGTGGCCAGTTGCAGGGGGAGCGTGAGGCCAGATGAAACCCCTTCGGGAGCAGAGGCCTGTTCCCTGGGCCTCACCTCTACACCGTCGTAAACGTAGCCCCAGCCGGGCCGCTCGGAAACCATCTGCTCCCACTCCCGGCGGGCATACTCCCGGCTCAGGGCCTCCACCTCGCGCAGGCGGTACTGGACTTCCGCCAGGAGGCGGGCATTCTCAATGGCCAGCGCAATCTGGTCGGCCATCGTCTGCAGAACCGCCACATCCTCATCGGTGAACGCGGAGGGCTCCACCGACTGGACGTCCAGAACGCCGATGACCCGCTCCCCCACCTTCAGCGGCAACGCCATCTCCGAGCGGGTGTGGGGGAGGTCGGGGTTGCTGAAGAAGACGGCATCCTCGCCCACATCTAGCGCGATGCGGGGCTTCCCGGTCCCCGCCACGTATCCGACAATGCCCACCTCTCCGACCGCCAGCCGGTGGCCCCGGGCCAGCATCCGCTGGCCGCCCTCCGAGGAGGCAGCCCGCAGGACAGCGTACTCCCGGGCGTCATCCACCAGGAAGATGCCAGCATGGTAGAATCCAAAATGCCGGGAAATCAGGTGGACCGTCTCATCCAGCAGGGCCTGGACATCCCGGATGGCGGCTGCATGGCGGGCCACCTCAGAGGCGGCCTCCAGTTGGGCCGTCCGGCGGGCCAGGTCGCGGTTGACCTCCTGCAGGCGGAGGGAAGTTTCCGCCAGTTCCCGGGTCCGCTCCTCCACCCGCTTCTCCAACTCCCGGGTCAATTCCCGCAGGGGGCTAAAGAGTTGTCGGTTCAGCACCGCGTAGGCCAGAATAACCACCACGATCAGGGTCGTCAGGCTGAGAGACGGAAAGTTCACCGTAACGATGGAAAAGAGTATAGAAGAGGCCAGCATCAGTGCGAAGGCCCCCATCAGGTAGTATTCCCGGATTCGCCGCCGCTCCTGGTAGAGCAGAACGAGACTCAGGAGCGGACCAACCGCCTGGGGCAGAGAGAGCACAAAACTGAGCGGTGTGCGGTTCCAGGATATTGTTCCGGAGGGGGTGATGTGGACATTATAGACCATCTGATGGCGGAAAAGAGGAACGGCAACCAGGCCGATTCCCACCAGTCCCAGGAGGCTGATCCAGTAGGGCCAGCGGGCCTTTGTCTCTACATAGGCCGCGCTGAAGGCCAGCATCAGCGGGGCAATCAGGAGGAAGGCCAGCGAAGAGATTTCCATCCAGAACTGCTGGACAGGTCCTGCCTGCCAGACTCGCCAGAGGGAAATCCGGAGCAATACAGAACTCCCCGTCCACAGGGCGATAGCCAGCATCATCAAAGCAAAGAGCAGGTTCACCCGCCGCCGGATGCCCGCTCCCAGAACAATCGGAATCTGCACAACGGAGAAGATCGCCACGGCCCCGTAGGCAATCAGGTCAATCCAGAATGCGCTCATCTGGATGTTCATTCACTCACCTCCTGAGAGCGACCCACCCCCTCCTGCAGCGGTCCGGTGATCTCCACCGCGGCCCAGGAGGCCCGCAGTGCCCGCCCCAGTTCCCGGACGGTGTTCTTGAGAACGGTATCCGGGTCCAGGGAAGCCCGCAACCGGGTGGAGATTTCGGCGACCAGCTGCTCCCGGGCGGCCCTGCGCTGAGCCTCCTCCAGCAGACGGGCGTTCTCTACCGCCAGTGCCAGTCGTTCCGCCACGGTCTCGGCCGCCACAATCTCCTCCGGACGCCACCGGCCCGCCGCCTGCTCCCGATGGAACCCCAGCACGCCGATCGCCACACCCCGCAGTTTCACCGGCACGGCCAGCAAGTACCGGGAATCCTCCTCGCCCACCGCGACCGAGCCGGAGGCGCGGGCCTGCTCAAAGAGGCCCTGCCAGACTCCCTCCGGAACCTCCTCCGGCCCCGTCCACAGACGGATGCTCTCCGGGGCCTCGCGGACAAAGCGCTCCCATGCCCGAGTCGTATATCGGCGATAGAGGGCTTCCAGTTCCCGCAGACTGGCCCGGGTCTCGGAGAAGAGGCGGGCATTCTCCAGCGCCACCGCCAGTTGGTCCGCAATTAACCCCAGGACGGCGGTCTCTGTTCCGTCCATCCGGATTTCGGTGGGGAAACGAACCACCATCACCCCCAGCGTCCGCTCCTGAAGCCGCAGCGGGAAAGCCGCTTCGTACAGGCCACCCCACCATCCGGACCGGACGGAGCCGCTCTGGAAGGCCTCCCGGGCCAGCGGCGATGCACCGGAGGGTATCCTATCTCCAGACACAATCTGCCGACTTTCCGCCATCGCCCGGGCGACCAGTTCACCTTCCGGACCCGCGGTGTAGAAAATCGCCTCCTCCAGGTCCATCCGTCGGGCCAGTTCTTCGGCCACGCGGGAGAGCAGGACGTCCGGCTCTTCCAGTGTGGCAGCCTCCCGGGCGGCGTATGTCGCGGCCTCCAGCCAGCGGGCCCGCCGTTCCAGTTCCCGGGTCTGACCCTCCAGCAACTGATAGGTGGATGCCAGTTCCTGGGCCGACTGCTGGGCCGACCGCAGCGCCTGAACGAGCGAACGGTTGGAAAACCCAACGGTCACCAACAGGCCGGCCAGCAGCATCAGGAATACGGCGGTGGCGGTCAACCAATCGGTGATCGCCATCGGATTTTCCCTGACCACCACCCATTGGGAGAGCCACCCCAGGTGGGCAAACAGCACAAAAGCCAGATGGATGAGCAAACTGAAGATACCGGTCGCCAGACCCATCCGCAGGTCGGAGAGGACCAGCGCCAGCAGGGGGAGAACCATCAGATAGAGGCGCCCATCTCCGACCAGCCCGCCTCGCGTCAGCGCGGTCACCGCAACGGCGTAGCCCACGATCAGAAAGCCGATGAGCCGAATCCGATGGGGAATCCGCGGAAAAACGGCCAGAAGGACCAGGAGGAGATACAGAGCACCGAACAGCGGTGCCGCCGCACCCCGTTCCGGATAGCGAATCGCCTCCATCGTGGTCGCAATCACCACCGGGGTCGCTGCGAGTGCCAGCACGGACAGAAGAATTCTCAGCGCGCGGGCCTGCCAGGCCCGAAATTCGGTGATCTCATTCTGCTGTCGGGTATCGGACATCCGATCTACCTCCCTGCACAGGCTGAGGCCCGTGCTACCTCGTTCCCAGTTCCGCATAGCCGCCGCGGGCATCCAGTACCTGCCCCAGTTGCTGCAGCGTCGTCTGGAGCGCTGTCCGCAGGTCAAAAGTGGCCGTAATCTGGTCGGC
>JBBIKR010000210.1:0-4145 GCA_037445395.1 Thermoflexales bacterium
GGGGGGGGGGGGGGGGGGGGGCGCGCCGCCGCCCCCCAACCCCCTTTCCTCGTTGTGTGAGGATCAGTAAGGAGTCCCATGGCCCAGGAACCCCCAGAAGACGGTTACATCGTGATCGCCCGCGTCATCCGGCAAGAAGGCCACTGCGCGGCCGGCCATCAGGTCGGCGACGAAGTGGTCTTTGACGGCCTGACGGTCCAGGGCAAAATCTGCATCAGCGCCCTCTACTCCATCCTGCCCAAGGTCTTCGCCATGCGCTACGGGGCGACCTTCCCCTGGCTGGAAGACCCGGACGTCGCCACCCACGCCTGCCCCGACGCCTGGAACCCCGTCGTCTTTGAGATTCGGCGCGTCCGGTGAAGCGACTGGCCTGCTGGACCCTCTGCCTGCTCCTCATCCTGACGGCCTGCCGGGTCCCCGGCGCAACCCGCCCGACGGTCAAAATCGGGCTGGTCGCCCCCTTTGAGGGCCGCTACCGCTACGTGGGCTACGGCCTCTTCGCCGCCGTCCGGCTGGCCCTGCGGGAGGCCAACGCGGCGGGTGGGGTGGGAACGCCCGCGTACTCCGTAGAACTGGTCGCCTACGACGACGGCGCGGACTCCGAAATGGCCCGTCAGCAGGCGGAGAAACTGGCCGTGGACCCCCAGGTGGTGGTCGTCATCGGCCATTTCCGGGAGGAGACGACGCGCGCGGCGCTCCCCGTCTACGCCCGCCAGGGGTTGCCGCTTCTGGCCCCGGCGGTGCTGGACCCGGCGCTGACCGCCGGGCCGGGGGTGGTGGTCCGCATCGGCCCCGACGCGGACGAACTGGCGGCCCGGATGCTGGAGGGGGTGGCGGAGGCGGGGCTCATCACCGACGGCGGCCCGCTGGGGGAGGCCCTGCAACGGGCCGCGGCGGCGCGCGGGCTGGCGCTCCGTCCTGTGGGCCCCCTCGCCGACGCCCCCCGCTGGGAGGCGCTCCCGCCCGTCCTCTTCTGCGACGCGCCGCCCGTGGACTGCGGTGAGGCCCTGGCAACCCTGCGCGCCCGCGGCTGGGCGGGAGAGTTCGTCGGCGGTCCGGACCTGGCCGCGGACGAGTTCCGGGCGGTCGCAGGGGACACCACAGGCGTCCGTGTGGTGACCCCCTGGCCCCGCCCCCAGACCCTGCCCGACTGCGCCGACTTCGTCGCCCGCTGTACCGAAATCGCTCTGGGCATCCCGCCCGGCGACCTGGCCCTCCCGGCGTACGCGGCGGCCCGCCACGCCCTGCGCGCGCTGGATATGGCCATCGCGCGGGACGGCGCCCCTTCCCGCTCCGGCGTCGCCGCCGCGCTGGCAACCCTCCCGACGGAACCCCTGTCCTATCCCTGTGACATCCGGACGACGGAAGACTGACCACCGATGAGCCAGATATTCCGCCCTTCCGACCGTCCTTCCGGTTTTCTCCACCTGGCCCTGCTGACCAGCGAAATCCTGGCCCGCATCCCACCTCTCTCCATTACTCCGGCACTGGCGGGAATGGCCGCCATCGGTGCCTGGCCCTGGGGACAGCCGTCCCTCCAGGCGGTGGTGGGCCTCTGCCTGATTGCGGCCATTCTGGGGGACGGGCTGTCGCTGGCCCTGCTCCCCCGGAAAGGACGGTCGTTCGGCCCGGTCACGCCGCCGCTCCTGGCCCTGGCCCTCCTGCGGACCGCCCTGGCCTTCGGCCTGGGCATAGCACTGGGTCCCGGGACAGGGGCAAACCCTGCCCCGACCGCCGGGGTCGTTTTGACCGTCGTCCTCCAGGCCGGCATCACCGCCGTCCAGATATACGCCACCTGGGTGGAGCCGTTCCGTCTGACCGTCACCTCGCTGGAATTTACGTCTCCAAAACTGCAGAGCGGGGAACCCCTGCGGGTACTCCACCTCTCCGACATCCACTTTGAGGGCTGGACCCCCCGGGAGCGGCAGTTTCTGGAGACCGCCCGCGCGCTGGCCCCCGACCTGATTTTCCTGACGGGCGACTACCTGAACCTCTCCTCGGTGGATAACGGCCCGGCCCGGCAGGGCGTGCGGGACCTGCTGGCCGAACTGGCGACCGTCGCCCCGACGTGGGCTGTCATCGGCAGCCCGCCCGTGGACC
This sequence comes from Thermoflexales bacterium, assembly GCA_037445395.1. Classification (GTDB taxonomy): domain Bacteria; phylum Chloroflexota; class Anaerolineae; order B4-G1; family DUEL01; genus SpSt-77. The sequence continues at coordinate 2,101 of JBBIKR010000210.1, forward strand.
GCCCGGACGTCGTCCCCCAAATCTTCGCCGGACTCCCCATCACCTGGCTGATGGACGAAACCGCAGAAGTGGAGATGCAGGGCCACCACCTGCGGCTCATCGGCATCCGCTGCACCGCCGACCACCGCCGGGACGGGGAGCGCCTGCGGCGAATCTTTCGCGCAGGCTTCCATCCTGCGCTACAAATTCTCCTTTACCACTCCCCGGACCTCTTTCCGCTGGCGGCGGAGTTGGGGATAGACCTGCATCTGGCCGGGCACACCCACGGCGGGCAACTCCGTCTGCCCCTCTTCGGCGCCCTGGTCACCAGTTCGGTGTTCTGGAAACGGTACGAGGCCGGGCTGTACCGGAAGGGGTCATCCACCCTCTACGTCAGCCGGGGGATTGGGGTGGAAGGGAAAGGGGCGCCCCGGGCCCGCTTCCTGGCCCCGCCGGAAATCGTTCTCATCACGTTTCACTCATCACAAACTCCAGGTCACCCGATATGAACACCTTTTTCACCCACCTGGAATGCGCGCTCTGCGGCAAAACGTACGACGCCGACCGTCTCTGGCAGACCTGCCCCGACTGCGGGCGCCCGCTCCTGGCCCGCTACGACCTGGATGCGGCGCGGCGGTGGGGGCGGGAGCGCCTGATCGGCCCGGAGATGTCCCTGTGGCGGTACCGGGCTCTCCTGCCCGTGCGGGATCCAGCCCACATCGTCACCCTGGGCGAGGGGTTCACCCCTCTGCTCCCCGCCCGACGTCTGGGCGCGGAACTGGGGATGCCCCACCTCTACATCAAAGAAGAAAGCCTCAACCCGACCGGTTCGTTTAAGGCACGCGGGCTGGCGGTGGCGGTCTCCCGCGCCCTGGAACTGGGGGTGCGGGAGATGGTCATCCCGTCGGCGGGGAACGCGGCCGGGGCGGCGGCAGCCTACGCCGCCCGCGCCGGCCTGCGCCTCCACGTCTTCATGCCCCGCGACGTCCCGGCCCCCTTCCTGGCCGAATGCCGCGCGCTGGGGGCGGAGATCACTCTGGTGGACGGGCTCATCACCGACTGCGGTCGGGAGGCGAGAAAGTTGGCCCAGGAGCACGGCTGGTTTGACCTCTCCACCCTGAAGGAGCCGTACCGTCTGGAGGGGAAAAAGACAATGGGGTACGAACTGGCCGAGCAGATGAACTGGCAACTGCCCGATGTCATCATCTACCCCACTGGCGGGGGGACCGGACTGGTGGGGATGTGGAAGGCGTTTGAGGAGATGGCCGAACTGGGGTGGATCGGCGAGCGCCGCCCGCGGATGGTGACGGTTCAGAGCACGGGGTGCGCGCCCATTGTCCGGGCGTTCCACGCCGGGGAGGAGTTCGCCGCCCCCTGGGAGGACGCGCAGACCGTCGCGGCCGGGCTGCGGGTACCGGCGGCGGTGGGGGACTTCCTCATCCTGCGGGCACTGCGGGCCAGCGGCGGTACCGCCGTCGCCGTCTCCGACGAGGCACTGCTGGAAGGCCAGAAATGGCTGGGCCGGACGGAGGGCATCTTCGCCTGCCCGGAGGGCGGAGCAACCCTGGCCGCGCTGAAGGCCCTGCTGGACGAAGGGTGGATAGACCCCGGAGAACGGGTCGTCCTCTTCAACACCGGCAGCGGGCTGAAGTATCTGGGGTGAATGAAGTTCAGCCCGATGGGTACCCATCGGGCTGATTCAGCGAAGCCCTGCGGCTGTTTTTGAGACACGCCCGACGGTAAACCGTCGGGCTCAGCGGCAAAGCCCTGCGGGCTGTTTTGGAGCCCCGAAGGGGCTGCGCAGCATCAGCCTGACGCTTTCAGCGTCGGGCGAAACCGTATGCCCACGCCCGATGGTAAAACCGTAAATCTGCTGGGTGAGGTACTACTATTTGACCACCGTGAATTTTGGCGAAACAGCTTATCCGCTATGGGGCCAGAATGTGAACGGTATGACCGTTGTAGCGTAGGATTTATCCCAATGGCACTAACTTTTCGCGGTTCCGCAAGACTCACTCTATGGGCAGTGCGATATGGCCCTGTTCCGTGTCATTGCGAGGGCGCGG
>JBBIKR010000211.1:0-4145 GCA_037445395.1 Thermoflexales bacterium
CCCAGGAGGTCCGCTCCCTCAACCTGAGGACGCAGATCGGCTTCCCATTCGTCTAAAGCCTTCGGGGTCATCTCTGTGCTTCACCACTCAATCACCACCCGCACCCGGTCGGGGTCTTTGCCGGTCAGGCGCTGACGGAGGAAGTCCTCAAACCGATGGCGCAGTTCCTCGCCCGGGCCAGTGTCTGCAGGAAGGCCTCGTCCAGCGGTTCGGGCCATTTTCCCTGATCTCGCGGCATTTCCAGCCGCGCCCGCTCTTCCGGCGCCATCAGTTCCAGGCTCTCCCGCGCCGTCGGCAATCGGAGGGCTTCCTGCAGTGCCTTCACCCACTCCGTCCTCAACCGGTCCAGTTCCTCATCTATGTGCCGGAGTGTCTCTCTGACCGGCTCTGCCGGCAGGTCGGCGGGGCGGAACTGGCAGTGGGGGACAACGGGGCTCCCGGTCCAGGTCGCCCTCTACTAGCCGCCAGCAGGAGACCAGACCGCTCAGTCGGGCTTCCAGTTCATCCAGTTTTTTCGCCGACAGCCAGGGGATTTCTCTGGCCAGCAGGCGCAACGACTGCCAGCGGGGATCTCCCATCAGCCGGGACTTGCGTCGGTCATCCTCGCCGTCCAGCCGTGCCTGGCGATGGGCCTTCAGGTATATTTCCCGATATTCCCGTTTCAGCCCATCCAGCCGCCGACGGGCGTCATCCAGAACGGCCTTTTCCTCTCCGGGATCGCTCTTCCGCAGGGCCGTCAGAATGGCTTCCTGGGTTTCCTGGAACGAGCAACTCAGGGGATGGTCGTCCGGCAACAGCGAGACCGCCTCCCGCAGGTAGGCGATGCAGGGCTGGATGTCCTCCGCCACCTGCTCCGCCAGAGATGCCAGCCACCGGGCCCGTGCCTGCCGTTCCCCCCTGTTCCCGGATTTCTTCAGGGGTGCAGGGAAAATTGCGCATCGGTTCAGGACACCGGTCGGCCCTTTCTCGCCCAAACGCTCCAGGATATAGTGGGCGTAGGGGGATTTCTCCGGACGGACCTGGTCGTCCTCCAGGAGACCCAGTCCTTCCAGAACCGCCCTCCCGCCCTGGGTCCGCCGACCGATGATGGAAAGGATCGCTTCTTCCACCATTTTTGGGCGGCTCTCCTGGGTGATGGGGTGCCGGAGGCCGGTAAAGGCCGGGTAGTGAGGGTAATTCTCCTCAAAGTACGGGGAGAGGCAGGCGGCGGCGATCCCCTGGACCATATCCCGGAAGGTCGCATCGGGGCCAATTCCGCCCCATCTCCATTCCCAGTGAGGAAGCGGGCGCCGTTCACCCTGGTAGGTGACCGTGATCTGCTCCAGATGGGTCTGCAACCATCCCATCAACTCCCGTCTGGCCCGGTCGGCTTTCTCAAAGTAGACCCGCTGATGGACACCGGAGGAGGTCAGTCCCATCTCCCGTGCGCCGGCGTACGTGCGCAGGGCCTGCTCAAAGATCTCATCCCACTCCTCCAGGCGGAAGAAAATTTCGTCGGGCCGACATTCGTCTTCAAAAGGCGGCGTCTCAAACGGCTGAAGGAAATACAGGTAAAAGTCCCGCGGAGGCTGAGCCGTGGAGCGTTCGTTGGGTGTGCCGAAGAAGAGGTATCCCGGCCGGGTCACTCGCCGTTCCGGCCACGGTACCTCGTACTGCCAGATGCGACGACCGGAAACGTAGGTACGCTCTTCCTGGCCCAGCAGTTCCCGCAGGGCGTCAAAGGAGTACCGGTTCAGCACCTCCGCTTCCAGGGTCCGCGCCCGCTCCTCAATCCGGGCATCGTAGTCTATGTCCTTCTTCAAATCCAGGTAGTACTGGCCGTTCTCCGGGTTGATAGAGACAAACTGTCCGCTGACCGTACGGATGATCTCCCGGAGGGCCGTATCCACGGTATCCCGCAGGAAGTCGGCGCCTGCTTCGGGAAGATGGGGGTCAAAGAGGGCCAGGCCGTCCCTGAGTTCCTCCGCAGTGGCGCCGATGGGGGCGTAAATATCCCCGGTGGTCAGGCGCAGGACGCTCAGGGCGCGGAGCAGGCGCTCTGCCAGCGGCCAGTACTGCGGACGGGTGTAGGCGTGGGCAATCCGGTCGCTCAGCACCTGGCTCTTCTCTATCACTTCACGGATCTCCGGGGATGTCCGGAAAGACGGGTCCTCGGCCAGCAGGGGCCAGTACGAATCGTACGAGATGACCCCGGGCTGATCGGAGGGAACCTCCTGGTCCAGCAGGCCGCGGATGGTCTGGCTGATGGCCTTCAGTGCGACCCGCTGTTCGGCGAAGGTGATGCGCTCAAAAACTTCCAGGTAAGTCGGGTGGACCGGAAAGAGGCGGACAAACTCCTCCAGCCGTTCGGCCATCCAGCCGTAGTAGCCGGTGAATCGCTGCAGGTGGGTGCGGATCCAGGCCCGCTGGTCCTCCGTCTTCTGCAGTAGCCGCTCGGCGACAACGTATGCCACATCCTGTCGCGTGATGCGCACCTGTTCAAACCGGTCTCGTACCCGACGCACGGCATCGGCGGCAAACTGAAAGCGGGGGCTGTCAAAGAGGGCTTCCTGAAGCCCGGCAATGAAGCGGAAGCGCCCCAGTCGGCAGACTTCGCCGACCTCCCGCAGGAAACTCAGATCCAGGATCAACTCCTGCTCTCTGCGGCCGCGCAGATAGTCCAGCAACTCGTCCACCACAATCAGCAGCCCCTGCTCAGGATAGCGTTCCTGAAAGGCGGCCATTGCGGCCAGGAGCGGGTCCTTGGTGCTGGACGTTTCCGTCAACGCAGGGAACGAGAAGGGGATTCCCAGCCGGTGAAGGAAAGGTTCCAGCCGTTCTTTCAGGACGATGTCCCGCAAGGGCATCTGGGTCGTTCCGATTTCTATTCGCAGTACCTGGAAACGACCGGCGATGGCCTCCAGTGCCCGGGCGACTTTCGGATGGCGGATGATTTCCCGCATCTGGGGCCACTGGGCAACAGCGGAGAGCACCGACATCAGGTGGGATTTCCCCGTCCCGTAGTTGCCCACGATCAGCAGGCCGCGGTTCTCGTATGGGTGGTCAAAGCGCAGGTGGGGGATGATCAGGTCGGTGAGCACTTCGGCCAGCCGCTCGGAGACGACGTAGGTGCGCACCAGTTCTCGGGCCTCATGAAATTGATCCGCCTGCTGCAACTGGATCACGCTCTCTATCGGTTCAAACTGGATAAGGTCACCGTAGCGCATCGGTTTTGCCTCCCGGGAAGAATAGAGGGACATCCGGCCGGAGATACCGCCGGAACTCCGGATGGTCCCGCTCGGCACAGGTCAGATGACCGTCCTGGTAATTCCCCGGCCAGGCCACCACCAGCGGGCGAATGCGGCTCAGTTCCTGCAACAGCCGCAGGGGGTCCAGTCGGAGGGAGGAAGCAAACAGGAGTTCAATCCGGTCCACCAGCAGGATTGTGGAGGGAAAGGCAGCGACCTGCTCCCGAAGGAGCCATGGAACTGTGTGGGCCGGGTCGGTCGGTGCAATTTCCAGCAACCGCCGGCTCAGGTCCAGGCTGAGGGGATACCAGGAGTATCCCGTCTGCCCGGCCAGTTGCCGATAGAAGGAGGTCACATTGATTTTGTCTCGCCACGGAAGCCAGAACACGGCCCCCCGGGGTTTTAGCGCTTCGTGCTTTTGCCAGACCTCCTGCGGAATGGTATCTCCGGTATCCACCGGGTAGGGATCCAGGCCGTGCTCCAGCCAGAACCGATGGGTATCGGAGAGAATACAGGGTCTGTCTGTTATACTCAGCACGACCTTAAAGCCGATGCCGAAATAGCCGATGGCCGATTGATCTTTGGAGGTGACGAACAGCCCTGCGATGGACTCCACATCGGCGTCTGAGAAAGATTTCCCGTCGTTCCAGGCCATAATCCCGTCTTCCAGGAAGCGCAGGTGGGAATATACCCTTGCCCTTTTGGGGCATCGCTCTATGCCCGATGGAGCAGCGGCAACTGTGCTCGGTCGGCGAGCAGGGCCCGAAGGCGCGGCGGGTCGGTGATCCACCGGGTTCTGACAGCCTTTCAGGTACTGGCGAATCCCGTCTACGCCGTCCATCGCTGGCCTCCTATTCTTTCAGGAATACCCGAGCGGGCTTCTGGCTCCACTCTTCCAGTTGTCTCCCCAAAGCGCGG
>JBBIKR010000212.1:0-3980 GCA_037445395.1 Thermoflexales bacterium
GGGTATCAATGACCAATACCCCACCCCCCGGGGTCGGGGGGGTTGTTTGGGCCTGGGTGTGGGGGGGGCGCCCCGCCCCCCCGCCCCAACCCCGCGACTTCCAACTACTTGCGCAGGCCCAGTCGGCGGACGACCTCTTTGTAGCGTTCGGGGTCCTTGCGGCTCAAATAGGTCAGGTGACGACGCCGCTTGCCCACCATCCGGAGCAATCCCCGCCGGGAGTGCTCGTCGTGCTTGTGGACCTTCAGGTGTTCCGTCAACTGATTAATCCGACGGGTGAGAATGGCAATCTGGACCTCCGGCGAGCCGGTGTCCTGAGGCGAGCGGCCGTAATCCCGGATAATCTGCTGCTTCTCGCTCTTGCTCAACGGCATACGGTTTTCTCCCTCCTGCGCTCAAGCATCGGCGGGGCTACTCGGCCCCGCCGGTTTTCAGGGATATTTTACCACATTTCAGGTAGCAGGCAAGCCAGCGCCCGTGCCGGAGACGGGTGCGGAAGTACGGGTGGGGGATTTTCAGGGACGGGCAGAGGGGCGCAACGTCGCTCTCTACGCCCTGCTCTTACCGGCAATGTCATTGCGAGGGCGCAAAGCGCCCGAAGCAATCTCCAGAAAGGCTTACGGAGATGGCTTCGCCCCTGGAGACTGCCGCAAGCGAAGCGTGGCGGGGGCTTGCAATGACGCACCGAGACAGATTTGCGCGGTTGTTCCAGCAAAGTGTCGGTTGGCCAGTGTTGCATAAATACCAGGGGGTTGGGATATTTGCTACCCCAACCCCCTCTGCGTTCGCAGGAAGCGGTGTGCGCTTACCCTTTCAGTGCGCCAGCCAAGACGCCCCGGATGAAGTACCGTCCGAGAAAGAGGAAAAATGACAGGGGAACCAGGACCCCGATCAGTGCCGAGGCCATCTGGATGTTGTACAGGGCGACGAAACTCCCCTTGACCTCAGCCAGTTTGACCTGAATGGTCGTCGTGTTCGGTGTGGAAAGGGTCAGGGCCAGCAGGAACTCGTTCCAGACCTGTGTGAAAACGATGATGGCAGTGGAGGCGTAAGCGGGAAGGGAAACAGGAGAGACCACCCGAAAGAAGAGTTGCAATCGGTTGGCCCCGTCCACCTGCGCCGCCTCCTCCAGTTCCCGCGGAATAGACAGGAAAAATGTCCCCATCAACACGGATGCCAGCGGGACGTTCAGGATAAGGTAACTCAGGATCAGCCCCATGTGGGTCAGTGCCAGGCGAGTTTTCGCCATCAGTTGGACCAGCGGGATCAGGATGACCTGGTAGGGCAAATAGAGAGCCACCCCCACCAGGATAAAAAGGACCCGCACAAATGCGGAGCGGGAGCGGCTCAGATAGTACCCACCCAGTCCCCCAAAGAACGCCGCCAGAAGAGTAACGGCGAAGGAGATGATAGAGGAGTTTATCAGGGACGGATAGACCAGCCGGAAAGCCTCCGCGTAATTTTGAAATTGAAGGTTCCGGGTCGGGATCAGGTAGGCCCGCTGGCTGATCTCCACCGGCGTCTTCAGGGAGGTGACCACCATCACATAGATCGGCAGAACGTACACTCCGGTCAGTACCAGAGTGACGAACAGGACAATGAGTTTGGTGGAAAGGTCTCGGGTTCTCATTCAAACCACTTCCGGAAGGCGTAGATGGTATAGGGAATCACGATCACCAGGGCCATAAGGAAGATAATCATCCCCAGGCCCGCTCCCAGGGCAACCAGGTGTTGCTGGAAGGTAGCGATGAACATGAATAGGGCCAGCACATCGGTGGAATAGCCGGGGCCGCCGAAAGTGACCACGTAGACGATGTCAAAGACTTTTAATGCTGAGATGAGCAGCAGGGAGACCAGAATGAGAATGCCGCCCCGGATGTTGGGTACGATGACAGAGAAAAGGACGCGCAACTTGGAGGCGCCGTCCACAATGGCCGCCTCCACCATTTCCTGGAGTTCCGTCGTGCGGAAGGAGGACTGGAGAATGATGACCGCGAAGCCCAGGTACTGCCAGATAAAAATCAGAATCAACCAGTACGTAGCGGTGCCGGGATGGGTCGTATATCGCCCTGCCAGGTGGGAAAGCCCGATGGCGCGCAGGATGGTATTCAGGACCCCCTTGTCCGGCTGATACATCCACGACCAGATGGTGCCGGTCACCACGAAGGACATGGCGACCGGGTAGAGGATGAGCGTCCGCACATATCCCTCAATTCGCTTCACCGAGCCAATTTCCAGCATATAGGCCAGGAACAGGGCCAGGACAACGGTAGGGAGAACCCCCAGCGAGAGCCACTTCACGTTGTTGTTCATATCCACCCGGAAGCGGTCCAGGCGGAACATCATCTGATACCATTTCAACCCGGCAAATTCGTAGTTGGGCGCGGTGCCCACCCAGTTGGCCATAGAAACGTAGAGAGTCCAGCCCAGCATCCCGTACAGAACGATCAGGAAAATCAGCAGGGGAGCCAGGAAGGGCAGGGACTCCAGCACTTCGGAGACGCGCTGCTTAAAGGAACGTCGCGGTTTTCGGTTCATTGGGACATCCCGGATAAATGAAGGGGGTATTTGCGGCTTTCCATTCCGCAAATACCCCCTTGTTCATCTCAACTACTCGAACCGGTGACCCATTGCGGCGTCATGTCGTTGGGGCTTCCGGCAGCCGGCAGATTACGGCCACTGATACCAGGCCGCCTCGGCCTTCACGTTGTACGTGGTCATCAGGTCTGCCACTGCGGAGAGGGTGCTATCCACGTTGGGCTGCGCAATGAACGCCGCAATGACGTCCCAGTAGGCCTGGGTGAAACTGAAGGGTGCGATGCTGCCGTGCTGGTCCAGGATCAGTTTGTCCGGGTTGTTCCGGACGTAGGTCTGGAGTTCCTGCCGGATGGGGTCGGGGAAGTTGGCAGGATCAATGTCCAGCCGGGCGAACAACCCGCCCTGGGTCACGTCGGTGGGGATCTGAAGTTCCGGCGAGGCCACGACCTTCAGCCACTCCATCGTCGTCTGCGGATGCGGCGCGCCCTTCGCCAGGCCGTAGGTGTCGGGGTGGAAGAGGAGGATGCGCTCCGGCTTCTGGGGGAAGGTGACCGCGCTGAACTCCTTGCCCGGCGTCCAGCCCCGGCTCTGGAAGTAGCCGATGGCCCACGTCCCCATCAGCACCATCGCCGCGTCACCCGAGACGACCAGACCGCAGGACTCATCCCAGGTCAGACCGGCGTGGTAAGGATAGATGTAGGGTACCAGCGCCTCCAGTTTCTGCAGCGCCTCCTTGTAGGCGGGGTCGTTCTTGACATCCACCTCGCCCTTGTAGACCTGGACGTAGTGGGCCGGGCCTCCCACCTCCAGCAGGATGCTGTCAAACACGAAGGCCGCTTCCCACTTCTCCTTGGTGCCCAGGGCCAGGGGGCTCATCTCCGGCTTGGCTTCCTTGATCGCCTTGGCGACGGCGATCAGTTCGTCGTAGTTGGTCGGCGGCTGGAGGCCCAACTCATCAAACAGGGCCTTGTTGTAGTAGAGGATGTTCTGGATGTGCATGTTCAGGGGGACGACGTAGGGGTGCCCGTTGATGGTCACGGCCTTGGCCAGCGGACCGGGGATGACCGCGGCGTAGTTCAACTCCGCCCACAGATCATCCAGCGGTTCCAGATAGCCGCCGTCCACATAGGACTTCAGTTCGGCGCCGCCCAGGGTCTGCCAGGTGTCCGGGGGCAGACCGGCGGAGAGCCGGGCCTGGAGGACCACCCGGTGGCTCACACCACCGCCGCCGGCGACCGGGTTCTCCACGATTTCTACGTCCGGCACCTTGTCCTTGAAGGCCTTGAACATCGCGTCGGCCGCTTCTCGCTCACCGCCCGCCGTCCACCAGTGGAAGATTTCCAGTTTCTTGGGCTCAGGGGCGGGGGTTGCGGTGACCACCACCTGCTCGCGCACAACCGTGACGACGGGCGGAGGGGCGGTCGGGGTTTGAGCCGGGCCGC
>JBBIKR010000213.1:0-3963 GCA_037445395.1 Thermoflexales bacterium
CCGCAGGTCAGGAGAGGGGAGGGGGTTGGGGGAGGGGTGAGGATGAATGCGTCCGCCGGTAGGTACGCGAATTGTGGGCAGAGAACACGCACCGTCGCCCTATGGAGTGGGGGGCAGCGGGACGACGGTCACCGGCAGAGTGGGCGGAGGCGGGGCCGGAGTGGCCCGAACAAAGACGACTTCCCGGAAGCCGAAGCCCTTGATGAAGCCTTCCAGGAAAGAGCGGGCATTCCGGTCTGCGGTCTCCAGGATACCGTCCGCCAGGGCGGCCCGGAGGATTTCCTGCTCCGCCGCCTGCCGCGCCGCCGTCTCCAGGTCCGGCTTCATCCCGAAAACCCCCGTATCCCGGTCGTAGACGAAGGTCTTCTCATTGTCCAGCCGGACGACGAACACTTCCGCCGGAGGCAGGGTCAGCACCACCCGGTCGTCGGCGGTCACCGTCACGTCCCCCTCCTGGACTTTGCCCAGGTCCACGCCCGCGATGACCTGCCCGTGGGCGACCAAGAGGAGTTTGTCGCCAAAAAGGAAGGCCAGCGCTCCCTGCCCGGATTCGGCGGTGATCACCTTCTCCACGGTGTAGACGACGGTCTCCAGCCGGCTCAGACTCTGTATCTCCCGCACAATGGTCGCCGGACTGGGGCGGATCGTGGGCGTGGGGTGCAGGAGTTCCCCCACCTCCCGTTCCAGCGTCTCTCTGGCCTCACCCAATGGGCTCAGGCGCGCCCGGATATCCGGCGCCAGCCAGATGACCAGCGCAATCAGGGCGATCAGGAGCAAAACAATCACTGCAGTTGCACATCCAGACCGGGAAGTCATCGTCACCTCCATCCGTCAGCAAGCCGTTCCGCGCATTTCCAGGAAGCCCGGATGGCACCGGGCGTGCTATGGTGAATTGTAACACGATTCGCGCCCCGCGCAACCAGTCCGCTTGCCAAATCGCCCAGGTTGTGCTATAACAAAAACGCATCCGTTTTCCGAAAGGAGGTGACCCCTGGCTCAATTCTGCCACCGTCGGTCGTTCTCTTCTTCAATTCCCTGCTGATTGACCCACCCATCTTACCGAAGGAGGAAAGTGCCATGTCCAAGCGTCTCTGGACCCCTGTCGTACTCACCGTCGTCATCGCCCTGTTGCTGGTTGCCTGCCAGCCGAAGGCAACCCCCACCCCGGCAGGCCCCCAGTTGGGGAAACTGAAGGCCTGCTTCATCTACGTCGGCCCGATCGGCGACATCGGCTGGACTCACGCCCATGACCAGGCCCGCCAGATTGTGGAGAAGGAGTTCCCCTGGCTGGAGACCGCCTATGCGGAGTCCGTGCCGGAAGCCGACGTGGAGCGGTTCCTGGACCGCTTCATCGTGGAAGAGAAGTGCGACATCGTCTTCACCACCAGTTTCGGCTTCATGGATGGGACCCTGGCGGCGGCCCAGAAGTATCCGGATAAAATCTTCTTCCACTGCTCCGGGTACAAGCGGGCCCCCAACATGGGCACCTACATGGCCGACTTCTACCAGGTCTACTATCTGAACGGTCTGATGGCCGGCGCGCTGACCAAGAGCGGCAAGGTCGGCTATGTAGCCGCCCAGGCGATCCCGGAGGTCATCCGCCACATGAACGCTTTCACCCTGGGCGTCCGCGAGGTGAATCCCAACGCCACAGTGGACGTCCGCTGGCTCTTCTCCTGGTACGACCCGGCCAAGGCCCGCCAGGCCGCCGAAGCCCTCATCGCCGAGGGGGTGGACGTCCTGGCCTTCACGGAGGACTCCCCCACCGTCGTTCAGGTGGCCGAAGAGTACACCAACAAGGGGCAGCCGGTCTACTCCTTCGGCCACTACAGCCCGATGGCCCAGTTCGGCCCCAACTCCCTGGTCAGCGGCCAGTTGGTCCACTGGGAGCGCATCTACGAGGACATCCTGACGAAGGTCTACCTGGGCATCTACAACAACAAAAACCTGGAGAACGTGGACTACTGGTACATCCTGGGCCAGAAAGGTGTGGAACTGGGCAGCGACTTCGGAGTGCCCATCAACCCCAAGTTTGAGGAGCCGCTGAAGGCCGTGAAGGTCACAGACCCGCTCCTGGGCGAGATCAGCGTCTACGACCTGGTCTTCAAGCGGCTGGAGCAGATGACCGACCCGGCCGTCCTCTTTGACCCCTTCACCGGCCCGATCAAGGACCAGACCGGTCAGTTGCGGGTGAAGCCGGGCCAGCGGCTCAACGTCTATGAATTGACCACGATGGACTGGCTGGTGGAAGGGAACATCGGTTCACTGCCGTAAGGCATCCGGAGAGGGGCCCGGCACCCGATGGGTGCCGGGCCCTTTGGTGTATGGGAGGAATTGTGGCACTGCTTTTTCTGGATACGGCGGACGTCAATGAAGTGCGTCAGGCGGCGGCCTGGGGAATCCTGGACGGCGTCACCACCAACCCGACGCTGATGATGCGGGCCGGCACCGCCGACCTGAAAGCCACCACGCTGGAAATCGTGGACATCGTCCGGGGACCGGTCAGCGCGGAGGTCATCTCCACCGATGCCGAGGGGATGATCGCCGAAGCGCGGGAGATTCTGGCCTGGTCGGAGCACGTCTTCGTCAAAATCCCCTGCACGGTGGAGGGGTTAAAGGCGATGCGGGAAATCTCCCGCTGGCCCAACGGGCGGATCAACGCCACCCTCATCTTCTCCCCCCTTCAGGCCTACCTGGTCGCGAAGGCCGGGGCGACGTACGCTTCTATCTTCGTCGGGCGGATGGACGACGCCGGCCTGGACGGGATGGAAGTGGTCCGCCAGACGCGGGCGATTTTTGACCGCTACGGGTTTCCCTGCCAGGTGCTGGCCGCCAGCATCCGGCATCCGGCCCACGTGGTGGAGGCATTGCTGGCGGGCGCCGATATTATCACCGTCCCCTTCGGCGTTCTCCAGCAGATGGTCCGCAGCCCGTTCACCGACGCCGGCCTGGAGCGGTTCCTGGCCGACTGGCGGAAGGTGGCGGGGGCCGGAACAGGATAAAATTCTGTGCTACCACAGGATAAATCCTGTGCTACCACTGGAACGGAGACGGTTTCCGTGCCCCTGCCCCAGATTGTCTCCATCCGAGAGGTCCAGGTGGAGAGCCGCCGGGTGCGCACATTCGTCCTGGATACGGCACTCCCGGAGGCCCAGCCGGGGCAGTTCGTGATGCTCTGGCTCCCCGGCGTGGATGAAAAGCCCATTTCCATCGCCCATCCCGCTCCGCTGACGCTCACCGTCGCCCGTGTCGGCCCGTTCAGCACCGCGCTCCACCGGGTTCGGGAAGGGGACCGGGTGGGGGTGCGCGGGCCGTTCGGCCGGGGGTTCCAACTCCTGTCGGACCGGCCGGCCCTGCTGATCGGCGGCGGCTACGGCGTGGCCCCCCTGTATTTCCTGGCCTGTCACGCGGTCCGGCAGGAGATTCCCACCACCGTCGTGGTGGGCGCCCGGCGGGCCAACGACCTCATCTATGAGGACCGCTTCCAGGCCCTGGGAGTGGAACTGGTGATCGCCACCGACGACGGCTCTGCCGGGCGGCGGGATACGGCGGTAGGGGCGGCGCTGGAGGCGGCCCGGCGCGACCCGCCCCCCGCCGTCTATGCCTGCGGGCCGGAGCCGATGCTGGTGGCCGTCCTCCGCCTCTGCCAGGAGTACTCCCTGCCCGGGCAGTTGAGCGTGGAGCGGTACATGAAGTGCGGATTCGGCATCTGCGGACAGTGCGCGCTGGACGGGATGCTGGTCTGCCTGGATGGGCCGGTCTTCTCCGTGGAGCAACTGACCGGATTGACGGAGTTCGGCCGTTTCCGCCGCAACCCCACCGGCCGCCGGATGCCGGTATAACGACGGTCGGCCTGCGCCGACCTCACCCCACCCCCAGCGGCGCCTCGGGCGAAAGCCCCTCAGGCCGAGGGCTCGGCGTGGCCCCTCGCCGCTACCCCCTCCCCTGAAGTTTGGCTCTTTG
>JBBIKR010000214.1:0-3827 GCA_037445395.1 Thermoflexales bacterium
CGCCTTCGGCGGGCCGCCGCCGCAACCTGCTACCTTGCGTAGGGCAACCCTTGCGGTTGCCCCCCGAAACAGGGGGTGGAGATTCCCACCATGCGCCTGAGCGAACTGACTGCCCATCTGCCCGCCATCGCTCACCGCCTCGGCCCGGACCCAGAGGTCGGCGGCATCGCGGCGGATTCCCGCCGCGTGCGCCCCGGCGACCTCTTCGTCGCCATCCCCGGGGTCAGCCTGGACGGGCACGCCTACATCCCCGACGCCCTGGCGGCGGGCGCCGTCGCCGTCGTCGGGGAGCGCTCGCCCGACCGGATGCCGGACCTGCCCTGGGGCACCTTCGCCTACGTCCAGGTCCCCGACGCCCGCCAGGCCTGGGGCTGGCTCTGCGCCGCGTGGGAGGGCCTCCCCGGCCGCCGGATGACCCTGGTCGGCGTCACCGGCACCGACGGCAAGACCACCACCGTCACCCTCATTCATTCCATCCTGCGCGCCGCCGGCCTCAACGCCGGACTGGTCAGCACCGTCGCCGCCCGCATCGGCGAGGAGGAGGTGGATACCGGCTTCCACACCACCACCCCCGACCCGCCCGACCTCCAGCGATACCTGGCCCGTATGGTCCAGACCGGCGCCACCCACGCCGTCCTGGAGGTCACTTCCCACGGGCTGGCCCAGCACCGGGTGGCGGGTTGCGACTTTGACGTCGCCGTCGTCACCAACATCACCCACGAGCACCTGGACTTTCACGGCTCCCTGGAGGCGTACCGGCGGGCCAAAGCCATGCTCTTTGAAGGACTGGCCACCTCTTTCCGCAAACCGGGCGTCCCCAAAGTTGCCGTCCTCAACCGGGACGACAGTTCCTACGACCTCCTCCGCCCGATTCCCGCCGACCGTCACATCACCTACAGCCGGTCCGTCCCGGCGGATGTGACCGTCGGAGAAGTCCGGCACGCGCCGGACGCCACCCGTCTCACTCTGAACCTGCCCGACGGCCCGGTAGAAGTGACAACTCCCCTGGTCGGCGCGTACAACGTCAGCAACATTCTGGCGGCATCGGCGGCGGCGGTGGCCCTGGGCATCCCGGCGGATGCGGTCGCCCGGGGGATCGCGGCGGTGCGGGGGGTGCCGGGGCGGATGGAGCGGATAGACGAGGGGCAGGACTTCCTGGCTATCGTGGACTTCGCCCACACCCCCAACGCGCTGGAGCAGGCCCTGCGGACGGCGCGGGGGATGGCCCGGGGGCGGGTCATCGTCGTCTTCGGCTGCGCGGGCCTGCGGGACCGGCAGAAGCGGACGCTGATGGGGCGGGTCGCGGGGGAACTGGCGGACGTGGTGGTCCTGACCGCCGAGGACCCCCGGACGGAGAGCCTGGCGGAGATTATGGCGACCAGCGCGGCGGCGGCGCAGGAGGCCGGGAAGCGGGAGGGGGTGGACCTCTTCCGCGTCCCCGACCGGGGGGAGGCCATTCTGCGGGCCTGTCAGATGGCCCGCGCCGGAGACGTGGTCATCGCCTGCGGCAAGGGGCACGAACAGTCCATGTGCTTCGGGACGGTGGAGTACCCCTGGGACGACCGGGAGGCGATGCGGCGGGCCCTCCACGGCCAGACGCTGGACACCCTCCCCACCGCCCGCCGGAAGTAGTTCTGGCGGTTTTCAGGACTTCAACGAAAACCCCACCGGAGATAAACTTTCCCCCAACCGCCAGTAGTCCCGCCCCGTGTAGACGAACGGGGCCAGGCGGGCGAAATCCACCCGTCCTTCTGCATCCAGTACCGCTTCGTCCACATGGACGGCGACCACCTCGCCGATGAAGAGGTCGTGGCTCCCCAGCGGAACCGTGTGGCGGAGGCGGCACTCTATGTTGACGGGGCACTCGGCAATGAGGGGGACCCGTACCCGGGTCCCGGCGGCCCGGGTGAACCCGCAGGCGGCCCACTTGTCGGCGTCCTTTCCGGAGACGCGGCCGCAGTAATCCGCCTGCCGGGCCTGGTCGGCGGTGGGCAGGTTGACGACGAACTCCCCCACCTCCTGGATGAGATGGTGGGAATGGCGCGACGGGCGGACCCCGATGCCGATCATCGGCGGCGCCGAGCAGACGGTGCCCACCCAGGAGAGGGTGATGATGTTGGCGCGGCCCACGCCGCAACTGACCAGCACGACGGGTAAGGGGTACAGATAGGTCCCCGGTTCACGGATTTGCTTTGCCATGATTGCACCTCCGGTCTGGTTCTTCATCCGGCACTCCTCAGCAGCGAGCGCACCCGGTCGGCGGTGACCCCCGCCACCCGGACCACTTTGTGGCGGGAGGTGTGGCCGGAGAGGATTTCCACCGCATCCACGGGCACATCCAGTCTTTCGGCCAGAAAGGCCCGCAGGGCCTGGTTGGCCTTTCCCTCCGTCGCCGGAGCGCGCAGGCGCACCCGCAGCGCGTCGCCGTAGAGGCCGACGACGGCATCCTGCCGGCTCCCCGGCGCAACGTGGACGCCGAACGTGCACCCCTCAGGACCTTCCTGAACCCTCAGTCGTTCCACAGCACTTGACACAGTGGAGTTGTGACCCCGTGCGATCGTTGTAGCGCAGATTTATCCTGCCCGCCTGCGGTCCGTGGTCAGAACAGCAACCAGATGAGGGCCTGCTCCGCCAGCCAGAGGAGCAGGATGAGGACCAGCGGGCTGAAGTCCACCGGCCCCACATACGGCAGGCGGCGGCGGATGGGAGCCAGCAGCGGCTCCGTGATGGTGTACAGGAAGCGCATCACCGGATGGGCATACGAGAGGCCGAAGACCGGCAACAGCGCCCGGGCGATGATGGCAAAGGTGTACAGGGCGAACAGGGTACGGATCAGCCGGTACAGAACAAACGCTACCATTCCTCCCTCCGGGGTCCGAAGATGGCCCGCCCGATGCGAACCATGGTTGCACCCTCCTCCACGGCGACCTCAAAGTCGTCGGTCATCCCCATAGAGAGTTCGCGCCAGGGGAGAGAGGGGAACCGTTCCTGCAGGGCGTCCCGCAGCGCCCGTAGCCCGGCGAAGACCGGACGCACCGCCTCCGGGTCATCGGTGAACGGCGCGACGGTCATCAGTCCCTCCACCCGCAGGCCGGGCAGGGCCAGAATCGCCGCGCAGTCGGCAAAGAACGCCTCCCGCTGGGCCGCGTCCTCCTGCCAGCGGTCCACCGCGAAGCCGAACTTCGTTGCCTCCCCGCTGATGTTGCATTCCAGGAGAACAGGCATCTCCCGCCCGGCCTCCACGGCGAATCGGCTCAGCCGCAGGGCGATTTTCGGCCGGTCCACGGAGTGGACAACGTCAAAATAGGCCACGGCCAGGTCGGCCTTACGGCTCTGGATGTGGCCGACCATGTGCCAGGTGGGGCGGGGACCGGGGACGGCGGCGTTGACGGCGGGGATTTTCGCCGCCCCCTCCTCGGGGCGGTTCTCCCCAAAGTGGCGCAGGCCCGCCGCGTACCCGGCCAGGATGACCTCCACCGGAAAGGTCTTGGTGACGGCGACCAGGGTCACCGCGGCGGGGTCCCGCCCGGCCCGCAGGGCGGCTTCCGCAATCCGTTCCTGCACGGCACGCAGATTCCGCTCAATCCCTTCGCTGTCCATTTGCCCTCATAGGCATTCACCTGGACGATGGCGGCATTATGTGGCCACCGGTAGCGTCGACTGAAGGGCCACGCCGAGGGCTCGCCCGAGGCGTCGCCTTCTTTGGGCTTCCAGCCACCGGTCGGCCTTCGCCGACCGGGAAAGGTGGCAGCTCAGCCGCCGGGAGGTGAGGAAAAAGAAGGCGCTAAAGCGTTTGCGCCCAGTCCGAACATGAGCCAGATTTTTCT
>JBBIKR010000215.1:0-3742 GCA_037445395.1 Thermoflexales bacterium
GCCAGGATCAGAACCAATCGCTTCATCGGTAGATCGGCGTGCTGGAAATGAGTGCAGGGTCATTTTAACACATTGCGGTCATTCCCACAATCGGAGGAGATTCTTTCGCCTGACTGAAACGTCGGGCTGATGCTGCAACCCCTTCGGGGCTCCAAAACAGCCCGCGGGGCTTCAATGGGGGGGAGAAGAGGAGGGGGTTTGGGAGAGGGGTGAGGTAGATTTGACAAATTCTCCTTTTAATGGCATAGTACCACTGGAGGTGAGGGCATGGTGACCGTTGAGCCGGTCCAGAGCCATCGCGACCTGGAGGCCTTTGTCCGCTTCCCCTGGCGGGTCTACCGGGGGGACCGCAACTGGGTGCCGCCCCTGATTTCGGACCAGATGAAAACGCTGGATCCCGAGCGCGGTTCCTTTTTCCGCCATGCCGATGTCCTGCGCCTGCTGGCCCGGGTGGGGCGGGAAGTGGTGGGGACCATCGTGGCCTTCGTGGACCACCGCGCCAACCAGTACCGGGGCGAAGCAGTGGGGGGCTTCGGCTTCTTTGAGGTGGTGGAGGACTACTCCGTGGCCGCCGCGCTGCTGGATGCGGCCCGGGATTGGCTCCGGGACCAGGGGGCCACGGTGATGCGTGGCCCGATGAACTTCACCCAGTCCGACCACGGGGGCGTCCTCATCGCTGGCGCCGACTGCCCCCCGGTGATGCTCCAATCCCATACCCCGCCGTACTACGCCCGGTTCCTGGAACAGTACGGCATGGAGAAGCATGCCGACTTCTATGCCTACCGCATCTTCCGCCACCAGATCGGCGAGAACCTGGAGCACGTACCTCAGGAGATTCTCCACGTCGCCGAGGCCGCCCAGCGAGTCAACCGGGTCACCCTCCGCTCCATCCGCCTGGACGACTGGGACCGGGAGGTGCGGGTGGTCTGGTACCTGTTCAACGAAACCCTGAAGCATTTTCCGGACTACATCCCGATGTCGGAGGAAGACTTCATCGCGATGGCGAACCCGCTGCGCTCGCTGATAGACCCGAGGATGGCGCTCATCGCCGAGATTGACGGGGAACCGGTGGGCTTCGGAGTGGCGATTCCGGACATGAACCGGGTCCTCATCCACCTGAACGGGCGCCTGTTTCCATTCAACTGGCTACGGGTACGCGGCCTGATCCGCCGGATTGACGTGGCGTCCTTCAAACTGATGGGGGTTCTGGACCGATACCGGATGCGGGGCATAGACGCGCTGCTCTACCTGGGGGTGATTCGGGGCTTTATGGAGCGGGGATACGCCTGGCTGGACGGGTCCGTCACGGGCGAGTACAACCTGATGATGAACCTGGTCGCCCAGCGTTGGGGGGCCGAACGGTACAAACACTTCCGGGTGTACCAGCAATCGCTGGTTTGAAAAACGGAACCACCTCACCCCTCCCCCTGCCCTCTCCCCTCTCCTGGCCTTCGGCCAGGAGAGGGGAGGGGGTGCCGCCGCAGGCGGCGGGGGAGGGATGAGGAAGCCTGAATAGTTACCTGCACTCATCTCATTTCAGGAGGCCTCAATGCCCAGGATCACCTTTGAGGAATTCCGCCGCATTGTGGCAGAGGAACTGGATGTGGACGAGTCCAAGGTGTCGCCGGAGGCATCGTTCGTGGAGGACCTGATGGCCGATTCTATCCAGTTGGTGGAGATGATGCTCAGTCTGGAGGAGAGGGGAATCCTGATCCCGATAGAGACGGCCTGGCAGGTCCGTACCGTCGGAGATGCCTACCGCCTCTATACCGAAGCCCTGGAAACCAAACGCTCTTAAACCATCCTGCATCCTGCATCTTGCATCCTGCATCCTGCATCTTGCATCCTGCATCTTGCTCTCATGCCTCTTCTGATTGATGGCCACAACCTGATCGGCAAAATTCCGGAGCTCAGCCTGGCGGATCCGGATGACGAAGTGGAACTGGTGCGCCGATTGCAGCGTTACTGCCGACATCACCGACGGCGGGCGGTTGTCGTCTTTGATGCGGGTGTGCTGGGTGGGCGCTCCGGGGCTCTGAGCACGCCCGAGGTGGAAGTGGTCTTCGCTCCGGCAGGCCGCCGCGCCGATGACGTCATCCGGGAGCGACTGCGGAAAATTCGCGACCCCGCAGGCTGGCTGGTCGTCTCCTCGGACCGCGAAATCCAGCGTATCGCCCGGCAGGCTGGCGCGCGGGTCGCCTCCGCGGAGGAGTTCGTCGCCGAAATGCGGGCGCCACCTTCTGCTTCGCATGAAGAACGGGCCCCGCATATCTCCGAAGACGAGATTCAGGAATGGCTGGACCTCTTCCAGCGACGAAGGAAATAGAAGAACCGTAACCAACAGAAAGGGGGCACCATGGCATCAAATCTTCTGCGGAATGGCGACTTTGAGCGCGGGTGGGAGGGCACCCATCACCGGTGCCTTGTCTGCCCGGTAGGGGGCACGCCCTATGAGCGGGAGGCGGGGGAAATGGCCTGCCCCGAAGGCTGGACGGCCTGGTACCTCCACGGCCTGCCGGTGGAGCACGACCCGCAGAACGGGGTGGGCTGGAGCGCGCCGGAGGTCCGGCCCTGCGGCCTGACGCCCGACCCGAACCGGGTCCACGCCGGGAACTGGGGTTGTCTGGTTTTCACCTTCTCCCGCATCCACGATGCGGGGCTCTTCCAGCGGGTAGAGGTGGCACCCGGCACCCGTCTGCGGCTCTCCGCCTGGGCCCACGCCTGGAGCAACTCCTGGGGCTCTCCCCACGAGAGCGACCCGCGCTGGAGCGAGGGGAGCTATGTGGGATATAACGCGTTCTTCGCGGAGGAAGGGACGGCGGGCCTGGACGAGGCCGACCGGAACTTCACCTTCTGGGTGGGGATTGACCCCACGGGTGGCACCAATCCCTATGCGCCCACCGTGGTCTGGGGGAAGGGGGCCCATATCTATAACGCTTACCGCCAGGTCCCGACCGTGGAGGTCACGGCGCAGGCCGATAAGGTGACCGTCTTCCTGCGCTCCCGCACCCTGTGGCCCTTCAAGCACAACGATGCCTATTGGGACGACGTGGTGCTGGAGGCGGTCAGCCCGATGCCCCAGGTGCAGTTGACCGCCGAACCGGCCTCCCCCGAGGTTGGGCAGACGGTCCGGGTGACGGCCCAGTCCGACCGGCCGCTGGCCGGCGCGACGTTGCGCGTTGCCGGGCCCGACGGCGCCCTGCTCGCGGCAACTCCCGCAGGAGCGAACGTGAATCCTCCCTACCTCTGGGATTTTGTTCCCCAGAAGGCCGGGGAGCATTCCGTTGCCCTGCTGACGGAAGGGGTGGCCGCTCCGCTGGCCCAGATGACCCTCACCGTCCGCCCCAGGGTGTGGGGGTTGCCCCGGGAGCAGTACGACCGAACCTACGTCCTGCTGCCGCCGGATGCTGGCGCGGAGTGGGTGCGCGCCATTCTGGAGAGTGGCGCCTGGGAGCGGCGCCGCTGGACCATCGGCGGCAGTGCCGACGACGCGGGCATCGGGGCCCTCGTGAGCAAGACCGTCATCGCCATTAACCCGGAAAAGTGGCCCGGTGACCTGGAGGCCTTCTTCCGGCAGTACTATCCGGGCACCCGCTACGTCCCGCTGATTGCCGCGACGCCGGAGGAACTGCGGCGAAAACTGGAGCAGATGTAGCGGTGGAGAGGGGGGGGTGTGGGGGGGGGGGGGGCGGCCCGCCCCCCCCCCCCCCCCGAAAGACCCCGCGCCCGGGGGGGCGGGCGC
>JBBIKR010000216.1:0-3693 GCA_037445395.1 Thermoflexales bacterium
TCTGGCCCCATAGCGGCTAAACTGTTTCGCCAAAATTCACGGTGGTCAAATACTATGGACAAACCGCGAATTCTTGTCGTGGACGATGACCCGGAGTTGCGTGCCATTCTCCAGTCCCTGCTGGAGGCTTATGGGTTTGCCGTGTACACGGCCCCGGATGGACCTACCGCGCTCCATATCCTCCCGCAAATCGCCCCCGACCTGATTATCCTGGACGTCCTGATGCCCGGGATGAGCGGGAAAGAGGTCTGCCAGCAAATCCGGCGGCATTCCCCGGTTCCCATTCTCTTCCTCACGGCTATCGGCGAGGTGGAATCCATCGTGGACGGGTTAAACCGGGGGGCGGACGATTATATAATCAAGCCCTTCCACCCCGCCGAACTGGTCGCCCGGGTTCAGGCGATGCTCCGCCGCTCCCGGTTGCAGACGTCCCCTTCCAGACTTCTGCGCTTTCAGGGTGGGAAACTGGTCATCAACCGCTCGCTGGCGAAGGTTTTCCGCGAGGGACAAGAGATTCCCCTGAGTCCG
The DNA here is from genome assembly GCA_037445395.1 of Thermoflexales bacterium. Lineage (GTDB taxonomy): Bacteria > Chloroflexota > Anaerolineae > B4-G1 > DUEL01 > SpSt-77. The sequence goes on from JBBIKR010000216.1 coordinate 529, forward strand.
CTGGAATACAACCTGCTCCTGTTCCTGGCGGAACGGGCGGGACATGTCCTGCCCCCAGAAGCCATCTATCAAGCCATCTGGGGACCGAACGGGGACACCGACCTCCGGCAAGTCAAATGGTACATCTGGCGGCTCCGGCAGAAGATAGAGGATGACCCCTCTCATCCCCGGTTCATCTGCACGGAGCGGGGCCGGGGGTACTATTTTGCCCCTGAGTAACCGTCGCAGGCGCCTTCCGGGAAAATTCGGATGGCGCGGGGCCGGCATGGATCTCCCCTGCCGATCCCATTTCCTCCCCCGAACAGGCCCATCAGGCCGCGCATAGCGGTGCAGACCCTCTCTTTTCCCCCACCTTAGTACCTTTTTCCCACTGTGTGCCCGAAAATCTCAAACCGGATTCCAACCTTCAGGGGGTACAATTATGGCAAAGGGCGATAAATTGTTGTCTATGTAGTGGGAGAAGGGAGAGAAGATGAAAACCCATGTGCGTCGCGTATCCGGGACGCTGCTGGTGCTGACCGTAGCGCTGGCATTGCTGACCTCTATTGTCTGGGCGGATGGAGAGACCGGAACCGTTGTGGTGAATTCGTCCAACCCGCTTCTCCAGATCAAAGGGACGGTCGGCGGAAACGCCAGAACGGTCTGGGCCGGCACTCTCTACCTTCAGATCACCAACGGCCCCCGGGTCAATACCTTCTGTACCGACCTTCTGCACTCCATCTCCAACGGGGATAAGGTGGTCGCTTCGTCCGAGGAGATGGATTGCCGGGTGCGCTGGCTGCTCCTCCACTACCCGCCCCGGGCCGACGCCGCCGATTACCAGAACGACACCGCCCCGGGCCGCCTGCCCGACGTCAAAAAGGAGATGGCCGCCCGCCAGGCCGCCGTCTGGTACTTCTCCGACGGCTTCGTACTGCTGAACAAATCTCCCACCCCGCCCGATGTCTACACCCGCACCCAGGAGATCATCGCCGCCGTCCAGGCTCTGGCCGACGCCTGTGCCCCCGACGCCCCCAACATTGCCATCTCTCCCTCCAGCGCCGCCCTGGCCGTGGGGGACGAGGCCCCGTTCACCCTCCAGGTGACCCGGAGAGGCCAGCCCGTCGCCGGGCAGACCGTCACCCTGACCGTCAGCCTGGGCACCGTCACTCCCTCCGTGGTGACCACGGACGAGAACGGCGAGGCGGCCTTCACCCTCACTTCGGCGGTCGCCGGGACTTCGTACATCACCGCTACGGCCCAGATGCCCCTCCCCGTCGGCACGGTCTTCGTCGGCGTCAATCCCAACAAACAGAAACTGGTTCTGGGTCAATATGCCGAGGGAACCGTTGCGGCCACCGCCAGCGCCACCTGGGTCAGCGGCGGCTCGCTGGTCGCGACCGTCTTCAACGACCTGAATATGGACGGCCTCCCCCAGGACGGCGAGCAGGGCCAGAGCGGGTGGACCGTCACCGTAGTCGGAAAGACCAGCAAGACCACGAACGCGACCGGCAACGCTACCTGGGCCCTGCCTCCCGGCACCTACACCGTCGTCCTGACCCAGAAGAGCGGCTGGCTGGCGACCTCCCCCCTCACCCAGACGGTGACCCTGGACCCCGGAGATGTGGTCCACGTCCTCTTCGGCCAGATTAAACTCCCGGTGGTGAAAGTTTACATTTTCCACGACACCGACCTCAGCGGTAGTCTCACCGACGGCGACCTCCCGCTGAGCGGCTGGAACGTGGGCCTCTATCGGGCGGACGGGTCCCAGGCCGCTGGCTGGAACCGGGCGACGGATGACAGCGGCTGGGTCTACTTCAGCAACGACCCGAACCGCAATCCCCCCGACCTGATCCCCGGCAACTACTATGTCCGGGAGACCCTGCCGGAGGGCTGGTATGCCACCACCGGCATCTCCCGCTCCTTCACCCTGGTCAGCGGCGATGTCCACGAGGAGTACCTGGGGAACTTCCCGCCCGCCCCGGCGATTTCTCTGACCGTTACCGCCTCCCCGGACCTCATCCACAGCGGCGATTCCGTTACCTACACCTATGAGGTGGTCAATACCGGCAACACGTATCTGGATGACATCCGGGTGACGGACAACCGCTATGGTTCTATCTGCACCATCCCGGACCTGGCGCCGGGTGAGATGATGACCTGTCGGTTCGCCACGCCCGTCGCCGATTCGGCCGCCAATACGGGCACCGCCATCGGCACGCCGACCCTGGCCGACAGCACCCCCATCGCCGGATGGCCCGACGTCTCCGATTCGGACGACGCCTTCGTCCGGGTCCTCCATCCGGCCCTGGCCCTCTCCGCCACCGGCCCGGCAATGGCCCATGAGGGGGACACGTTGACCTACCGGGTGACCGTCACCAACACCGGCGACGCGGCGCTGACGGTCTCCGTCCCGCTGCCGGACGGGTCCACCTGGACGGGCACGCTGGCGCCGGGGGCAAGCACGTCCTTTGACGCCACCGGCCCCGCCTCCGGCGACCCGACGGTGGCGACCTTCACCGCCACCGGCACCGATGCCCTGGGCGGCACCGCCTCCGCCGGGGCGACGGTGACCACCGACATCCTCCATCCGGCCCTGGCCCTCTCCGCTACCGGCCCGGCGATGGCCCACGAGGGGGACACGTTGACCTACCGGGTGACCGTCACCAACACCGGCGATGCGGCGCTGACGGTCTCCATCCCCCTGCCGGATGGGTCCACCTGGACGGGCGCGCTGGCGCCGGGGGCAAGCACATCCTTTGACGCCACCGGCCCCGCCTCCGGCGACCCGACGGCCGCGACCTTCACCGCCACCGGCACCGATGCCCTGGGCGGCACCGCCTCCGCCGGGGCGACGGTGACCACCGACATCCTCCATCCGGCCCTGGCCCTCTCCGCCACCGGCCCGGCAATGGCCCACCAGGGAGACACATTGACCTACCGGGTGACCGTCACCAACACCGGCGATGCGGCGCTGACGGTCTCCGTCCCGCTGCCGGACGGCTCCACCTGGACGGGCACACTGGCTCCGGGAGCGAGCACATCCTTTGACGCCACCGGCCCCGCCTCCGGCGACCCGACGGCCGCGACCTTCACCGCCACCGGCACCGATGCCCTGGGCGGCACCGCCTCCGCCGGGGCGACGGTGACCACCGACATCCTCCATCCGGCCCTGGCCCTCTCCGC
>JBBIKR010000217.1:0-3675 GCA_037445395.1 Thermoflexales bacterium
CGGCCCAGTGCCAGGAGCAGCCTCCCAGGCCAGACCGGTCGGAACAGCCCATCGTGGGGGTCCGTTTTCAGGAAGGGGGGAAGATTTACTCTTTCCTCCCCGGCTCCTGTACGGACCTGAGGCCGGGCGACTTCGTCGTGGTGGACACGGCCTGGGGGCGGCAGATCGGCCGCGTCGTCTTCATCCGGCACCTGCCCCCGGAGAAACGCCGGGACGACCTGAAGACCATCCTCCGGCGGGCCACCGGCGCCGACCTGGCCCTCCGGCAACAGTGGGAAGAAAAAGCGCGGGAGGTCCTCCTCCAGTTACGCGCCCGGGCTCTCCGGCAGTCCCTGCCGGTGAAGTTTGCCACCGCCGAGTACACGCTGGACGGGAAACGGCTCACCATCCTCTACGAGACGGAGGCGCGGGTAGACCTGGAGGCAATCCGGCAGGAACTGTCCACAGACCTCCAGACCCAGGTGGAGATGCGACAAATCGGGCCCCGGGACCGGGCGAAACTCCTGGGCGGATACGGGGCCTGCGGCGAGCCCCGCTGCTGCTCCCGCTTCCTTTCCGACTTCAGCCCCGTCTCCATCCGTATGGGCAAGGCCCAGGGCATCTCCCTGACGCCGTCCGACATCACCGGGATGTGCGGGCGACTGCGCTGTTGCATCGCCTACGAGTACGAGACCTACCAGGAAGCCCTCCAGGGACTGCCCAAACTCAAGAGCATCGTCCGCACCCCCCGGGGCGTGGGCAAGGTGGTGGACCTGGCTCCCCTGAAAGGTACGGTCATCGTTCAGATTGAGGACCAGCGGGTAGAAGTTCCCGCCAGTGACGTGGAAGTCCTCCCCAAAGAATCCTCTGCCGGTTCTCAGGAGGGCAGATGAGCGCATCTCAGCGAGTCCTGGTCATTCTGGCCCACCCGGACGACCCGGAGTTCTTCTGCGGAGGGACAGTGGCGCGATGGGTGCGGGAGGGCCGGGAGGTCATCTACATCCTGGCCACGCACGGGGAGCGGGGCTCCGATGACCCGGCCATGCCTCCCGAACGGCTGGCCCATATCCGGGAAGAGGAGCAACGGGCCGCCGCGCGCGTCCTGGGCGTGCGGGAGGTCGTCTTCCTGGATTACCCCGACGGCTCCCTGACCCCCACCCTGGAATTGCGCCGGGACCTGACCCGCCAGATTCGCCGCTGGAAGCCCGATATTGTCATCACCTGCGACCCCACCGTCCGCTACCGCTCCGGCTACCTGAACCACCCCGACCACCGGGCCATCGGCGACGCCGCGCTGGACGCCGTCTTCCCCGACGCCCGCAATCCCCTCCAGTTCACCGAACTGCTGGCGGAGGGTCTGGAGCCCCATCGGGTACGGGAGGTCTACATCGCCGGTGCCGCCGAGCCGGACACCGAAGTGGACATCACCGACACGCTGGCCCTGAAACTGGAGGCCCTCCGCCAGCACCGCTCCCAGATTGCCGACCCGGACGGGCTGGAAGCCCGGCTGCGAGAATGGTACCGGAAGGAGGAGCCGGACGGGACCGTCCGGTACGTGGAGCGGTTCCGGCGGGTTGTGCTGAGGTAAGGGAGGGAGAATGAAGACCGCAGACCTGATCCTGACCGGTGGCATCGTTGTCACCATGAACGACCGGTACGACATCTGGGAGCCGGGAGCGGTGGCCATCCGGGAGGGAGTCATCGTCGCGGTGGGGCCGGCGGAGGAGGTGGGGCAGGAGTGGACGGCGCGCGAGACAGTGGATTGCTCCGGCCACGCCGTCATCCCCGGCCTCATCAACGCCCACACCCACGCCCCGATGACCCTGGTCCGGGGCCTGGCCGACGACCTGCGCCTGGACGTCTGGCTCATCGGCTATATGATGCCCGTGGAGCGGGAGTTCGTCCGCCCCGACTTCTGCTGGCTGGGCACCCAACTGGCCTGTGCCGAGATGATCCGCTCCGGCGTCACCTGCTTCGGCGATATGTACTACTACGAGGAGGCCGTGGCGGATGCCGCCGCCCAGGTCGGTATGCGGGCCGTCTGCGCCCAGTCCATCCTCAAATTCCCCACCCCCGACGCGATGAGTTACGATGAGGGACTGCGCCTGGCCGAATCCTTCATCGGGCGCTGGCGAGGCCACCATCTCATCGTGCCCGCGCTGGGGCCTCACGCCGCCTACACCGCCACCGCCGAGATGCTCCAGGAGTGCGCCCGCATGGCCCAGGCCTACGACGTCCCCATCCACATCCACGTCGCCGAGACCGCCCAGGAGGTCCAGGAGCACCGGGCGGAATACGGGATGCCCATCATCCCCTGGGTGAAGAAACAGGGCATGCTGGAGGCAAAAACGACCGCCGTCCACTGCGTTCATCTGGACGAGGGGGAGATGCACACCCTGCTCCACCACGGGACGGGCGTGGCCCACAACCCCACCAGCAACCTCAAACTGGCCAGCGGCATCGCGCCGGTCGCCAAAATGCTGGCACTGGGATTGAACGTCGGCATCGGCACCGACGGCCCCGCCAGCAACAACGACCTGGATATGTTTGAGGAAATGCGACTGGCGGCACTGCTGGCGAAGGGCGCCACCAGCGACCCCACGGCCCTTCCCGCCCGCCAGGCGCTGGCCATGGCGACCTGTATGGGCGCCCGGGCCCTCCATATCGCCCATCTGACCGGCTCGCTGGAGGTCGGCAAACGGGCCGACATCGCCGTCGTCCGGCTGGAAGACCTGCACCTGACCCCCCGGTTCCACCGCGACCCGGATAGCATCTACTCGCTGCTGGTCTACGCGGCCAAGGGCCACGACGTCCGCCACGTCCTCTGCGACGGCCGCTGGCTGATGCGGGACCGGGTCCTGCTGACGGTGGACACGGAGGCGATGCGCGCGCAGGCGATGGAGATTGCCCGTAAAATTGACGCCTTCCTCAGCGTCCGGGAGGAGAGCATCCTCAGCAAACTGGTCGCCATCGGCGGCGTAGCGCGGGAGAAGACGTTTGAGGTGCAGGTCAAAGTCCACCTGGCCGACGACGCCGGGGTTCTAGCCGTGCTGGCGGGTGAGGAGATTCCCGTCGTCAAACAGTCCCGACGGCGCCAGTACGATACCTACTTCCTCTTTGATGACCCCGAGCACAGCCGCCTGCGCTACCGGGAGGAGGAAATCCTGGACGAGGACGACCAGGTTGCCGACGTCCGCTACCGGCTCACGCTGACCGGCGACACGAAAGAGCGGGAGTTCCCTCACTCCGTCCTCCTTTCCCGTTCCCGTTTTGACGCCCCCGCGACCCGGAGTTTGCGCTTCTACCGGGAGTACTTCAAACCGACGGTGGAGTGGGAAGTCCACAAGGAGCGCCGTCGCTACCACATCCGCTACGGCGGGACGGACTTCGCCGTCAACCTGGACCGGGTGACCTATCCGGAACTGCCCGGCTACTATCTGGAACTGAAAAGCCGTACCTGGTCGGCGCAGGACGCGGAGCGGAAGGCGATGCTGATCGGCGAACTGCTGGAACTCTTCGGCGTCCAAGAACAGGAACTGGTGCGGCGAGAGTACCTGGACCTGGCGCGGGAGGCGGCCCAACGGTAGACCGTCGGGCTCAGAAAGCAGCACCTCACCCCACCCCCAGCAGCTTCGCCGCTCCCCCCTCCCCTCTCCTGACCTGCGGGCAGGAGAGGGGAGGGGGTGCCGCCGCAGG
>JBBIKR010000218.1:0-3651 GCA_037445395.1 Thermoflexales bacterium
CCGGTACGCTGAACTGGAGTTGTAATTGTTCCTTTTAATTAACGAAGATCAATAAGACTTAAACACAAACAGATTACCGTGTCGGTAGCCCCCATTCAGAAGTCTGAAAGCCTCCAATGCCCGACAGGGCATTAAGACGCCGGCTACCCCCTGGGGGGGCACGGCCATGGTCGCGTCTGAAAGCCTCCAATGCCCGACAGGGCATTAAGACCGATTTTCGCGGCTGGGGAAATCCCCCGCCGTGCGGAGGTCTGAAAGCCTCCAATGCCCGACAGGGCATTAAGACTTTCAGAGAACGGCCCTCCCCGCACCAACGGCTTAATTCCGTCTGAAAGCCTCCAATGCCCGACAGGGCATTTTCGGGAGTAGGAAGTAGAGGAGTATGGATTATGGGGTGGCTGGCAGGGAAGCCGGGCGGTGAAAAAGCGCGGGGCAGGAAGGGGTAAAACTTTGTGTCTTCGTGTCTTTGTGGTTCAGAATTTTCGCCCGCCGCTAAAGCGTCGGGCTGATTCTGCAAAGTCCCTCCAGGGCTCAACGATAGCCCGCAGGACCTTGCTGCTGAGCCCGGCGGTTTACCGTCGGGCTTCTTTGTGGTTCAGAACAGGTCGCGACAAGCCATCTCTCTGCGTTCTCTGCGCCTCTGCGGTGCAGATGAGGTTTCACGCAAAGGCGCGGAGGGCGCGGAGGTTTTCAGGCTCCCTACGTTCTCTGCGCCTCTGCGGTTTTGATTTCTTCCCACAGTCGGTCCAGTTCGGCGATGCTCATCTGCGTCATATCCAGGCCGCGCTGGCGGACCCGTTCCTCCAGGGCCCGAAAGCGGGCGGCGAAGCGGGCGTTGGCCTTCCGCAGCGCCGTTTCCGGCTCCACCCCCAGATGGCGGGCCCAGTTGGCGACGGCAAACAGCAGGTCGCCCAGTTCGGCCTCCACCTCCTCCGGCGTGCGGGCCGCTTCCACCTCCGCCATCTCCTCCCGTACCTTCCGGGCCACCTCCTCCGGTCGGGCCCAGTCAAAGCCCACCCGCGCCGCCCGCTTCCCGTAGATGTGGGCCTGCAGCAGCGCCGGGACCGCCTGCGGGACGCCGTCCAGGAGGGACCCTTTCCCGGCCCGCTCTTCCTGCTTGAGGTGCTCCCAGCGGGTCAGCACCTCCTGAGCGTTGCTCACTTTCTGACCGCCCCACACGTGGGGGTGGCGCCGTTTCAGTTTCCGGTCAATGGCCGCGATGACGTCGGCCATACGGAATTCCCCCGCCTCGGTCGCCATCTGCGCATGCAGCACAATCTGCAGGAGCAGGTCGCCCAGTTCCTCCCGCAACGCTTCCGTATCTCCGGCATCTATCGCGGCGACGACCTCGTAAGTTTCCTCCAGCAGATTGCTCCGCAAACTCTCGTGCGTCTGCTCCCGGTCCCACGGACAGCCGTCGGGGGCCCGCAAGTGGGCAATGGTCTCCTGGAAGCCCTCAAAACTGCTCACCGGCGGGAGCGGAGGGACGTACAGCGTGGTCAGATGGTCCACTTCCTGGCGGTCCAGTTCGTATAGGGGCAGATGGACCAGTCGCTGGGCGTCCGTTCCGGCGGCGAAGATGAGGGTGACGGGGTGCTCATCGGGGTACTGGTTCATCAAGGTCAGTTTCAGGTCGCTGGCCAGTCGGCGGCTGTAGACCTGGCCGATCAGGGCGGGGAGGTCGGGGTTCAGGAGAGGGTGGTGGAGGGCGGCGATTTCTATCCCATCGCAGACCTGGAGGCCCGGTTCCAGGGCATCCAGGCCCAGCGCGGTGAGCGCCACCTCCACGAAACTGACCCCGTCCACGACGCGCACCGGCAGGCCGGCCTCCTGCGCCATCTGCAGGACTTTCCGGACCGTCGCCTCGCCGACCAGGGGGTGGCCCGGCACGGCGTAGATGACCCCTTCGGGTCGGCGGCCCAGTTCCAGGACTCGCTCCGCGATGGCCTGATAGACCTGGGCGAAATCCTCCGCCGATTCATACAGGTCGTCAAAGGATTGAAGGGCCAGATGGGCGGGCAGATGAGGGACGGTGGGATGGTGGGCGGTGCGCAGCCAGACCTCCCGGCCTGCCGAGAGCACCTCCCACGCCTGGAGCGTCAGGTGGCGGGGGTCTCCGGGTCCCAATCCAACGATGGTGATGCTCATTTTCTCCTCCCCTGAACAGAGAATGTGCCAGGCACCGGAAGAGGAGTGCCTGGCACATCAGGATGAGCGAGATTCAGCCCGATGGGTAACCAGGTGGGGGGTCATTGCGAGCCGCTGAAAGCGGCGAAGCAATCTCCGGTGTGTCGGGTAGATTGCTTCGGCGGCTGACGCCGCCTCGCAATGACAACAGGCGGTTACCCTGGAGGGTCTTGAAATCCGCCCGACGCTTTGGCGTCGGGCGAAAATCTATTTGCGCCGTCGCCGGACCAGCCAGCGTACCAGCAGGAAAATTCCGACGAAGGGCAGGGCGAACAGGATGAGCGCGGGCAGGACGGCGATGATGAGGTAGATGAGCGCCTTGACGAAGAACTCCAGGACGCTCATCAGCGCCTCCACCGCGCTACGGACCGTGGCGGGCAGGTTCCAGCCGCCCGTCTCCAGCGGTTGGGCCATCACGTCCGGCGTCAGGCTGACGGTGATGGTTGCCAGCGCGGCCTGGTTCTCCAGGTACTGCATTCGCCCCTTTACCTGCTCTATCTCCGCCTGGGTCTGGCTGAGGTGCTCGTAGACGGCCAGGACGGCCTCGGTGTCCTCCGCCCGGTCCAGGAACTCCAGCAGTTGCTTCTCCTTCGCCTCCAGGTGGCGCAGGCGAGATTGCAGGTCCACATACTGGTCCGTCACGTCCTGCCCGGAAACGGACTCCCGCCGGACCGTCGTCGCCATCGCCCGCAGGCGCTGCAGCGCGGTGTCCAGCGCGTCGGACGGGACCCGGAACGTCACTGTGGCCTGCCGGCCCTCCTGGTACTGGTAGGCCTCCAGGGAAACCACATAGCCGCCCAGTTCGCGGGCCATCGCCTGGATGTCCGCCACTGCCTTCTCCGTATCCGGGACGATGAGGTCCAGGCTGGCGGTGCGGACAACCATGCGCTCGGTGCTGGCGATATTGGCCGCTGCGGCGGCATCTACGCCAGCCGTTACATATGCTGCTCTCTCCTCGGCGGGGAGGGGGGCCGGCGGCTGGGCGGGCACGGGCGTTGCGGCGGGGCGGGGGGCGCATCCCCCGACCGCGATGGCCAGGACGGCGATCCATATCACGAAGCCCAGATGCCTCTTCATGTTCTCCTCCTGATGGTGGGATCATTCAACTGCTTTTCAGACGCTGCAGCACGTCTACCCGTTCCCCGCCGGAGATCATCAGGAGGATTTTTGTGCCTCCTCGTGTCCTTTGCGGTCGTCCAGGGCGGGTAAACTCTGCCCTATTCGCATCAAATTAAGCCATCCACCAGAAGGTGGGAAGCGGGAATGGTTCAGAATTGGCTGAGATTTGCTGTGCCTGCCGATTTTCTTGTCCCTCACCCCCCTTTGTCCCCCCTCTCCCCTTGGCCTGTGGCCAGGGGAAAGGGGGGGGGAGGAGGGGGTTTTGGGGGGGGGGGGGGGGGGGGGGGGGGGGGGGGGGGCCGCCCCCCCCCCAAAAAAACCAACACCACCCCCCCCGCCCCGGCG
>JBBIKR010000219.1:0-3624 GCA_037445395.1 Thermoflexales bacterium
CGCTCCGCGCCCTCGCAATGACGTTGCCGGTCAGAAACTGTCAGGTGGCTAGAACATGAGCCAACCTCCATGTCCTCGCAGAGGATTGACCTGCAAAAGCCATCGGCCAGAGGCTTGTGAAAATCAGGCAGTCGTGGTAAAACAGGGACGACTCAACCCGCAATGGACGGTCTCCGTCCATCGCGGGGTATCAGAACACGGTTCCAGAGAGGCCGTTGATGATGCAAATCCACGCTCATCCGCGTCCATCCGCATCTTTTGCGTCCTCTATCCTTTCCACAGGAGGTGACCGATGCGCCTCGCTGTTTTCGGGGCTGGCGCCGTAGGCGGATACTTCGGCGCCCGGCTGGCCCATGCCGGAGAAGACGTCGTCTTCATCGCCCGCGGGGCCCACCTGGAAGCCATCCGCCAGAACGGCCTGTTTGTGGAGAGTCCGCTGGGGGATTTCCGCATCCATCCGGCCCAGGCCACCGACCGTCCGGAAGAGGTGGGGCCGGTGGATGTGGTCCTGGTCGGGGTCAAAGCCTGGCAGGTGCCGGAGGTGGCGCCGAAAATGGGGCCCCTCGTCGGGCCGGAGACCTTCATCGTCCCGCTGGAGAACGGGGTGGAGGCGCCGGACCAACTGGCCGCCGTCTGGGGGCGGGAGCGGGTGCTGGGCGGACTGTGCCGCATCATCAGCACCGTCCCGGAGCCGGGCCGCATCCGCCACGGCGGGATGGAGCCGTACGTGGCCTTCGGGGAACTGGACGGTCGCCCCAGCCCGCGCGCGGAGCGACTGCGCGCGGCCTTTGAGCGGGCCGGCGTGCGGGCCGAAATTCCCCCGGACATCCACGTCGCCCTCTGGGAGAAATTCCTGTTCATCGCCCCCTTCGCCGGCCTGGGCGCGGTGACCCGGGCCCCGGTGGGGGTTCTGCGAAGCGTCCCCCAACTCCGCCGGATGCTGGAGGACGCCATCGCCGAGGCCTTCGCGGTGGGACGGGCGCGCGACGTCCACCTGCCCGACGACGCGCCCGCGCGCACCCTGGCTCTGATAGACGGCATGCCCCCGGAGGGGACAACGTCCATGCAACGGGACATCGCCGCCGGACGGCCGTCGGAACTGGACTACCTGGTCGGGGCGGTGGTCCGGCTGGGGGAGGCCGCCGGGGTGGCGACACCCCTGCACACCTTTATGTACCACGTCCTCTGGCCCCAGGAGCGGCGGGCAAGGGGGGAATTGCAGTTCCCGTGAAGGGAGGGTGATGGGTTTTGCGGCGGGCGGCGAAGCCGCCTGCCGCAAAACCCCTCCTGATCCGCTCTCTCCCGCTCGCGAGAGAGGTGATCCCCGCACGAAAGGAGCAACATGTCCAGAACGGTATTAGTTCTCACCCCGCACCCCGACGACGCGGAAGTCTTCGCCGGGGGGACCATCGCCAAAATGGTCGCCGAGGGCGCGCGAGTCATCATCGTCATCGCTTCCAGCGGCAACAAGGGCTCCTTTGAGTACGACGCGGAGACCCTGGCCGCGATCCGCCGGGAAGAGGCCATCCGCGCGGCCACCGTACTGGGAGCCGAGCCTCCGATCTTCCTGGAGCATCCCGACCTGGAGGTGGGCCTTCTGCCACCGGGGGTGTTGCGGGAGCAGTTCGTCCGCCTCATCCGCCAGTACAGGCCGGACGTCGTCATCACCGAAGACCCCCTTTACATCGCCGAGGTGCACCCCGACCACCGGGCCGTCGCCCGCGCCGCCTCCGACGCGGTTCACTTCTGCCACCTCCCCCTCTTCCATCCGGAGCACGGGGACGAGGGGCTGGAACCCCACTTCGTGGTGGAGAAGTACTTCTACACCCCCGACCCGGCGGGAGCCAACAAAATCGTGGACATCACCGATACCATAGAGAAGAAAATCGCCGCGATGGCCGAACACAAAAGCCAGGTGCGCTTCCTGGTGGAGGAGGTGGCGCGGCAGGCCCGCCTGGCCGGGCTGGACCTGGGAGCCACGCTGGGGCCGATGGTGGAGGACCCGGCGATGGCCATGGCTTGGGCGCTCCGTTCGGAGGCCGCGCAGATCGGGCAACGGGCCGGTTTCGCCTACGGCGAAGCCTTCCGCTACACCCGCTTCCACCCCGTTGTGGAGAACCTGCTGGCCGCACAGGCGTAATCCCTGCGCCCTGCGACCCTGCTCCCTGCGACTTGCGACCTGCGACCTGCAACTTGCGACTTGCGACCCGTACGGAGGTAATCATGTCCCGACCTTCTCGCTACGCCTGGTTCGTCGTTGCCGTCTTCTTCCTGTTCATGCTCCTCCATCAGGCCGACAAACTCCTGATCGGCCCCCTCACCGAGCCCATCATGCGGACCTTCGGCATCACCAAGACGCAGATGGGCGCGGTCTCCACCGGCGCGCTGATCGTCGGCGCCATCCTCTACCCCATCTGGGGCTACCTCTACGACCGGTACGCCCGCTCCAAACTGCTGGCGCTGGCGTCCTTCATCTGGGGCTCCACCACCTGGCTGAACGCCATCGCCCCCAACTACCCGACCTTCCTGGTCACCCGCGCTTCCACCGGCATTGACGACTCCTCCTACCCCGGCCTCTACAGCCTCATCGCCGACTATTTCGGTCCCCGCGTGCGGGGGCGGGTCTATGGGATTCTCCAACTGACCGGCCCCATCGGCTACCTGCTGGGGATGATCATGGCGCTCATGCTTCGGGACATCATCGGCTGGCGGGGCGTCTTCTACATCACCGGGAGCCTGGGGATGCTCCTGGCCGTCGTCATCTTCTTCGGCGTGCGGGAGATGCCGCGCGGCCGGAGTGAGCCGGAACTGGCCGACCTGGAGCAGATCGGCATCTACCGGTTCAACTGGCAGACGGCGCTGGGGCTCTTCCGCATCCGCAGCCTGATCCTCCTCTTCATCCAGGGCTTCTTCGGCGTCTTCCCCTGGAACACCATCACCTACTGGTTCTTCTACTACCTGGAGACGGAGCGGGGGTACTCCTCCGACGCGGTGCTGATGACGATGGCCCCAGCGGTCCTGGTGCTGGCCTCCGGCTACCTGGTCGGTGGTTCGCTGGGGGACTTCTTCTTCCGGCGGACGCCGCGCGGCCGGATGCTGGTGGCCTCCACCGCCGTCCTCATCGGCGCCCTGCTCCTCTGGATCACGATGGGCATCCCGGCGGAAAACCAGTTCCTCTTCCTAATCATGCTCTGCATCACCGCGCTCTTCATCCCCTTCGCCGCGCCCAACGTCACCTCGTCCATCTACGACGTGACACTGCCGGAAGTGCGAAGCACGGCGGCAGCGGTGCAGTACTTCATTGAGTCGGCCGGAGCGGCCACTGCGCCCCTGCTGGCGGGCATCATTGCCGACCGCTATACCCTGCACGACGCCATCCTCTGGATTTGCGTTTCCACCTGGATTCTCTGCGCCCTGTTCTTCTTCGCTGCCGCCTATCTGGTCCCGCGGGACATCGCGCGTCTGCGGGCACAACTGCGGGAGCGGGCCGAGCAGGAGCGGGCACGGGCCGGAGCACCGGCTGCCGGATAGGTTGGGGGGTTTGCGGCGGCGGCCGAGGGCCGCACCTCACCCCACCCCCAGCGGCTGCGCCGCTACCCCCTCCCCTCTCCTGACCTGCGGTCA
>JBBIKR010000220.1:0-3605 GCA_037445395.1 Thermoflexales bacterium
GCCCCCCCTCTCCCACAAGGGGAGAGGGGGGAACCTGCTCCTCCCCTCCCCCTGAATGGGGGAGGGGCTGGGGGTGGGGGTGCTCCCCTCCCCCTGAATGGGGGAGGGGCCGGGGGTGGGGGTGCTCCCCTCCCCCTTGATGGGGGAGGGGCCGGGGGTGGGGGCACAACCCGGCGCGGATTTTTTCCAGCGCCGCGGGCAGGTTTTGTTCCACCAGTTCGGCGGGCAAACGGACGAAGCGCAGGCCCAGCGATTCCAGCAACCGCTGACGTTCCGCATCGGCGGCCCGTTGCGTTTCGTGAATCGGGCCGTCCACTTCCACGATCAGGCGGTGGGAAGGGGCAAAGAAATCCACAACGAATGGCCCGATGGGTTGCTGACGGCGAAACTTGACGCCGTCCAACTGTTTTCCACGTAGCGCTTGCCAGAGTATCCCCTCGCTGGGGGTTGGATTCTTGCGAAACTGGCGGGCAACCTCCACCATCCTGCGCCGCAGGCTTTCGGGAACGTCCCAGCGTTCCGGTTCCTGCTCTTCCTCCGCCGCCTCGGGCGGGACGTACAAAGATGCTGTATAGAATCTCTCCAACTCCTCTCGCGCCTCCGCCAGCACCCACCTGCCCCAGTACCTGACCGCCTCCAGCAGCGGGTTGAAATCCGGCGGTGGGGCGTCGGCCGGCACGGGGGTCTCCAGCACCAGGGGCAACTGGGCCGGCCCGGAAGAGGCCGGTCCGCCCTTTCGTCGGCGCCACAGGTGTTCCGGCATGCCCGCAAAGGGACGGCCGTACTTCTGGGGGTATTCCAGCGTCGCCTTGAGGATGAGGACGGCGACGGGGTTGTAGTCCAGGGCATGGGCCTCACAGCCCAGGCGGAGGGCTTCCAGGGGGATGGCCCCGCCCCCGGCGAAGGGGTCCAGGACGCGGGGCACATCGCCGGGCGACCCCACGCGCGCGGCGTGGGCCTGGGAGATGTCCCGGCGGGCCCGTTCCAGAAAGGTCCGGTTCAGGGAATTCTCCCACCTGCTCAGGTCAACGATGAAGTCCTGCCGTTTCTGCCTTTCCAGCGAGTCGTCCACGGCCCCGACGAGGGCGGCGTAGGCGGTAGCGCGGGAGGCGGCCAGCGGTCGCCGCGCCCACCAGATGTGCAGGGTGGAGATGTGGCCGTGGCGGATGTTCTTCTCTCTCGCCGAGATGGCACTGACTTCTTTGACGGGGAAGGATTCCTCTATGAAACGGCGGTCGGTCATACGGACGATTTCCTCCTGTCTAACGGGTGGATGGTGGGAAAACGCAGACCGGGCGCCCTACTGCACCCGTTCCCCCCTGGCAGTGATGTCGCCCACTCCCACCTGGTATCGCACCTCCACCCGCTCTTCCGGCTGCAGAGTGGCCGCCGGGTCCCGGATGATGTACAGTTCCGGCCGGGTGGCGGCGTTCAGCACCACGTACAGGTAGTAATCCTCTCCAAACCGCCCGGCCTTGAACCACTCGTTCTGGGTCAACTCCACGGGCCCCACTTCGGCCCGCGCCTTCACCTCAATGTAGCGCCGCCGGCCCGTCGCCGGGTCGGTGGAACGGATGTCAAAGCCCAGCCCCTCGGCGGAGACGTCCTCTGGCTCCCGCCCGTGCTGCCATTCGTAGGCCATCGCCACCTCCATCCCGATGCGCTCTATCCGCGGGTCTTCCCGCATCAGGGGCTCCGGAGGGAGAAGCGGGACCACGCGCACCGCTCCCACAAAGCGCGGCATTCCCATAGTCAGACTGCGCTCCCGGGCCAGCGTGTGCTGCAGTTCCTCCAGGGCCAGTTCGTAACCGCGCTTCTGCTCCTCCTTGTTGCGGATGACCAGGTCCACCTTATCGCCCCGTTCCCGCCGGTCGTAGAGGTCAATCAGTTCGCCGTCCAGTTTGAGGATGAGGTGCTCCAGCGAGCGGACGCCGTACTTCTCTTTGACGGCGGCCTGGCGGTCCCGCTCGGCCTGCAGTTCCTTCCGGTACCCGGCCAGCAGGGGGAGGAGCACGGTCCGCGCCTGCTGCTGGATCGCTTCCAGGTCGGGCAGGGGGCCGACTTCGGCGGGGCCGTCGGCGGCCAGGTCCCACAGGATGGTCGGGTTGACCGGGCGCACCTGGCCGCTGTTCCGGTCGGCGTAGAGGGCGAAGAGACGGCATCCGGCCACCTGCCCCAGACCGTCGCGCACCTCCCCTTCGTAGAAGAGGAGCACCCCGTCCATCCCTCCGTCGGGGTCACGGAAGACGGCGCCCCGCCTCAGGTTCTCGTTCAACTGGCGCTCCACCCAGGTCAGGACGGCCTCAAAGAGGGGATGACCGAAGGAGACGAATTCGGCCCCGGGATGCCAGCGGGCGACCTCTTTGTCAAACGCGATGAGGGGGTAGCGGCGCTGGAGGGGGCCGTATCGCTTCTGGAAGTCCTCCTCTTCGGCGATGCGCCGTATCTCGGAGGGAACGGCATCCACGACGAAGAAGCCGCCGCCCCGGGCGCGGCAGGTTCCCCCGGCGGCCTCCAGTGCCCGACGGAAGAACTCCTGGGTGTATTCGGGGATCAGGCGGTACTCGCGCGCCCGGTCGGCCTGCTGGCGGAGACGGGTGTAGTCAATGTAGCGGGTGGCCAGGCTTTCCCCCAGGTTCTCCTTGACCCGGGCGATGTACTCCTCGTCCACCCGGACGTCCAGTTCGGCCAGAATCTCGTCCATACTGCGGGCGCTGGCGGCCGCTTCCAGGAGCAACTGGTTCAGGTTCCGGCCGTAAAACACCTCGCCCAGCACGTCAAAGACCTTGTCGCTCCCCAGTGCGGCGCGGATTTCTTCCAGTTTGGCAAAGAGACGGGTCAGCACCCGCCCCTCGCGGGTGTCCTGGGCCACCAGGTTGAAGATGTAGACCTCCCGGGCCTGGCCGTAGCGGTGGATGCGGCCCATCCGCTGTTCCAGCCGATTGGGATTCCAGGGGATGTCGTAGTTGATCATCAGGTGGCAGAACTGCAGGTTGATGCCCTCGCCGGCGGCCTCGGTGGCGACCATCACCTGGGCCTCGTTCCGGAAGACCCCCTCCATCCGCACCCGCTCTTCCAGCCGCATGCTGCCGTGAATGGTACAGACGGAGTAGCCCCATCGGCGGATGCGCTCCTCCAGGTACTCCAGCGTCTCCCGCGCTTCGGTGAAGACCAGGACTTTGGCGCCGGGGTGCTGGCGGTTGAGGTCGGCCAGCGCCTGCTGGAGGTGGCGCAGTTTGGTCTCCTCCCCGCTCTGGATGATGGCGCGGGCCTGCTGGATCAGCCCGTCCAGCGTCTGGATTTCCCGCTCCAGTTCCTGGCGGTTCTCCGCCACGCTGAGGGTCTCCCAGAGTTCCTCCTGGCGCCAGCGCTCCTCCTCGCTCATATCCTCCACGGCCTCCAGGTCGGGGCTGATCTGGTCGGCGTCCAGTTCCTGGGCGCCCTGGAGGAGTTCCTCCAGGCGCTTCTTGCGCCGCTGGAGGGAGCAGTAGAGGGCGTAGGTGCTGGAGGCCAGCCGTCGCTGGAGGATGACCAGGGCGAAGGCGACGTTGCGCCGCCGGTCGCGGGCGAGGGCTTTATTGTACTGTTCCTGGACGTAGCGGGAG
>JBBIKR010000221.1:0-1151 GCA_037445395.1 Thermoflexales bacterium
CCCCTCTTCCCTGGCCGGAGGCCAGGGGGTGAGGTAAGGCCCTATCCGAAAAACTGTAGGGCAGGCTTTCCAGCAAATCTACTCAAACGGCGCGGCACATCTTCTGATCGGGAGGGACCATGACGGTGAACGAGCCGCTGACCACGTTATTGCGTCAGCAGGTCCGCCAACTCCTGGATGAGAGGCGGGTGGACTGCGTGATCGGCTATGAGGCCGGGCATCGCCGCGGCGCGCGCCCGGTGGTGATCTACGACCCCGCCGAAGCTGACCGCCTGATCTGGGGGCCGGAATGTGTTCACAACCTGACCACCTACCTGCACAACAAGAAGAAGCCCCGGCGGCGCGGCGAGGAGCCGCCCCGGGTGGGCATTGTGGTCAAGCCGTGCGACAGCCGCACGCTGAACGTCCTGCTGGCGGAGCGCCAGATAGAGCGGGCCCGCATCTTCGTCATCGGGGTGGCCTGCGAAGGGGTGGTGGATGAGGCGGGGCAGGTCGCCGCGAAGTGTGCCCGCTGCACCGACCGGGTGCCCGTCCTCTACGACGTCCTCCTTGGCGACCCTCCCCAGGTTTTGCCCGTTCCGGATGACTGGTCGGACCTGGAGCGGATAGAGGCGATGCCCCCGGCGGAGCGGATGGCTTTCTGGCTCTCTCAGTTTGACCGTTGCATCCGCTGCTACGCCTGCCGACAGGTCTGCCCCGGATGCTACTGCCCCACCTGCATGTTTGAGCGGGACGACGGCCTGTGGGTAGATGCCGGGATTGAGGTCCCGCAGAAGTACGTCTTCCATCTGGGCCGGGCCCTCCATCTGGCGGGCCGGTGCGTGGAATGCGGAGAGTGTGAGCGGGTCTGCCCGATGGGGCTCCCGCTGATGTTGCTGAACCGCGCCCTGGTGCGGGAGGTGGAATCCCTCTTCGGCCATCGCGCCGGGCGGGAGGAAGCCCTCAGTCCGTTGCTCTTTGAATTGGGACCCGAGGGGTCACCGATATAAAGGTTGCCCGTAACTGTTCAGCCTCACCCCTCCCCCGCCGCAGGCGGCGGGGGAGGGGTGAGGAAGCCTGAATCGTTACGATTGCTCGTCTCGTCTTGCATCTTGCGTCTTGCATCTTGCCATGCCCTCAGCAGAGGAAATCATCCGCACCCTTCAGGGAGT
>JBBIKR010000221.1:1251-3585 GCA_037445395.1 Thermoflexales bacterium
TCTTGCATCTTGCCATGCCCTCAGCAGAGGAAATCATCCGCACCCTTCAGGGAGTCCATCTCTTCTCCGGCCTGAGCCGACCGCAACTCCGGCGGCTGGCCCCGCTGGTGAAGGAGATTCCCTATCCGCCGGGTCAGATTGTCTGTGTCCAGGGGGAGCCGGGCACGCGCTATTACATCATCCAGAAAGGCGCGGTGCGGGTCACTCGCGTGGACCCGGAGGGACGGGTGGCCGAGGTGAGACGGCTGGGGGCAGGGGAGGCCTTTGGCGAGACCTCGCTGCTCCTGGGGGACGTGCGGGACGCCACGGTGGAGACCGTAGAGGAGACGGTCTTCCTGTGTATTGATAAAGAGGATTTTGACCGGCTGCTGGCCGCCGACCCGTCCATAGAGCGGGCCCTGAAGATGCGCCCGGACGTGGCGGAGCGACGGCGCTATCCCCGGTTCTCCTGGCTGGAACCCGGTGAGATCCCGGTCAAAGTCCTGCGCAGGCATCTCTACACCCTAATAGACCGGCTGATCATCGCCATCGGCGTCCTTCTGTTTCTGATGTTTTTGGGATGTTTACTGCTGTCCGTTCGGTCGGAGGCGATCTCCTTTCGCATGGGGGGTATCCTGCTTCTTGTCGGGACGGTGGTACCCCTGGGCGTCATTCTGTACGTCTACATAGACTGGCGCAACGATATTTACGTGCTGACCAACCGGCGGGTGGTCCACCGGGAGCGGGTCGGCGCGTTCCTGATCCGCGAGAACTTCTCTGCCGCCCCGCTCCAGGCCGTCCAGAATGTGCAGGTCTCCCAGATTGGCCCGATCGGGCGCATTCTGAAGTTCGGCGACCTGATGGTGGAGACCGCCGGGGCGGCGGGGCAGGTCGTCTTTCGCAACATCCCCGACCCCTGGGCAGTCCAGCAGGTGATTCTGGAGCAACAGGCGCGCGTCCGCTCCCTGGCGCGCGTTCAGGAGCGGGAGGCCATCCGCAAGGCCGTCCGGCATCACTTTCTTTTTGAGGAGGAAGAGGAGGCAGAAAAACCGCCAGCGCCACCGCCCGCAGGACGGCCGGGCTGTTTCGGATGGACGCGGCTCTTTCTTCCTCCGTCCTGGCAGCGGGAGGGCACGACGGTCACCTGGCGGCGGCACTGGATCACCCTGGTGGGAGCCGTCCGGGTTCCTCTGGCGGTGATTTTCGGCGGCACCCTGGTCGCGGTACTGACCGCCCGTCTGGCCCACCAGGTCCCGCCGACGGTGGCGATGGTCTACGCACTGGTGATGTTCTTCGCGATTCCGTGGTTCCTCTGGCAGTTTGAGGACTGGCAGAACGATTTCTTCCAGGTGACGGCGACCCGGATTGTCCAGGTGGACCGGTCGCCTCTGTTCCTGCGGGAGCAGCGGCGGGAAGCATCGCTGGAACAGGTAACCAACGTCCGTTTTGAGCAGGGAATCCTGGGCAAGATTCTCCGCTACGGCGACGTCTTTGTGGAGACGGCGGCCCCGGCGGGGACGTTCCACTTCCAGAAGGTCAGCCATCCCCAGGAAGTGCAGCGGGAGATTTTCGCCCACATTGAGGCGGCCCGGCGACGGCGGCAGGAGGAGGAAGCCCGTCAGCGCCGACTGGAGATGCTGGACTGGCTCTCGGCGTACGATGAACTGCGCCGGTCGCCGCCGCCGGAGTCTTCAACAGGAGAACAATCCACCTGACAGTTTCTTACCGGCAACATCATTGCGAGGGCGCGGAGCGCCCGAAGCAATCTCCAGAAGGACTTAAGGAGATTGCTTCGCCCCCTTCGGGGGCTCGCAATGACGCGCCGGGAAGGGTTTCAACGGGTGTTCAAACAAAGTGTCAGGTGGCTAAAGGAGAACAGTCATAGTGGCACAACGACCGATTCTGTTTGCGGATCAGCCCGTTCTACGGGGGAAATCCCGTCGGGTTCCCCGGCCGACGGCGGCGATTCAGGCGTTAATTCAGGACATGTGGGAGACCATGCGGGCGGCGCGGGGTGTGGGGCTGGCCGCCGTGCAGGTCGGCGTCCCCCTGCGGGTCATCGTCGCGGAAATCCCGGAGGACATGGACGACCCGGACGCCGGAATCTCGCTGGCGCTGATCAACCCCGAACTGGTCAGGGTATCCCGTGAGATGGAGGACGGGGTGGAGGGCTGTCTTTCGGTACCCGGCTGGGTGGGGACCGTCCCCCGCCACGTGGAGGTCGTCGTGAAGGGGATGGACCCGAAGGGGAAGCCCGTGCGGATGAAAGCCCGCGGCTACCTGGCGCGCGTCCTCCAGCACGAGATAGACCACACCGAAGGGGTGCTCTTCATTGACCGGGCCACTGAGGTCTGG
>JBBIKR010000222.1:0-426 GCA_037445395.1 Thermoflexales bacterium
CAGGTTGCCCAGGTAGACGGTGCGGGCCTCGTTGTACTGGAGGAGGGCGGACTGCTGGGCCGGGTCGTACCCGCCCTGGGCCCGGGCCGGGACCAGGGTCAGGGCAAGGATCAGGACGATCAGGAAAAAGGATTGGAGGTACCTCATCGGGAGTTCTCCGGGTTTGTTCTTCGCAGTCCGGCACGGAACCGGACAAAGGGCCGTCGGATGGCGGCCCTGGGGGCGGCATTGCACCGGCCCGGGTTGAATTCTACCCCGAAAATCAGGGGGAAGCAACCCCGGTTGCCATCCCCGGCAGGTTATGCTATAACTACATCGTGGCCTTCGGGCGGAAGAGAAAACAGGGGTTTTGCGGCGGGGGGGGGGGGCCGGCCGCCCCCCACCCCACCCCAAAAAGAGGAATTATGAAGAAACGATAAAAAAGGC
>JBBIKR010000222.1:436-3522 GCA_037445395.1 Thermoflexales bacterium
CGGGGTGTTGGCGGCCCCCGCCCCGCCCCGCCGGCCGCAAAACCCCCTACTTCTGGCATATCAAGGAGAGCGATGAAGCGAGTACTTTCAGGAAACGAGGCGATTGCCCTGGGGGCCTGGGAGGCAGGGGTGCGGTACGCCGCGGCCTACCCGGGCACCCCGTCCACCGAAATTCTGGAGAATCTGGCCCAGTATCCGGGCGTGGTGGCGGAGTGGGCCAGCAACGAGAAGGTCGCGCTGGACGCGGCCATCGGCGCCGCCTTCGGCGGCGCCCGCGCCCTGGCGGCGATGAAACACGTCGGCGTGAACGTCGCCGCCGACAGTCTGATGTCCGTCTCCTACACCGGCGTCAAGGCCGGGCTGGTGCTGGTCTCCGCCGACGACCCGGGCTGTTTCTCCTCGCAGAACGAGCAGGATAACCGCCAGTACGCCCGCTTCGGCAAGTTCCCCTGCCTGGAGCCGTCGGATAGCGAGGAGGCCCGGCAGTTCACCCGTCTGGCCTTTGACCTGAGCGAGGAGTTCTCCACCCCGGTCCTGCTCCGCTCCACCACCCGCCTCTCCCACTCCAAGTCCCCGGTGGAGGTGGAGATGCCGGAGGGCCCCCGGACGCTGGAGCCGCTGCCGCCGTTTGAGCGGCGCCCGGAGCGGTACGTCATCGTCCCGGCCCACGCCCGGCGGCTCCACCCCTGGGTGGAGGAGCGATTGCTCCGGATTGCCGCCTGGGCGGAGACCGCGCCCGTCAACCGCATAGAGGGGGGCGACCGCTCCCTGGGCATCATCACCTGCGGGATGGCCTACCAGTACGCCCGCGAACTCTTCCCGAACGCGTCCATCCTGAAACTGGGACTGGTCTATCCGCTCCCGCGCCAGGCCATTCGGGACTTCGCCGCGCAGGTGGAGCGACTGGTGGTCATAGAGGAACTGGACCCCTTCATTGAGGAGCAGGTGCGGGCCATGGGGATTCCGGTGGCCGTGGGGAAGGACTTCTTCCCGCTGACGGGCGAACTGACGCTGGCGCGGGTACGGGAGGCCGCGCGGAAGGCCGGGCTCCCGGTGGGCCCGATGCCGGAGCGAGTGGAGCCGCTGACGGCGCCCGTGGTCCCGCCGCGCCCGCCCGCCATGTGCCCCGGATGCCCGCATCGCGCCTTCTTTTATAACCTGCGCCGCTGGCGGCGGCAGGCCGTCTTCCCCGGCGACATCGGCTGCTATTCTATGGGCTTTCAGCCGCCCTTTGATGCGATGGACTCCATCATCTCTATGGGGGCCAGCATCGGCATGGCCCACGGGCTGAAGCAGGCTGGCGCGCAGGAAAAGGTCATTGCCATCATCGGCGACTCCACGTTTTTCCATGCCGGTCTCTCCCCGCTGGCCAACGCCGTCTACAACGGGAGCAACATTGTCGTGGCGGTGCTGGATAACCGCATCACGGCGATGACCGGCGGGCAGCAGCATCCGGGGACAGGCCTCACCCTGCAGGGCCGCCAGACCCGCGCCATAGAGATTGCGCCGGTGGCCCGCGCGCTGGGCGTGGAGCACATCTGGGAGGTGGACGCCTGGGACGTGCGGGGGATCAACGACGTCCTGAAGGAGGCGATGGCAGTGGAGGAGGGGCCAGCCGTGGTGATCGTCAAGGGGGCCTGTGTCTTCACCCCCTACTTTCAGCGGCGGCCCACGGTGGCGGTGGACCCGGAGGCCTGCAACGGCTGCGGCACCTGCTTCCGGGTGGGCTGTCCGGCCATCCTGAAGAGCGAGACGATAGACCCGCGCACGAACCAGCCCAAAGCGTCCATAGATGCACTGCTCTGCACGGGATGCACCGTCTGCCTGCAGGTCTGCCCGCAGCGGGCGATTTATGAGACCGGGGGGACGGCATAGGGGCAAGCCCTGCCACCATACTCAAAAACCCCCGGCAGTGGGTGTCATTGCGAGCCGCTGAAAGCGGCGAGGCAATCTCCAGGATGCCGGGGAGATTGCTTCGGCGGCTGACGCCGCCTCGCAATGACAATGGTAGGTAATGGAACAAAGAGCCTCCCGCGGGTTTTCCCACCTGCGGGAGGCTCTTTTTCGCGCCCTTTCGCGCTTTCGTGTCTTTCGCGCCTTTCGCGCCTTTCGCGCCTTTCGCGTGCTACCGTTTGGTGTACTGCGGGGCCTTGCGGGCGCGCTTGAGGCCGGGCTTCTTGCGCTCCTTGACCCGTGCGTCGCAGGTCAACAGCCCCTTCTGGCGCAGAAGCGGCCGCAGTTGGGGGTCCACCTGGAGCAGGGCCCGCGCCAGGCCCAGCCGCACCGCTCCGGCCTGACCACTGAGCCCGCCCCCTTTCACCTGAACGGAGACATTGAAGCGACCATCCATTCCGGCGACCTTCAGCGGCTCCATCAAGCGCATCACGTCCATCTCACGGACGAAATACTCCTGAAGCGGTCGGTCGTTGACGATGAATTTCCCATCGCCCGCGGGGTAGAGCCGTACCCGCGCGGTGGCCTCCTTCCGACGTCCCACACCTTCGTAATACTGTTGCTGTTCTGCCATCGGTTCTCTCCTCGTCCCCCTTACAACTCCAGTGGTTTCGGGTTCTGGGCCTGATGAGGATGGTCGGGCCCGGCGTACACCTTCAGTTTCTTAAACATCCGCCGTCCCAGCGCGTTCTTGGGGAGCATGCCCCAGACGGCGTACTCAATGACGCGCGTGGGGTGACGGGCCAGCATGTCCCGCAGGCTGACCTGTTTGAAGCCGCCCGGGTAACCGGAATGGCGGTAGTAGAACTTCTGGGTCAGTTTGCGGCCCGTGACCCGGACCTTCTCGGCATTGACCACGATGACGTAGTCCCCCACATCTATCATCGGGGAGTAGATGGGCTTATGCTTGCCGCGCAGAATGCGGGCCACTTCCGTTGCCAGACGCCCCAGCGTCTTCCCGCTGGCGTCCACAACGAACCACTCCCGCTCCACTTCTTCGGGTTTGGTGACGTACGTCTTCACACTCATCACTCCTTGCTTCCATAATTTGCTGATTTTATCATTCCTCGTAACTTTATCAGCCTCACCCCACCCCCAGCGGCTTCGCCGCTACCCCCTCCCCTCTCCTGACC
>JBBIKR010000223.1:0-3488 GCA_037445395.1 Thermoflexales bacterium
CCGGCTGTTGCCACCCCCCGCCCGCCGCGGGCTGCGCGCGGCGCCCCCCCCCGGGGGGCCCGCCGCCGTCCCCGTCGTCATCTCGCGCGGATGCCCGCGCGGAGCGTGCCAT
This sequence comes from Thermoflexales bacterium, assembly GCA_037445395.1. Classification (GTDB taxonomy): domain Bacteria; phylum Chloroflexota; class Anaerolineae; order B4-G1; family DUEL01; genus SpSt-77. Next base: position 113 of record JBBIKR010000223.1, read on the forward strand.
CTGCAGTAACGACGGCCCAGGCCATGTGCGGGGTGGTGTGGGCAATCCCGTAGCGGCCGCGCGGGTCCAGCACGATCAGCCCGCCGCAACCACCGGTCCGCTCCGCCAGCAGGGCCAGCACCCCCTCCGCCGCTTCCTGCGGACTCCTCCCCTCCGCCACCCGGGCACAGACGGCACCCGTCGCCAGGATGCGCATCAACGCCTCCCCGTCGCCGGTAGCGGAGGCCGCCGCGGAGCAGTCATCGGCGTAGGCGCCGCAGCCGACCAGCGGCGAATCCCCCACCCGGCCCGGCCATTTGCCCGGCTTGCCGCCGGTGGAGGTCGCCGCCGCCAGATGCCCCTCCCCGTCCAGTGCGACGGCCCCCACCGTCCCGGTGGGAGCGAAGAGTTCGGCAGCGTAGAGCCCCTCCCCGGCCCGCCAGGCTTCCCAGCGGGCCCGCTCCCGCTCCACCACCAGTTCCTCCGGCGGAACCAGTTCCATCCCGTGCCGCCGGGCAAACTCCTCCGCGCCCGGACCCACCAGAAAATTGTGGGGTCCCTTCTCCATCACCAGCCGGGCCAGGGAGACGGGATGACGCACCCGCCGGACGGCGGCGACGGCCCCCAGGCGGAGCATCCGCCCGTCCATGATGATGGCGTCCAGTTCCACCTCGCCCACGGCGTTGAGGCATGACCCCACTCCGGCGTCAAAGGTCGGGTCGTCCTCCAGGATACGGACCGCCGTCTCCACCGCGTCCAGCGCCGAACCGCCCGCGCGCACCACCTCCCATCCCGCCATCGCCGCCCGGCGGCATCCTTCTATGTGGGGCTCGTGCTCCTCCTCCGGAATCTTCCACGCGCCCCCGTGAACGACAATCACAGGTGTATGGTCCATTCCCCATCACCTTTCCTGCTGGCAGATCATCGCCTGCCCGATGCGGGTGGGCAGGTCGGGCAGGTCGGGATTCAGCGCTCGCGCGTGCCGGAAGGTCGCTTCGGCATCGGCGCAGCGGCCGGCATAGAGGTACGCCGTCCCCAGGGCAAAAGAGAGCACCACGGCGGGCGTCCCGGAAACAGCATGGAGGGAAGCGTCCCCCGCCTCCATCAGCGCCCGCGCCTGCTCGTAGCAGATGACAGCCTCCCGCCAGGCCTTCTCGGCCGCGTAGGCATCTCCCAGGACGAACCACAACGCCGCCGGGCCGCCCTCCCGTTCTATGGTCTCCCCCAGCACGCGGATGGCGACCCGGGGCAACCCCTGGGCCAGCAGTGCCCGGCCCCGGTAGTACATCCGCATCGGGTCCTCGGGATGGAGGCGGGCGTATTCGGCGGCCAGTTCGGCCATCCGGTCGGAGCGGGCCGCCGCCACCGCGCACTCCCACCGGGCCGGGAAGAGGACCGCCGAGAGCGACGGGTCCAGCCGGACCGCCGCGCCGTAGGCGTCCAGCGCCTGGAGGGGGTCATGGAAGGCCCGGCGGAGGACTTCTCCCAGCAGGACATAAGCCCCGGCGTCCTCCGGGGCCAGCGCGATGGCCATCTGGGCATCCCGCAGGGCCGCCGGACCGTCCCCCAGGGCCAGGTAGATGGCCCCCCGCGCCCGGTAGGCGGGAGCGAAGCCCGGGTCCAGTTCCAGAGTACGGGAGAGGGCCACCCGGGCGCATTCCCAATCCCCTGCCTGCTGGCAGGCCAGCCCCTGGGTGTAGAAGACGACGGGGCCGGGCGTCGCCGTCGGCGGGGGCGGAGGGGGGAGCGGAGAGACAGCGGTGGGGGACGGCCCCGCCGTGCAACCGGCGAGCACCGGCAGCAAGAGAAACAGCCCCAGGAGCAGGGGACCGCCGCCCTTCCGGGCGACCGTCCCCTCCCGCCGACGCGCGACCGTCACCCGATCACTCCCAGTTCCTTCCCGACCTTCGCGAACTTCTCCAGGCCGTAGTCCAGGTCATCCCGGCTGAGCATGGCGGAGACCATGACCCGGATGCGGGCCTGGCCTTTGGGGACGGTGGGGTAGCCGATGGCCATGGCGAAGACGCCTTCTTCAAAGAGGCGGCGGCTGAACTGCTGGGCCAGCGGCGCCTCCCCCAGCATCACCGGCGTGATGGGGGTGACACTGCGGCCCACGTCAAAGCCCAGCCGCTTCATCTCCCCCTTGAAGTAGCGGGTGTTCTCCCAGAGACGGTCCACCAGTTCGGTGGATTCGGAGAGGACCTCCACGGCCGCCATACACGCGGCGGTGTCGGTGGCGGTGACGGCGTTGGAGAACAGGAAGGGGCGGGCTCGCTGGCGCAGGTAGTCTATGACCACCTTCTTGCCGGAGATAATCCCGCCGACGACGCCGAAGGCTTTGGAGAACGTGCCGATTTCAATGTCAAACTTCCCGTGGAGGCCGAAGTGGTCCACGATGCCCCGACCGCCGTGGCCCAGGACGCCCTCGCCGTGGGCGTCGTCCACCATGGTGATGAGGCCGTACCGTTCGGCGACCTCGTAGATTTTGTCCAGCGGGGCCACGTCGCCGTCCATAGAGAAGACGCCGTCGGTGATGACCATACCGCGCCGGAAGTTGGGGAGGTTCTCCTTGATTTTGGCCTCCAGGTCATCGGGGTCGCAGTGCTCGTAGACGATGATTTTGGCCCCGCTGAGGCGGCACCCGTCAATAATGGAGGCGTGGTTCAGCCGGTCGGAGAAGATGACGTCCTCCCGGCCCACCAGCGGCGGGATGGCGGCCTGGTTGGCGCAGAAACCGGACTGGACGTAGAGGGCGTCCTCCACGTGCTTGAACTCGGCGACCTTCCGCTCCAGTTCCACGTGAATGGAGAGGGTGCCCGCGATGGAGCGGACCGCCGTGGGCCCGACACCCCACTGGTCCAGCGCCTGGTGGGCGGCCTGCACCAGCCGGGGATGCGTCGCCAGGCCCAGGTAGTTGTTGGTGCAGAGGTTCAGGACCTTCTTGCCGTCCACAATCATCCAGGGGCCGGGGGCCGAGCCGATGGTACGCAGGTGGATGAAGAGGCCGGCTTCCTTCAGCGCGGCCATTTCTTCACGGATGAAGTCAAATTTGTCTGCCATGGGTTTTGCTCCTTATGTTGTGAAGATTGAAAGGATGAAAACCACCCAAGCGGGCTCATTATACAGAGATGAGAACATTCTGTCAACGGGTAGCCGCCTGCCGGGTGTGTCCCAAAATTGCAGTTCTTTCGCCCGACGCGGAAGCGTCGGGCTGAGTTTGCAAAGCCCCTTTGGGGCTCAAAAAACAGCCCGCAGGGCTTTGCGGCTGAGCCCGGAGGGGAGGGGTTGGAAAGAGGGGTTTTGCGGCGGGCGGCTGCGTCGCCTGCCGCAAAACCCATACTACATCAACCCACCCCACGCCGGATGGCCGAGGGGTGCGGGGGGAGAAACGGGGGGT
>JBBIKR010000224.1:0-3467 GCA_037445395.1 Thermoflexales bacterium
GGGGGGGGGGGGCGGCGCGGCCGCCCCCCCGCGCCCCGCGCCGCGCGCCCCCCCCCGCCCGCGCCCGGGGGGGGGGGGCCCCCCCCCCCCCCCCCCCCCCAAAACCCCCCATCCCTCACTTCTCATACAGTTCCAGCAGGACGCCGTGGGCGGATTTGGGGTGGATGAAGATGTAGCGGGTGCCGTCGGCGCCGACGCGGGGTTCTTCGCTCAGGAGGGTCGCACCGGCCGCCCGCAACCGCTCCATCGCGGCCTCCATGTCGTCCACCCGCAGGCAGATGTGATGCAATCCCTCCCCCCGTTTCTCCAGGAATCGGGCGACGCCGCTCCCCTCGTCCAGCGGCCGGAGCAGTTCTATCTCCCCCTCCCCAGCGGGGAGAAAGGCGATTTCCACCCCTTCCTCGGGGACCTCCCGGCGCTGGGTCACCTCCAGCCCCAGCGCGTCCCGGTAGAAGGCCAGCGCGGCCTCCAGGTCGCGCACGGCAATGGCGATATGGTGAATGGATAGGCTCACGGGCTCCTCCAGGATGCAGGAAGGTATGATTCCTCCGCGTGCTATGACGCCGGTCCCGAGGCGGACGCCTGCGCCCTGCGGATTTCCTCCTCCCGCAACTGCCGCCGCAGAATCTTGCCAATGGCGCTCTTGGGCAGTTCGGTGCGGAATTCCACCTCGGAGGGCACCTTGTACGGGGTCAGGTTCTGACGGAAGTAGGCGATGAATTCCTCCTCGGTGGCCGTCTCCCCCTCCTTCAGGACGATGTAGACCTTGATCCGCTCCCCCTTGTACGGGTCGGGCACACCGACCGTGATCCCCTCCTTCACCTTGGGGTGCTGGTAGATTAACTCGTCTATCTCCCGGGGGAAGACGTTGAACCCGCCCACGATGATGAGGTCCTTCTTCCGGTCGGTGATGTAGAAATAGCCGTCCTCGTCCATATAGCCGATGTCGCCGGTGAAGAGCCAGCCGTCCACGATGGTCTTCGCGGTCTCTTCCGGCATCTTGTAGTACCCCAGCATCACCGTGGGGGAGCGCAGGACGATTTCCCCCTGCTCATAGGGCGGCAGGTCCTGGGTTCCGTCCAGGCTGACGATTTTCATGTCCACGTCCGGGAAGGGGATGCCGATACTGCCGACCTTGTGCAGGCCGTGGTACGGGTTGGCGGCGATGGCGGTGACGGCTTCAGTCAGGCCGTAGCCCTCAATCATGCGGCCGCCGGTCTTGGACTCAAAGTCGTCCTTGATGGCGCGGGTGAGCGGCGCGGCGCCCACAAAGATGCCCTTCACACTGCGCAGGTTGTACTTGCCGATGTCGGGCAGGTTGCTGAGGGCGACGAACATCGTCGGCACGCCGATGAAGAAATCCGGTTTGTACTTGTGGATGGTCTGGGCGACCTGACGGGCGTTGAAGCGGGGGAGCATGATGATCTCACCGCCTGCCAGGATCGGGGCGTTCATCGTCACGCTCATCCCGAATCCGTGGAAGAAAGGAAGGACGGCCAGGATGCTCTGCTCGTCGCTCAGTGCGCCCCAGGCCTTCACCTGGTAGGCGTTGGCGACGAAGTTGAAGTGGGAGAGCATAATCCCTTTCGCCACGCCCGTCGTCCCTCCGCTGTAGAGGAGCGCGGCCATGTCGTCCGGGTCCACGGGCTCGGGCCGGAAGTCCGCCGGTACGGGCGCGCGGAGCATGTCCCGCATCCGGACCCATTGCAGACCGCTGGACTTCCCCAGAGCCTGCCGGGCTGCCTTGCCTTCCCGCAGTCCCTGGAGCAAACTCAGCGGGAAGGGGAGGAAGTCCGCGATGCGGGTGTAGATGACCCGCTTCAGTGGCGTCTTCCCCTCCAGCGCCGCCACCTTCTCCATGAACATCGGGATGGTGACGACCGTCTCGGCGCCGGAGTCGGTCAGGTGGAAGGTCAATTCCCGCTCCGTGTAGAGGGGGTTCAGGGGGACGACGACCGCGCCGGCCTTCAGGATGCCGTAGTAGGTGACGATGAAGCCGGGGATATTGGGCAGGAGCAGGGCGACCCGGTCGCCTTTCTGAACTCCCAGGCCGCGCAGGGCCAGGGCGAAGCGGTCGGACCAGTCCTTCATCCGGCCGTAGGTCTCGCGGCGGCCGAAGAAGCAGGTGCAGGGGGCATCGGGAGTGCGAGCGGCGGTGTCGTCCAGCAGGCGGTAGAGGGGGATGCGGGGGTAGTCTATGTGGTGAGGTACTTCTTTATCGTAGAATTTGAGCCAGGGGCGTTCCATTCTGCACCTCCTCCAATCCTGGATGAATCTCACACAAAGACACGAAGACGCAAAGAAAATATCTCCGTGCCTTTGTGTCTTTGTGTGATGAAAAACGTGTTCTACCCGTTCTCCAGCGCCAGCAGCGCGGCGCCGTAGGCGCCCATCAGTTGGGGATGGCGGGGCAGGACGACCCGCTCCCCGGTCTCTTCCTCCAGCATCCGGCGGATGGCGGGGTTGCGGACAACGCCGCCGGAGAGCATCAGCGGGGGCCGGAGCCCCACGGTGCGGATCATCGCCACGACCCGGCGGACCAGGGCGCGGTGGAGCCCCCGCAGGATGGGCCCGACCTCCACACCGTGCGCGATGAGGGAGACCACCTCCGACTCGGCGAAGACGGTACAGGTACTGGAGATGGAGACCTCATCGGTCGTTGCCAGTGCCTCCTCCCCCATTCGCTCCAGCGGGACGCCGAGCCGGTGGGCGGTGTTCTCCAGGAATCGGCCCGTCCCGGCGGCGCACTTGTCGTTCATCACGAAGTCCAGCACCTCCCCCCGGGGGGCGATGGCGATGACTTTGCTATCCTGCCCGCCGATGTCCACCAGGGTCCCGCCATGGCCCAGTTCCCGGAAGACCCCGCGGGCGTGGCAAGTGATCTCGGTGATCCGGCGGGTGGCCTGCCGAACCAATCCCCGCCCGTACCCGGTGGCGACGAGGGGGAGTCCCTCCAGCGGGCCGATGGCCTCCCGGGCCAGGGTCAGGAATCGGTCCACCTGCTCCTCCACCCGGACCTCCGTCGGTTCCAGGTGGTGCCAGAGCAGGTTGCCTGAGCCGTCCACGGCGACGATTTTGGCCGTCGCCGCACCGATGTCCAGGCCCAGCGCGCGGCAGGATAGATGATCGTTCAGTTCCATAGGGTGTTTTGAGGAACGCTTCGGGTTTCCTCACCCCACCCCCTGCCCCCTCCCCTCTCCTGACCGCAGGTCAGGAGAGGGGAGAGGGTGGCGGCGTAGCCGCCAGGGGAGGGGTGAGGCCGAACGGTTGCTTTTTGACCGTGAGGAGTCGTCTGACAGTGGTCGCCTATCTGGCCACCTGACACTTTTCTTGAACACTTGCAGAAATCCTTCCCATCGCGTCATTGCGAGCCCCCGAAGGGGGCGAAGCAATCTCCGCAACTCATCTGGAAATTGCTTCGGGCGCTCCGCGCCCTCGCAATGACATTGCCAGTAAGAAACTGTCAG
>JBBIKR010000225.1:0-3355 GCA_037445395.1 Thermoflexales bacterium
CTTCCCAAAAACGGGGAATTCGGGCAGGAACCCGAGCCCTACTTCTCACCGGAGGCCCCACTTCTGACGGGGGCCCGGGATATGGCTCTGAACTACAGTATCTACGTCCTTTTTGAGGACGGGGGAGTAGCCCGTTACGAGGACGGAAGACCGGCACCCTTTGCCGTCAGCGGCATCCCGGCTCCGGAGGCCCACTTCGTCGCTCTGGCGGTGGACCCGAACATAGAAAACGGCCCGGTGTATCTGGCCGATGGAGCGGCGGAGCGCATCGTCGTCCTCCGGGAAGACGGAACGTTTTGTGCCCAGTTGCGCCCCCCAGGAAGCGAATTCCAGGGTCTCCAGGCGCTCACCGTCAGCGGGGCAGGGGATTCCCTCTTCGTCCTGGCCCGGGGGAAGATATATCGGGTCACGATTCCCCCACTGCCGTGCCGTTGAGAGAAGAGAGGAGTTACGCAGTTGGACAGCGGCGAGGGGATTGCTTCGCGGCTTCGCCGCTCGCAATGACCTTTCCAGGTCCATGAAGATGTCATTGCGAGGCACGAAGTGCCGAAGCAATCTCCAGGTGCGTAAGTCCTGATAAAGAAAAGGGCGGCGGCAATCTTGCCGCCGCCCGCTCTATATCTCTGTTCTAATCCTGGGCCTGCAGGACCGGCTCGGGCATCCGAAGCCGTGGGCTTTCTTCGCCCGCTTCTATCCGGGTGAAGGTCAGGCCCGATTCCCCCACATCCACCCGCACCCGATCCCCACTGTGAAACTCCCCGCGCAGCAGACATACACTGAGCGGGCTTTCCACGTGCCGCTGGAGGGCCCGCCGCAGCGGGCGGGCACCGAACTGGGGGTCGTACCCCTCCCGGGCCAGCCACCGGCGGGCTGCATCGGTCAACTCCACCTCCAGCCCCTGCTCCGCCAGTCGCTCGGCAATCTCCCGCATCTGCAGGTCCACAATCTGCTCCATGTGCTCCAGCGTCAACCGGTTGAAGATGATGATTTCATCCACCCGGTTAATGAACTCCGGACGGAACGTCTCCTTCAGGGCCCGCTCAATCCGCCGTCGGCTTTCTTCTTCCTCCTGCCGGTCTGCTCCCTCCCGGAGGAACCCCAGCGCGCCGCCCCGGCCCGCAAACTCCGTCCCCACGTTGGAGGTCATGATGATGACCGTATTCCGGAAGTCCACCGTTCGGCCCTGACCATCGGTCAACCGGCCGTCATCCAGAACCTGGAGCAGGGCGTGGAGGACTTCAGGGTGGGCCTTCTCTATCTCGTCAAAGAGGACGACCTGATACGGGCGGCGACGGACGGCCTCGGTCAGTTGTCCACCCTCCTCGTAGCCGATGTAGCCGGGCGGAGCGCCGAAGAGGCGGCTGACGGTATGCCGCTCGTGGTACTCGCTCATGTCAATGCGCAGGAGAGCATCCTCATCGTCAAAGAGGAACCAGGCCAGCGCTTTGGCCATCTCGGTCTTGCCCACGCCGGAGGCCCCCAGGAAGATGAAGGAGCCGATCGGCCGCCGGGGGTCCTTCAGGCCGGAGCGTCCGCGCCGGATGGCGTCGGCGACGGCCGCAATGGCCTCGTCCTGCCCGACAATGCGCTGGCGGAGCGCCTCCTCCATCCGCAACAGTTTCTCCGCCTCCGTTTCCATCATCTGGGCCACCGGGATGCCCGTCCACGAGGCGACCACCTGGGCGATGTCCTCCGCGTCCACCGTCTCATCTAACTGGTGCTCTCGCTGCCAGGCCTCGCGCCGTTGACGGAACTGCTCTTCCAGGCGGAGCCGCCGGACTTTGATTTCGGCGGCCCGTTCATAATCCCGCCCGTTGCTGGCGGCCTCCTCCTCCATCTGGAGACGGTTGATCTCCGCTTCCATGCTTTTCAGGTCGGGGGGAAGCGTGTGCAGGGCCACGCGCACTTTGGCGGCGGCCTCGTCCACCAGGTCTATCGCCTTATCGGGCAGGCGCCGGTCGGTGACGTAGCGGTGGGAGAGGCGCGCCGCGGCCACCAGGGCCTCATCGGAGATGCGGACCCGGTGGTGGGCCTCGTAGCGGTCCCGCAGGCCGCGCAGCATCTCTATCGTCTCCTCCACCGTGGGCTCGTCCACAAAGACCGGCGCGAATCGCCGTTCCAGTGCGCCGTCCTTCTCTATGTACTGGCGGTACTCGTCCAGCGTCGTGGCGCCGATGCACTGGAGTTCGCCCCGGGCCAGGTACGGCTTCATAATGCTGGACGCGTCCAGCGCGCCGGTCCCGGCCCCCGCCCCGACGACGGTGTGGAGTTCATCAATGAAGAGGATGATTTCTCCCTGCGCCCGCTGGATTTCCTCCACGGTGGCCTTCAGCCGCTCCTCAAACTCCCCCCGGAAGCGGGTTCCGGCAACCATTGCGGCCAGGTCCAGTTGCATCACCCGTCGGCCTTTGAGGATTTCGGGGACGTTATCGGAGGCAATCTTCTGGGCCAGCCCCTCCACAATGGCGGTCTTACCGACCCCCGGCTCGCCGATGAGGACGGGGTTGTTCTTGGTGCGACGGCAGAGAATCTGGATGACGCGCAGGATTTCCGCGTCCCGCCCGATGACCGGGTCCAGTTTCCCTTCCTTCGCCAGCCGGGTCAGATCGCGGCTGAACTTCTCCAGAGTGCGATAGCGGGATTCGGGGCGGCTATCGGCAAACGATTGCCCGCTGCGGAGGGCCCGGATGGCCGCGTAGACCCGCTCCCGGGTGATGCCGGCCTCCGCCAGCACGCGGGCCACCTGGGTGCCCCGCTCGGTGATGATGGCCAGGAAGAGATGCTCGGTGGAGACGTAGTCATCGCTGAGGCGATTGGCTTCGGTGTTGGCCTCGTCCAGCACTCGTTTCACCCGGGGGGTGATAAAAATCTGCCCCACCATCCCCCGCCCGTAGATGCCAGCCTTGGGACTGCGGCGGAGAATCTCGTCCACCTGATTGGCGATCCAATCCGGGTCCACGCCCAGTTGGGCCAGAATCTGGGGGACAATGCCGTCCGGCTGTTCCAGTAAGGCCAGCAGGACGTGCTCGGTATCCACCTGAGTGTGTCCGTAGCGGGTCATGATTTCCACCGCCCGCTGGGCAGCATCCTGCGCCCGCTCGGTGAATCGGTCCATTCGCATCATATTGGTTTCTCCTTCAAAGGCAACAATCCGGACGAACGATCACCCTATCTTACCCACGGCGTGTTGGATTTCCGATAGAGGGGTGTTAACGTTGTGTTAGCCTAACTTTTGTGCAATCAGAGGCCGAATCGCAAAAAAACGGCCTCAAGTCACGGGATGGTTCAAAAGCTGAGCAGCGGGCCGAAGCCGCGCTTCAGTTGCTGCTCCCCCTCCCGGATCGCCGGTGGGGGC
>JBBIKR010000226.1:0-3324 GCA_037445395.1 Thermoflexales bacterium
AGCCGCCGGGGGAGGGGTGAGGAAGCCTGAAGGGCTCAACGCTCTGCCGGGCCGGTCGGGAAGAAGCAGACCCCCACCGTTCCCGGGCCGGAGTGGACGGCCAGGGCGGGGGAGAGATGGGTGACGATGACCTCAATGCACTCAAAATGTTCCAGCACCCGCTCCTGAAGTTGCCGCATCCGGTCCAGCGCCGCCACGTGGGTGAAAGCCACCTTGATGCGAGCCCGCTTTCCCACTTTTTCCTCCATCAGTTCCACCATTCGGGCATAGGCCCGGGAGAGACTGCGGGCCGTCCCCAGGGCAACGATCACGCCGTCCTCCATGCCGATGAGCGGCTTGATGTTCAAAAGCGTCCCCACCAGGTGCTGTGCCCGCCCGATGCGACCACCCATATGCAGGTAGCGGAGGGTGTCGGCGGTCTGAATCATCATCGCCTGGCGGGCCACCTCCCGCGCCCGCTCCACGACGTCCCGCAGACTCTGCCCGGCAAGGGCCGCGCGCGCGGCCTCTATGGCGGCCCAACCGTGCGCCATCGCCACCTGCAGGGTGTCCACAACCTCCACCCGTAATTGGGGCAACCGTTCCCTGAGAATCTCCACCGCCGCCCGGCAGGACTGAAACGCCCCGCTCCCCTTTGAGGTCATCGTTAGAGCGACGATCTCACGCGTCCGCTCCGCCAGCCGTTGCAGTCCACTCAGATAGTCCCCCGGGCTGGGATTGGACGTCGTCGGCAGGGTGTCCGCCCGCTCCAGGTACCGGGCCAGCGTATCGGTATCTATATCCACCTCGTCCCGCAGTGTCTCCAGGCCGCGATGGACATAGTAGGGCACCAGTTCTATCCCCAGTTCCTCGGCCAGCGGCCGGGGAATGCTGGCAGTGGTGTCGGTCAGAATGCCCACAGTGGCCATCTCTCCCTCCTCCGAGGCCTCCGGGTCGCGAATATGCCTGCTCATATTAAACCCCAGAATGGGGAAAAATGCAACTTCCAAATAAAGGTTTTGCGGCGGCCCGGGCCGCCGCAAAACCTTTATGGGCACCGTACGATGTCCTGCGCCCAGAGGCAGTCGGCGCAGGACGGGCACCACCCCCAGCAGCCGTCGTTGGATTCGGCGATGTCGCAGGTGTCCCGCAGATGACAGTCCACGCACGAGGGGAAGTTGAAGTGCCGCACTTCGGCCCGGAAACGGACGTAGTCACCCGACGTCCAGATTTCGGCCAGCCCCTTTTCGTGGACGTTCCCCAGGACATAACGGGTCACGTTTTTCCGGCGGCCGAAAATGTAGGAGGGGTACGAATGGGAAAGGGCGTAGCAGGGGCTGACCCCGCCGTCCCAGCCGACGACCAGGGCGCGGCCGGCGATAAACCGGCATCGGCGCTCGGCCCCCCAGTTCATCCGGGGCAACTCCACAATTCCCCAGAGAAGCCAGCCGCCCACGTTCAGCGCCCAGCCAGGGGGAAGGGGAAGCGGCGGCGTCTCGTCCCGCCCGTACAGGGCATCGGCGGCCATCTCCGGGGTGTGGGGCAGGACGTGGGTGACCAGGACCCGGTTGGCCTCCAGCCGGCGGGCCAGTTCCGGGAGCGCGAGCAGGTCGTCCACGTTCCGCTTCAGGGCGACGAACTCCAGTTGAATCCGAGGAAGTGGTCGGCCCCGTTCCCGTTTGATGCGGTTCAGGGCCTCCACGTTCTCCGCCACGCTCCGCAGGTCGGCGCCCCGCCGGACGTCGGCGAAAATCTCCGGGCGGGCCCCGTCCACCGAGACGCTCAGGACGTCCACTCCGATTTCCACCAGCGCCCGTGCCCGCTCCTCGTCCAGCAAAGTGCCGTTGGTGCTGACGGTCACCCGTGCCCCCAGTTCCTTCATCGCCGCCAGCCAGTCCAGAATGCGGGGGTGGGCGAAGGGCTCCCCGTACCCGCCGAAGATGACTTCCCGCAGTTCGGGCAATTCCCGCATCCCTTCCAGCACCCGCCCGAAGGTCGCGTCGGTCATATCCTCCAGCGGCTCCTCCCAGACGTTGCGGATGCAGGTCTGGCAGGACAGATTACAGCGGGTAGTCACCTCCAGGTAGATTTTGCGGACGTCGGGTCGGAGCGGGAAGAGGACGAGGCCCATCTCCGTCCCCTCCATCAGCAGTTCCCCTCCGGCCTCCAGCCCATAGCGACGGCGGAGGCTCTCCGGCAACGCGACGCGCCCTTCCGAATCCACCGTTGCTTTCATCATCACCTCACGCCTCACTCCTCACGTTTCACTCCCCACGGCTCCTCAAATTCCAGCGCGAATCGTCCATACCCGTCCACGTAGAAAATCATCTCCTTCGCTCCCGGCTTGAGGGTCTCCAGGAGTTTGCGGGAGACGTAGACGGTCAGGTCGTCGGCCTCAAAGCGGACGAAGTCGTCGGGGTTTTCGGGTTCGCCCATCCGACCGGATGAGCCTTCAAAGAAGATTCATCAATCCAGACAGACGAGGCGACGGGCGATGTTCAGCACGCCGCCCCGCTGACGGATGAAGTCCCGCAGCCAGGTTGAGGGAATGGTGGCTTTCATCTCTTTGTAATCCGTACAATCCGTGTAATCCGTGGTTACCTCTTCGGCCCTATGGCGGGCAGGTCCACATCCAGCAGCGCGGCCAGTTCCTCCCGCTGTGGCGCGTACTGCGGGTCCTCCAAGAGCGGCGTGCAGGATTCCAGCCGGACCTGCCCGGCGGCCAACCTGTTGGCGAAGGCGAAACAGGAGGCCTCACCGCAAACCTTGCAGTTGGTGCGCGGCAACAGTTTGTAGAGTTCCAGCCCCGTCGGCCGGCGGCGGGTCTCGTAGCTGGGTGTGATCTGGTCCCGCCGTTCCCAGGTGCGGTTGACCAGGGTGATCAGCCCCTCCACCTCCCGGATGGCACCCTCCCGGTCCTCCACGTTGCTGACGGCGATCTGGGTGGGCTGGAAGACGATGTAGTGGCCGGCCTTGCGCCAACTCACCGAGGGAACAGCCGGTTCGTAGACAGCGCCGCGCAGGGTGGCGTTGAGGTACGGGAAGACCTCGCGGATGTCGTTGGGCAGATGGGCGATGGCGGAGAACCGCTCCGCCCCCGGCTCGCAGGGCGGTGTGAAGACCTCCAGGTCGTACTTTTCTATCAGCATGATTCCTCCTTGCGTTGGGGAACAGGTGAGAGTATAATGGGTTTACGCAGTGAATCTATGCAGAGAGCATGCTGCGCCCATAGAATCGGGAATATGGGGGTTTTGGGGGGGGGCGGGGGGCCCCCCCCCCCACCCCCCAACCCCCACACCGCCGACGCCAACGGGCTAGAAACCTCACAGCCGCCGAGCAGGGGGG
>JBBIKR010000227.1:0-3252 GCA_037445395.1 Thermoflexales bacterium
GGGGTGTTCCGTCTTCATTTTTGGGCCACCTCCCTCGTGCGTTGGTGCTGCGTGGGGGTGTGGTTGCTGCGGCCCCCCGCCCCCCCCCCCCCAACCACCCCCATATTTCCCATTCTATGGGCGCGGCACTCCCTGCAAGGGATTTGCTGTGCAGGCCCATACAGCCTGGCAGTTTACCGGCGGGCTGACCTGCGGGGATATTATAGCACACTCCCCCGCCGGGGCAACGGTACATCCGCCAGATAGTTCCTCATCAGGCACTACCCCTTTTCACCGGTTGCTGGTATAATCAGGTCAAGGAGGGCTTGATGCAGTACCTTCTTTTCGTTGCGCTGGCGCCGACAGGCGCGCTGATTTCGCTGGCCGTTGCCGGATATGCCCTTCGCCATCGCCGTATTCCCGGCGCATCCGCCCTGGCATTGTATATGCTGACCGTCTCCGGATTCCTCATCGGGAACGCTCTGGAACTGATGTGGCCCACGGAGACCGGCACCCTGTTCTGGGCACAACTGGAGTATCTCTTCATCACCACAGTCCCCCTCACCTGGCTGGTTTTCGCGTTCCAGTACGCTGGAAAAACGTCCTGGCCGGCCCCGAAGCACTTCTGGCCGTTTGCGGTCATCCCCGCCCTGACCTTTCTCCTGACCCTGACCAACTCCCGCCACCATCTGATCTGGAGCACGGTCACCTTTCAGCCGGTCGGCGAGATGTTGGCCATGCGCGTGACCTACGGCCCCTGGTTCTGGGTGCATATGTTCTACTCCTACCTGCTCCTCTTCGGTGGCGCGGTTCTGATCATCGGGGCCCGGGCCTTTTCGCCAAAGGTATATCGGCAGCAATCGGCCTGGGCCATGATCGGTGCCATCCTCCCGCTGACGGTGAATCTCATCTACGTATTTCAACTGATCCCCGGGCTGCATAAAGACTACACACCGCTGGCCTTCGCCCTGGCCGGCCTCGCTTTCGCAGTGAGCATCTTCCGCTACCATCTTCTGGACCTGGTTCCTGTTGCCCGGGCGGTAGTGGTGGAACGGATGCGCGACGGTGTGCTGGTTGTGAGCCAGGACGATCGGGTGGTGGACCTCAATCCGGTGGCCCGCCGAATTCTGGGCATAACCGAGGAGGCCATCGGCAGCCCATTGGCTTCGGTGCTCCGGGAGTGGCCGGGAGTGCTTCGGATGCCCCCCGAAAGAGTCTATCGGTCCGCCGATGGAGAAGAACGGATTCTGGAAGTGCGCGTATCATCGCTGGCCAACGGGCACGGGGATTCCGCCGGCTGGTTGGTCCTGCTGCGGGACGTCACCGACCAGGTCCGGTCAGAAGAAGCGCTGCAGCAGGCCAACCGGGAGTTACAGGCCCACGCCGAAGAACTGGATGCCTTCGGGCATACCGTGGCCCACGACCTCAAGAACCCTCTGGGGATCATCCAGGGGTTTGCCGAGTTGCTGGATGACGAGTCCACCATTCTCTCCGAAGAGGAAAGGCAATCCGCTGTCCGGAACATCATCCGCGTCGCGCACCGGATGGACCACATTATTGAAGAACTGATGTTGCTTTTCGGGCTGCGCCGGACAGAGGTCCGGATGAGGCCGCTGGACATGGCCGCAATTGTCGCCGCCGCGCTGGAACGGCTGGAGGCGGGTCTCCAGGAGACCGCCGCGGAGGTCATCCTGCCTCCCTCCTGGCCTGTCGCCCTGGGCCATCCGGCGTGGGTGGAGGAAGTCTGGACGAACTACATCAGCAATGCGCTCAAGTACGGCGGACATCCTCCCCGCGTAGAACTGGGGGCGACAACCACAGGAGACCGGGTCCGCTTCTGGATTCAGGATAACGGCCCCGGCCTGACGCCGGAAGCGCAGAGCCATCTCTTCCAGCCCTTTGAACGGTTGGGGACGCAGCGGGCTACCGGTCACGGATTGGGACTCTCCATCGTTCGCCGAATTGTGGAGAAGATGGGGGGAGAGGTCGGGGTGGAGTGCTCCGGGATTCCCGGAGAGGGATGTATTTTCAGTTTCACCCTGCCGCTGGCTCCGGCCGCGTAGAAAAGCCGCTGCACCGGCAGAACACAAGACAGGCCAGGCACCGGGTGCCTGGCCCGTTGTTATACCCGTCGCCGCAGGGCCAGGTAGATGCCCAGGGCAACGGCGAGGGCTTCCAGCCCGAACAGGAGCCCCAGCAAGCGGTCCAGCCTGCCCCCGGCCCGGGCGGCGACGACCGGCAAGGGGGTCCAGGTCGGGAACGGGGTCCGGGTGGCGGGCCGATGGAAGGTTGGCGTCGGCAGGGGCACAGAGGGGGAGGCCGCCGCGCCGGGGGTCGGGGAAGGAGAGGCGGGAGCGGGCTCCGTCGGCGGCGGCGTTGGGGATGGGAGCGGCGAGGGTGATGGCACAGGGGTGGGGGCGACGGTGATCTCCGGCGTCGGCGTGTCGGTGGGAACCGAGGGAGTGGGGGATACCCCGGGCGGCACCAGGAGGATGCTGTCGGCGGAGCCCGCGGTCCGCCCGGCCCCGTCCCGGAACTGCACGTACACCCAGTGCTCCCCCGGCTCGGCGGGGAGGGTCCACGGCAACAGAGGCTCCCACGACTGCCAGGATGCCCCGCTGAAATCCGGCGTGTTGCTCAGGCGAACCTCTATCGCACGGCCCATAAACGCGCTCCCTTCTCCCTGGGGGTATGCATCCTCATTGGTCAGCCGGATGGCGACCTGAGGGGACTCCGCCGTGGGAGCGCCATCATTAATAAAAACAGGTAGAACATTAGGCCGCGCCCCGAAATCCAAGACGTAGTAGACCTGCCCTTCGCTGTCGGTCGCGACGCCGATGCCGATTTCCCGGTAGCGGCTGCTGAGGATGTTCTCCCGATGAGGGGGGTCGCCCATGAACCAATCCAGCGCGTCCTGGACGCTCCCGTATCCGGTCCAGAAGTTCTCCCCAACGACCGCGCCGTTCCCCCACGCAACGTAGCCCGCCTCGGCGATGCGCTGCCGGGGAGTGGAGCCGTCGGAGCCGGTATGGGAGGCCAGTCCGTGCGCGGCCAGGTCATCGGCGTGCCGCTGGGCCGCGGCGGCCAGCAGGTCGGACCAGCCGTAGGGAGGGAGGCCGTTATCCAGCCGGGCCTGGCTGACCAGGGCGTAGAACTGCAGGGCCGGATTCTCCGCCTGAGCACCGGCCCCCCCGGCGGTCAGAACCGTACAGAGAATCGCCAGGATCAGAACCAATCGCTTCATCGGTAGATCGGCGTGCTGGAAATGAGTGC
>JBBIKR010000228.1:0-3231 GCA_037445395.1 Thermoflexales bacterium
GGGGCGGGGGGGGGGGGGGGAGGGGGGGGGGGGGGGGGCGGGGGGGGCGGCCGGCCCGCGCCCCCCCCCCCCCCCCGGCGGCGGCACCCCCTCCCCCCTCCTGCCCCAAGGCCCGGCGAGGGAAGGGGGGTAGGGGGTGGGGTGAGGCTGATCTACGGGAATATCTTCCCCGGATTCAGGATGTGGTGGGGGTCAAAGACGTCCTTGATCCCCCGCATCAGCGCAATCTGGGCCGGGTCCAGCGCCATGGGCAGGTAGCGGCGACGGGTGGCGCCTACCCCGTGCTCTCCGGTGATGGTCCCGCCCAGGGAGAGGGTCAGCCGGTAAATCTCCTCGGAGAGGATGGGCACCAGCGCCCGCCACTCCTCGTCCCCCAGGGCGTCCTTCAGCGCGTTGACGTGGACATTGCCGTCCCCGGCGTGGCCAAAGCAGACGATGCGGACTCCGTGCCGCCGGGCAATCTCCTTGATCCCCCGCAGCAGGGCCGGAATCTCCGCGCGTGGGACGACGACGTCCTCCATATGGTTGACCGGGCTCTCGTGCTTGAGCGCGTCCACGATGGCCCGCCGGGCCTCCCACAGCCGGTCCCGGGTGCGGGTGTCCTTCGCCACCAGCACGTCCCGCGCCCCGTGGGCCAGACAGATTTCCCCCACCGCCTCAAAGTCCGCGTCCACCGCCTCCGGCCGGTTCCCGTCCAACTGGATCAGCAGGTGGGCTGCTGCGTCGTCGTAGGGGACGGTCTTCTGCAGGAGACGCTCCGCCGCCAGGACGCTGTCCTGTTCCATAAACTCCATGGTCGCCGGGAGGATGCGGGCGGCGATGATGTCCGAGACGGTGTCGGCGGCGGCCTGGAAGTCGTCGTAGGGGACCAGCAGGTCCACCCGGAATTTGGGCAGGGGCAGGAGGCGCAGGACGATCTTCGTCACCACGGCCAGGGTCCCCTCGGAGCCGATCAGCAACTGGATGAGGTTGTAGCCGGTGACGTTCTTGACCAGTTTGCCGCCGCAGGTGATGATGTCGCCGGAGGGGAGGACGGCCTCCAGGCCGCAGACGTAGTCCTTGGTCGTCCCGTACTTGACGGCCCGGGGGCCGCCCGCGCCCTCGGCGATGTTCCCGCCGATGGAGCACGAGTCCAGGCTGGCCGGGTCGGGCGGATAGAAGAGCCCCTCCGCCTCCACCGCGCGGTGGATGTCCCCGGTGATGACCCCCGGCTCCACGGTGACCATCAGGTTCTGTTTGTCAATCTCCAGGATGCGGTTCATCTTCTCGGTGGAGAGGACAATGCCGCCGAAGACGGGGACGGCGCCGCCGCTCAGGCCGTACCCGGCCCCGCGCGGGGTGACGGGGACCCGTTCCCGTACGGCCAGCCGGAAGACTTCGGCGACCTCCTGCGCGGAGTGGACGAAGACGACGACTTCCGGCTGGGCCCAGAGGCCGACGGTCTCGTCGTGGGCGTACTTCTCCAGCGCCTCCTCGTCGGTGCGGACGTTCCTCTCCCCGACGATGGCCCGCAGGGCGTCCACGATTCGGGGGGTTACCCGGTTGTACATGCGCTCCTCCCCCATCACGTTTCACGTTTCACTTTTCACGTGAGCCGTGAAACGTGAAATGTGAAACGTGAAGCGTGATTACGCCGCCAGCACCCGCGCGGCGGCGGCCAGGCCTGCGCCGACCTCAAAGCGGTACCCGCTGCGGGCCAGCGCCCACTCTATGGCCCCCACAGTGGTCAGGATGTCCGACGGGGCGACCGCACCCATGTGCCCGACCCGGAAGTAGCGGTCGCGGATGGCGGGGTGCAGGCCCCCGGCGACGATGGCCCCCGCCTGCCCGATCAGCCCCAGCAGGCGCGCATCCATCCCCTCCGGGTAGTACGGGGCGGTGAGGGTGTGGGCGGCCTTGCGCGGGTTCACCGGCACCTGCGAAAGCCCCATGGCCTCCATCGCGGCCTTGAAGGCGTCGCTCATGTGGCGGTGGCGGGCGAAGCGGGCCTCCATGCCTTCCTCCAGAATCTGCCCCAGGCTGACGTTGAGGGCCCAGATGAGGTTGACGGGCGGGGTGCCGAAGTAGGCCGCCCGCCGGGCCTGGTACGCCTCCATAATCGGCAGCCAGTTGGCCCAGTCGGCGTAGTAGTTCTGGACGGGGGTTTTCCGCTTCCGGAAGGCCTCCAGCGCCCGCGGTCCGGCGACGACGACCGCCAGCCCCGGCGGGACGCCCAGGGCCTTCTGGGAGGCGGTGAGGACCAGGTCCACGCCCCACTCCTGGGGCCGCAGTTCCTCCCCGCCCACACTGCAGACGCCGTCCACCACCACCAGCGCGCCGGACTGCTGGCCCAGGGCGGCCAGGGTGGGGACGTCGGCCAGGACGGCGGTGGAGGTGTCCACGTGGGTGACGGTCATCAGTTTGCAGGGCGCCGCGCGCAGCGCGGCCTCCACCGCCTCCGGGGCCGGCGCGTCCCCGACGGCGGGCGGGTCCACCCGGACCACCTCCGCGCCGTACCGCTCCAGGATGGCGGCGAAGCGGTCCCCGAAGTAGCCGGTGCTGACGACCAGGGCGCGGTCGCCCGGCTCTATCAGGTTGGCCGCGGCCATGTCCATCGCCAGGGTGCCGGACCCGGCGACGACGAAGGGCTGGCCGTCGGGGAAGAGGAAGACGTCCTTCAGCCGCTCCAGCGCCTGCCCGAAGACTTCAATGAAGTTGGGGGCGACGTGGCTGGTGGTGGGAAGCCCCATGGCCGCCAGCACCTCCGGCGTGAACTCCACGGGGCCGGGAATCATCAGGAGTTTTCGGTTTTTCATCGGGACCTCCGGAAAGATGCAGGATGCAGGATGATGCGCCGACTAAAGCAGGATAAATCCTGCGCTACACAGGATAAATCCCAATGGCACTAACTTTTCGCAGTTCCGCAAAACGAACCCTTATGGGCAGTGCGATATGGGCCATATGCCGTGTCATTGCGAGGGTGCGGAGCACCCGAAGCAATCTCCTTTTTGCTGCAGGGAGATTGCTTCGCCGCCCTCGGCGGCTCGCAATGACCCCCACTGTTATGTTCGGCGGCGCCTATGGGCGCTTCAACCCCCTTCCGCCTTTGGGTCCGGCCGTAAACGGCCCGGCGGCCTGCACGAAGCCCCTGTGGGGCCGGCCGGACCGCCCGCGGGGCTCTGCCGGGCAGGCCCGGGGGTTGCCGTCGGGCGGACCGGGCTGAATCGGCCCGGCGGCCGCGCCGCGGGGCTT
>JBBIKR010000229.1:0-3189 GCA_037445395.1 Thermoflexales bacterium
GGCGGGTGATCACCGGCGCCCTCTTCGGCCTGATGACGGTGTGGATGGTGTATCCAAACGTCCATCGGGCGGTCCAGGGAGCAGAGCAGGCCACTGAGAGCGTGTCTAAAGAACGCTCGTAGTGAGCCACGAAGCGCCACGCGCCGAGGCGCAGCGGAGTAGCGTCTGGGAGAAGGACGTTTGTAGTGCGCTACGGAGCGAAGCGAAGTAGCGCCGATAATGGCACTCCGCCACGCTCCGTGCCGGACTACGAACAGATTTTCAGACACACTCTGAGCGCTGACAACAGACGACAGACTGCCTCAGGAAAGGAGTCCGATGCCCCGATACGTTGCCGCAGTAGACCAGGGTACCACCAGCACCCGCTTTATCATCTTTGACCACGCCGGTCAGATTGTGAGCCTGCACCAACTGGAGCACCAGCAGATTTACCCTCAGCCCGGCTGGGTGGAGCACGACCCGATGGAAATCTGGGAGCGCACCCGGCAGGTCATCCGGACCGCGCTGGCCAGGAACGGCATTGACCCCAAAGACATCGCCGCCATCGGCGTCACCAACCAGCGGGAGACCACCATCGTCTGGGATAAGAAGACCGGGAAGCCCTACTACAACGCCATCGTCTGGCAGTGCACCCGCACCAAAGACATCTGCGATGCCCTGGCCCGCGAGGGCGGGCAGGACCGCTTCCGGGCCCGGACCGGCCTGCCCCTGGCCACCTACTTCTCCGGCCCCAAGATCCGGTGGATTCTGGATAACGTCCCCGGCGTCCGGGAAGCGGCGGAGAAGGGGGACGCCCTCTTCGGTACCATAGACACCTGGGTGATCTGGTGGCTGACCGGCGGGCCGAACGGCGGCGCCCACGTGACCGACGTCTCCAACGCCAGCCGTACGATGCTGATGAACCTGGAGACGCTGGACTGGGACCCGGAGATTCTGGACATCCTGGACATCCCGCACCAGATGCTCCCGGAGATTCGCCCCTCCAGCGACCCCCGGATTTACGGCCACACGCCCAAAGACGGGCCGCTGGGGGCCTCCATCCCCGTCTGCGGCGACCTGGGCGACCAGCAGGCCGCGCTGGTGGGCCAGACCTGCTTCAGCCCCGGCGAGGCCAAGAACACCTACGGCACCGGATGCTTTATGCTCCTCAACACCGGCACCACGCCCGTCCCCAGCAAAAGCGGCCTGCTGACCACCCTGGGCTACCGGTTCGGCAACGGGCCCGCGGTCTACTGTCTGGAAGGCTCCATCGCCATCACGGGGGCCCTCGTCCAGTGGCTGCGGGATAACCTCAAGTTCTTTGACTTCTCCAAACACATTGAGGACTACGCCCGCTCCGTGCCGGATAGCGGCGGCATCTACTTCGTCCCCGCCTTCTCCGGCCTCTTTGCCCCCTACTGGCGCAGCGACGCCCGGGGCCTCATCATCGGCCTGACCCGCTACATCACCAAGGCCCACATCTGCCGCGCCGCCCTGGAGGCCACTGCCTACCAGACCCGCGAGGTGCTGGACGCGATGGAGAAGGACTCCGGCGTGAAACTGACGGCCCTGAAGGTGGACGGCGGCATGGTCTACAACGAACTGCTCATGCAGTTCCAGGCCGACATTCTGGGCGTGCCCGTCATCCGCCCGGTGGTGGCCGAGACCACCGCGCTGGGCGCCGCCTATGCCGCCGGGCTGGCCGTCGGTTTCTGGGACAACCTGGACGACCTGCGCCGGAACTGGGCCGTGGACAGGGTCTGGGAACCGCAGATGGACCCCGAGACCCGGGAGCGGCTCTATCGGGGCTGGCTGAAGGCGGTGGAACGCACCCTCGGGTGGGTAGAATAGGAGGGACCGATGGACATCCAGTACATCCCTGTGGACATAATAGCGTCCTTTATGCGCCGCGTTTTTGAGGGACTGGGGGTACCGCCGGAGGACGCCCGCATCGTCACCGAAGTCCTGATCGCCGCCGACCTGCGGGGGATTGAGTCCCACGGCGTCGGCCGCCTCAAGTACTACTACGACCGCATCCGGGCCGGGGTACAGTCCACCCGGACCCAGATGGAAATCGTCCGGGAGACGGAGACAACGGCGGTGGTGGACGGCCACCACGGAATGGGGCACGTGATCGCCTACCGCTCCATGCGGATGGCGATGGAAAAGGCCCGGCGGTACGGCCTGGGGGCCGTGGCCGTGCGCAATTCCACCCACTTCGGTATCGCTGGCTATTACGCACTGATGGCGGCCGAAGAGGGGATGATGGGGTTCGTGGTGACCAACGCCCGTCCGGCCATCGCCCCCACCTTCAGCACGGAGCCTATGCTGGGGACCAACCCCATCGCCTTCGCCGCGCCCAGTGACTTCCCCTACCCCTTCTGCTTTGACGCGGCGACGTCCATCACCCAGCGGGGCAAGATAGAGGTCGCCGCGCGCGCCGAGAAAACGGTCCCGGAGGGCTGGCTGGTGGACCCCGAGGGCCGTCCCGTCACCGACCCGGTCCGCATTCTGAAGGACCTGGACAGAGGGACGGCGGCCTTCCTGCCCCTGGGCGGCGCCGGAGAGGAGATGGGAGGGCACAAGGGCTACGGTCTGGCGACGATGGTGGAGATTCTCTCCGCCGCGCTCTCCGGAGGCGCGTTTCTGAAGGACCTCCTGGGGGTTGCCCCCGACGGCTCTCGCCGCCCGTACATGCTGGGCCACTTCTTCCTGGCTATAGACATTGAACACTTCGTCCCGCTGGACGTGGCGCGGCGCATCACCGGGCAGATTATGCGCGACCTGCAGAATGCCCGCAAGGAGCCGGGCCGGGACCGCATCTACGTCGCCGGGGAGAAGGAATACGAGGCCCAGGCGCGCGTCCGTGCCCAGGGCATCCCCGTCAACGCCAACCTGCGCCGGGAACTCCAGATGATGCGGGACGAACTGGGCATTCCCGGCTACGAAGCGTACTTCTGAAATTGAAGCAATCCCTCACCGCTTCGTGTCTTTGTGCCTTCGTGGTAACTGTTTCAGCACCCTCCTTTCAGGAAAGGAGAGAGCGGGGGAGATTGGAGGTGATATGCTGACCGAACGACGTCCCCGAGTCCCCATCGCGCATCTGCCGACTCCGCTGGAGTTCCTGCCCCGGCTGACGGCCCATCTGGGCGGCCCGCAACTGTGGGTGAAGCGGGACGACCAGACCGGGCTGGCGACGGGTGGAAACAA
>JBBIKR010000230.1:0-3107 GCA_037445395.1 Thermoflexales bacterium
CCCCCCCCCCCCCCCCCCCCCCCCCCCCGCCGGGGGGGGGGGGGGGGGGGGTGGTCGGCGGGGGGGGGGGGGGGGGGCCCCCCCCCGCCCCCCGCCACAATCCCCCTTTAATCCCCCTGGCTGGTAGGCCAAGGGGAGAGGGAGAACATAGGGGGTGAGGAGTGGAAGCCAATTCATTTGCGTGAAAATTTTGAAAAATCCTGATCGCGGGCCAGAGGGGAACGCCCACTGCCTTCCGGCCGTCTAAAGAATGGAGGCGGCCAAATTACCTCTATCACGGGAAAGGAGACCACAAAATGAAACGCTTCGCTCAGATTCTCATCGTTGCGCTTCTCTTGCTGAGCCTGGTCGCGAGTTGTGTCCGTCCGGAAGACCGCCCTATCCAGGTCGTCCGGGCGGATGCAGCGCGGGTGACTCGGCCCGATGTCCCTGCCCAGGACCTGACCGAACTGGTCCAGGGCAACAACGGTTTCGCCTTTGACCTGTACCGCGCGCTGCGGGAGAAGGAGAACAGCAACATCTTCTACTCCCCGTTCAGCATCTCCATCGCGCTGGCGATGACCTGGGCGGGCGCCCGGGGCGAGACGGAGCGTCAGATGGCCGAAACCCTTCATTTCACCCTCCCCCAGGACCGCCTGCATCCTGCTTTTAACGCCCTGGACCTGGAACTGGCCCAGCGGGGTCAGGGCGCTCAGGGCAAAGACGGCAAGGGCTTCCGGCTGCACATCGTCAACGCTCTCTGGGGACAGCAGGGCTTCCAGTTTCTCCCCGAATTCCTGGACACGCTGGCCCGCCACTACGGTGCCGGGCTGCGGTTGCTGGACTTCGCGGGCAACCCGGAGGCCGCCCGGAAGGTCATCAATGATTGGGTCGGCGACCAGACCGAGGGCCGCATCCGGGACCTGATCCCACCGGGCGCGGTGGACCCCCTGACCCGTCTGGTGTTGAGCAACGCCATCTACTTTAATGCCGCCTGGGCCGAACCGTTTGAGAAAAATCTGACCGCCGATGGCCCCTTCTACCTGCTGGATGGTCGTCAGGTCATGGTACCGATGATGCGGCAGACGGCCCACTTGGGCTACGCAGAAGGGGAAGGATTCCAGGTGGTGGAATTGCCGTACGAGGGTCAGGAACTGGCGATGGTCATCCTTCTCCCCGATGCGGGCCGGTTTGAGGAGTTTGAGAATTCGCTGGACGCCGAACGGGTGGAGGAAATACTGGGGAGGCTGGCATACGGGCAGGTTACCCTGACGATGCCCCGCTTTCGGATAGAATCGGATTTCGGCCTGGCGGATATGCTGGCAGCGATGGGCATGCCTGCCGCTTTCCGGCCCGACCAGGCCGACTTTTCGGGGATGGATGGAAGCCGGGACCTTTACATCAGCCACATCCTGCACAAAGCCTTTATCTCTGTGGATGAGAGCGGTACCGAGGCCGCCGCCGCGACGGCGGTCGTTGTCGGCCTGACGGCTCTTATGCCGAGCGCGGAAATGACTGTGGACCGTCCCTTCATCTTCCTCATCCGCGACCTTCAGACAGGCACGATTCTGTTTGTCGGGCGGGTGGTCAATCCGGCGCCGTAGAGCATCTCTCCATCCTGGAAGGGCGGAATGGAGCGATTCGGGCGAGACCTCCCGGGTTCTCAGAACCCGGGAGGTCTCCTCCTCATGAAGCCGATGACGGTTCCACGGTCAGTCGGAGCATCGCGGGTTGGGCCAGCAGAATCCAGACTGCGCAGGCCAATGTGACGGTAGCGCCGATTGCCACCGCCGCCGTCGGGCCCAGGACCTGGGCAATGCTGCCGACCAGCAGCGAACCGAACGGCATCGTCCCGAAGAAGGTCAGGGTGTAGACGGCCATCACCCGACCGCGCAGGTGGTCCGGCACCAGCATCTGGACAATCGTGTTGCTGGTGGTGTTTTGCAGGACAAAGCCGAACCCGACGACAGCCAGCAGAGCCAGGGAGAGAGGAAATGACCGGGAGAAGGCAAACCCCAACAGCGCGGTGGGAAAAAGACAACTGCCAGCCAACAGAAGCCGTCCCTTCCGCCGGATATGCCCCAGAGAGGCCACGATTAACGAACCGGCCAGCGCTCCGACCCCGACCGATGTGGTCAGAAGCCCGAGTCCCGTTTCTCCAACCCGAAGGACGTCCACCGCATAGGCCGGCATCAGGGTAGAGTAAGAGAAGCCAAAGAGGGTGGAGACACCGAGCAGGAGGATGATGAGGCGCACCGGGCCGTTGCTCCGAATGTATCGGAGCCCGGCCGCCACCTGCTGAGTGAGGGGTTCGCGGGAGGTGGGGGCCGGATGGGGCGGAAGTCGCATCCTCAGCAGCGCCCCGATGACGGCCAGGAAACTGACCCCGTTGAGTCCGAAGCACCAGGCCGGTCCCAGGGCCGCCAGTACAACTCCCCCCACTGCCGGTCCCACCACGCGGCCCAGGTTGAACATGGTGGAATTCAGGGCAATCGCGTTCATCAGGTCCTGTCGGTCCTCCACCATCTCCACTGCCAGGGACTGGCGGGCGGGGGCGTCAAAGGAGTTGGCCACGCCCAGGGCGAAGGCCAGCACGGCGACATGCCAGACCTGCAGGACGCCAGCGGCGGTCAGGGCGGTGAGGATGAACGCGCAGAGCATCATTGCCGTCTGCGTCCAGATCAGGAGGGTTCGCCGGGAGACCCGGTCGGCCACGGCGCCGGCCGGAAGCATCAGGAAAAGGGTGGGGATAGTGTTGGCGAAGGAGATGGCCCCCAGCGCGAACCGGGAGCCCGTAATCTGATAGACGACCCACCCCTGGGCCACGGATTGCATCCAGGTGCCCATCAGGGAAAGGGCCTGACCGATAAACCACAGCCGATAGTTCCGGTATCGCAGGGCGGCAAAAGTCGTGAGACCGCCACCTCGCGATGCAGGGATGCGGGATGGCTGGACGACTCCGATTTTCATAGTACCCTCAGATTCCTGAAAAAGGTGACGTTATTATACCCCTCTGTTGACACAGCGTCCAGCGCCTATGAGCAAGTGTGTCCCAAATTTGTTGGGGGCGTTCGAATCGCCCGATGGTAAACCATCGGGCTGATTCAGCGAAGCCCTGCGGGCTATTT
>JBBIKR010000231.1:0-3081 GCA_037445395.1 Thermoflexales bacterium
AAGCCCTGCGGGCTGTTTTTGAGCCCCGAAGGGGCTTTGCAGAATCAGCCCGACGTTTCAGCGTCGGGCGGAAGAACCCCGGCATCGGGATTGCCTGCAATTTGGGGCACAACGGCTGTTTGCATCTTCCCACCCCTGCGCTATAATGGCCCTGGGGTCCGATGACGATGGGAGAGGACATACCTGTGCCCTGTGAAGTGCTGCGGGTGGAGAACCTCACCGTTGCCTACAACGGGCGGGTGGCCCTGCGCGACGCCACGTTCACCGTCCTGGGAGGGGAGCGGGTGGCCGTCGTCGGGCCCAACGGCGCCGGAAAATCCACCCTCTTCAAGGCCATCGTCGGCCTGCTCCCCCCGGAGTCCGGGCGGGTGGAGGTCTTCGGGTGCAACCCCCACCAGGAACGGGTCTCCATCGGCTACGTCCCCCAGCGGGAGGACGTGGACCTCAATTTCCCGGTGACGGTGGGCGACGTGGTGATGATGGGGCGGGTCGCGCACATCGGCTGGCTACGGCGGCCGTCCCGCCGGGACCGGGAGGCCGTGCGGCGGGCCCTGGAGCAGGTCGGGCTGGCGGAACTGGCGGACCGTCCCCTGGGTGAACTCTCCGGTGGGCAGGTGCAGCGGGCCTTCATCGCCCGCGCCCTGGCCCAGGAAGCTCCGTTGCTCCTGATGGACGAACCCTTTGCCGGGGTGGACGCCGCCAGCGAAGAGGCCATCCTGGGGCTTCTGGACCGTCTCCGGGAACAGCGGGTGACCGTCCTGCTGGCGACTCACGACCTCCAGATGGCGGCGGAATGGTCGGACCGGGTGCTCCTGCTCAACGGCGAGATCATCGCCTACGGCCCGCCCGGGGAGGCCCTCTGCCCGGCCGCCCTCCGGCGCGTGTACGGCGGACAACTGACCGTCTGGGAGCACGAACGAGGGGCCTTCCTGCTGGGCGACGGACACTGTTCGGGAGGACGGCGATGACCGGATGGCTGCTGGAGCCGCTGACCTATCCGTTTATGCTCCGGGGACTGTTCGCGGCGGCCCTGGTCGGGGCGGTCTGTGCCGTACTGGGGACCTACGTGGTGCTGCGGGGCATGGCGTTCTTCGGCGACGCCCTGGCCCACGCCATCCTGCCCGGCGTGGCAGTGGCCTACCTGGCCCGATGGCCCCTCAGCGCGGGCGCGCTGGCGGCCGGACTCCTGGCAGCGGCCGCCATCGGGTACCTCCAGAACCGCGTCCGGGAGGATACCGCCATTGGCATCGTCTTCTCCGGCGCGTTCGCCCTGGGCATCGTCCTGCTCAGCACGGTGCGCACCTACACCGTGGACCTCACCCACTTCCTCTTCGGCAACGTCCTGGGTGTCTCCCCCACCGACCTGGCCGTGACAGCCGCTCTGGGCGGAGGGGTGTTGTTGCTGACGGTGGCCTTCCACAAAGAATTGGTGCTGGTCTCCTTTGACCCGGTGCTGGCGACGGTCCTGCGGTTGCCCACCACGCTCCTCCGGTACCTCCTGCTGCTGATGCTGGCGGTCACCGTCGTGGCGTCCCTGCAGGTGGTCGGGGTGGCGCTGGTGGTGGCCATGCTGGTCACCCCGCCGGCCACGGCCTACCTGCTGGTGCGGCGGGTCGGGCCGATGATGGGGCTGGCGGCCCTCTTCGGCGTCTTCTCCGCCGTCGCCGGCCTCTACGGTTCGTACTACCTGAACGTCCCGTCCGGCCCGGCGATGGTGCTGGTCTGCACCGGCATTTTCCTGCTGGCCCTGCTCTTCTCCCGGCGCGCCCGCCCGCCCCGCCGAGCCCGTTGAAACATTCACAATTATCCTGCATCCCGCTTCCTGCAATCTTGCATCCTGCATCTTGCATCCTGCGTCCTGGAGGAACCATGAGCCCTGTTCGGCCGCAACGGGGTTTGGCCGACATCCGGCCGTATGTGCCGGGCAAACCCATTGAGGAAGTGCAGCGAGAATACGGCCTGACCGACGTGATCAAACTGGCCTCCAACGAGAACCCCCTGGGGCCGTCCCCCCGGGCCATGCGAGCCCTGGCGGAGGAGGTCCCCCGCATCCACCTCTACCCCGACGGCGACAGTTACGACCTGCGCCACGCCCTGGCCCGCTACCTGGGCGTCCGGCCGGAACAGGTGACGGTGGGCAACGGCGCCGACGGTGTCATCGTTCAGACCTGCCTGGCCTACCTGGACGACGGGGACGAGGTCATCGTCGGTCGGCCTTCCTTCCCGATTTACGACACCTACACCTACGTGATGCGCGCCCGCCTGGTCCCCGTCCCCCTGCGGGACTACCGGCTGGACCTGGAGGGGATGGCCGCCGCCATCACCGACCGGACCAAACTCATCTTCGTCTGCAACCCCAACAATCCCACCGGCACCATCGTGACCGCCGATGAGGTCTCGGCCTTTATGGCGCGCGTCCCCGACCACGTCCTGGTCGTCTTTGACGAGGCCTACTACGAGTTCGTCCACGCCGACAACTTCCCCGACACCCTGGCCTACGTCCGGGAGGGACGGAAGAACGTGATGACGATTCGCACGTTCTCCAAAATCTACGGCCTGGCAGGGGTGCGCCTGGGCTACGCCGTGGCCGACCCGGAGGTGCTGGCGCCGCTGCTGAAGGTGAAGGAGCCCTTCGCCGTCAACCGGTTGGCCCAGGCCGCGGGGATCGCCGCGCTGGAGGACGACGGCTTCATGGAGGCGACGATTGCCGCCACCATCAACGGGCGGCAGTTCATCTGCCGTGGGGTTCAGCGGCTGGGGCTCTCCTGCATCCCCAGCCACACCAACTTTGTCCTGGTGCGGGTGGGCCCCCGGGCGGGGGAGATCGCCCGACGCCTGCTGGAGCGCGGCATCATCGTCCGCCCCTGCGACCTCTACGGCCTGCCGGAGTTCCTGCGCATCACCGTGGGCACCCCGAAACAGAACGCCCGCCTCCTGTCCGCCCTAGAGGAAGTGCTGAGGGAATAAAAGCGCCCGGGTAACCATTCGGCCTCACCCCCCCTGCCCCCTCCCCTCTCCCGAACAAAGTTCGGGAGAGGGGAGGGGGTGGCGGCGAAGCCGCCGGGGGAGGGGTGAGGAAGC
>JBBIKR010000232.1:0-3022 GCA_037445395.1 Thermoflexales bacterium
TGAATTCTCGGCCCCAAGATGATGGATGCCGGTCGGCATCCCAACATCACCCTGCTGACCTACAGCGAAGTGGAGGCGGTCTCCGGCTACGTAGGCAACTTCACCGTCCGCATTCGCAAACGGGCCCGGTCGGTGGACGAAGAGAAGTGCACCGGTTGCGGCCTCTGCCAGGAAAAGTGCCCCACCAAAGTCCTGGACACAGCCTACAACGCCGGGATGGGCCAGAGGAAGGCCATCTACCGCCCCTTCTCCCAGGCCATCCCCAACATCCCGGTGATTGACCGGGAGAACTGTCTCTTCTTCACGAAGGGCCGCTGCAAACTCTGTGAGAAGGTCTGCCCGGCGGGGGCCATTGACTACAACCAGCAGGACCAGTTGCTGGATGTACAGGTGGGCGCGATCGCCATCGCCACGGGCTACGGGATGTGGGACCCCCGTAAACTCCCCCAGTACTCCTACGGCCTCTCGCCCAATATCATCACGGGGCTCCAGTTTGAGCGGCTGGTGAGCGCGGGCGGCCCCACCGGTGGGCACATCGTCACCGCCGAGGGGAAGGAGCCGGAACGGGTCGCCATCATCCACTGTGTCGGCAGCCGGGACGTCAATGCCCATCTCTACTGCTCCCGCTTCTGCTGTATGTACTCCCTGAAGCACGCCCATCAGGTGCGGGACCACACTGGCGCGCAGGTGTACGAGTTCTATATGGACATGCGCGCCTTCGGCAAGGCGTACGAGGAGTTCTACGAGCGGGTTCAGGAGGAGGGGGTCATCTTCGTCCGGGGGCGGGGCGCCGAGGTGGAAGTCCTGCCCGACGGCAAACTGCGGGTCAAGGGCGAGGACGCCGACCTGGGACGGCTGGTCTCGGTGGACGTGGATATGGTCATTCTGGCGTCGGCGATAGAGCCCCAGCCCGACGCCGACCGGATTGCGGCCATCTTCGGCCTGGGCCGCACGCCCGACGGGTGGTTCGCCGAGGCGCACCCGAAACTGCGCCCCGCCGAGACGGCGACGGCCGGCATCTTCCTGGCCGGGTGCTGTCAGGGCCCCCGCGACATCCCCGACACCGTCTCCCACGCCGACGCCGCGGCGATGCAGGTCGTCCGTCTCTTCAACCAGGGTGAGGTGACCATCTCCCCGACGGTCGCCGTGGTGGACGAGGCGAAGTGCGTGGGGTGCGGCGAATGCATCCTGGCCTGCCCGTACTCGGCCATTGCCCGCAACCTGCGGGGCAAGGCGGAGGTCAACCCGGCCCTCTGCCAGGGATGCGGCACCTGCGTCGCCACCTGCCCCTCCCACGCCATCGCCGGCCTCCACTTCACAGACGAGCAGATTGCGGCGCAGATTGAGGGGCTGCTGGCGGAGGTAGGGGTGTAGCGCATGCCCGTATTCCGTACTGGTGGTGATGAGAATGGCGAACGACAAATCGTTTGAACCCCGAATTGTCGCTTTTCTCTGCAACTGGTGCTCCTATGCTGGAGCGGATAACGCCGGCATCGCGCGGATGAAATCGCCGCCGAACGTCCTCCCCATCCGGGTGATGTGCTCCGGGCGGGTCTCGCCGGAGATGATTCTGCGGGCCTTCCGCGCTGGCGCCGACGGCGTGCTGGTGCTGGGCTGCCACATCGGCGACTGCCACTACATCAACGGCAACCACCGCACCGCCAAGCGCATCCCGCTCCTGCGCAACCTGCTGGCCTACGTGGGCATCAACCCCGACCGCCTGCGGCTGGACTGGGTCTCCTCGGCGGAGGCACCGAAATTCGCCCAGGTGACCGCTGAGTTCGTGGAGACCGTCCGCGCCCTGGGGCCGATCCAGAAGGAACTGGGCCTGTAGCGTAAGATTCATCCCGCGCTGCGGCTTGCCAGATTGGATAACGTTGGCTATAATTGGATTATGTTAGCCAATCTGGGGAGGTGGAGGATGCCCACGGTCATTTCGGCGACGGAGGCGAAAAACCGCTTTGGGGAGGTCATCCGCCGGGCCTACCGGGACGGGGAGACCTTCATCGTGGAGCGGGACGGGCTGCCGGTGGTGGTCATCATGCCAGTGCAACGGTATCGGATGGCCGAACAGCACCTGATGGAGTTCTCCCGGCTTGTGGGGCAGGCGGCCGAGCGACAGGGCCTGACGGAGGAGCGGTTGTTGCAGGAACTGGAAGAGGAGCGGCGCGCGGTGTATCGGGAGATTTACGGTGCCAGCCCGGCGGCCTGAGATTCGGGTGTTCTTGGATGCCAACGTGCTCCTGGCCGGCATCGTCTTCCCGCGCTGGCCCTGGGAGATTCTCCGTCACGCAGTGCGAGGCGATTTCCAACTGGTGTTATCTCCCTACGTGATCCGCCAGACCCGTCGGGCAATCGCTCGCCGGTTTCCGGAATTTCTGAGCGCTTTTGATCGTTTTCTGGTCCTGTGTCCTTATGAATTGGTACCCGATCCAGACCCCGAAGATGTTCAGGCTCACATTCACCTGTTACGGGATGAAACGGATGTGCCTGTTGCTCTGGCGGCGATTCGGGCCGGAGTGGACTGTCTGGTAAGCGAGGATAAAGACCTGACCACCGGCGATGAAAGTACGGCGGAACTTCGCCGCCACGTCCATCCGATGATCTCGGGCACGTTTCTGCGTCAGGTGATGGGCTGGACGTCCGAAGAACTGGAGGCCATCCGGCATCGGACGTGGGAGGAGATGGGATGAACACCGTTCGGGCAGTCCCTTCTATCCGGGCCAGAGGATTTCGCGATGTGGACCCGGATCGCTTCCGGGAACTGGTGGATCGGGCTGCCCGCGTGCTCCAGCCAGAAGAGATCATTGCGTCTACTGCAAAAAGGTCGTGGCTCATGTCCAGAACGCGTGCAGTGTGGCGGCGCTGGCCGCCTGGCCGTAAACGGCCAGGCTCAGGGTAGGAGGAACGCTAAAGCGCCCCTCCTCGGGCCGGATAGGGCGGGGGCGCTTCAGCGCCCCTGGTTTTGTGAGCCGGACGGTTTACCGTCCGGCGAGAGGGCCGCAACACCTGGCGCTTAAGT
>JBBIKR010000233.1:0-2998 GCA_037445395.1 Thermoflexales bacterium
CCCAGCGGGGGCCTCCAGTTCCGCCAGCCAGTCCGGGATGGCGGCCTGCGGGGGCGGAGCCTCGGGGGTGAGGGGCGCGGCGGGGGCTTCCGGTTCCTCTTCAGGAGGCAGGTCCAATGCCTCCGCTTCTGCCCGCAGTTCGGCAAGCCATCCCTCTTCGCCCAGAGGGACGGAGGGAAGAGAGATGCCTTTGGGGGGAGAGGGACGTTCTGCTTTCTCCTCTTCTGGAGGCACCCGTCCCGCCGGTATCAGGCGGGCGTTACAGCGGTCGCAGTACAGGTTGCCCGCAGGATTCATCGCGCCGCACATCGGGCAGCGCAGACCGGTGGCAGGCAGTGGGGTTCCACACTCGTTGCAGAATTTGCTGCCCTGTCGGTTCGCGGTACCGCACTTCGGACAGTAAATCATTGGCCCCTCAGTCAATCGCTATATGGACGGTCGGATCCGATCAGCACGCGCAGGCCGATCAACAGGACGCCTAATCCCACGCCGATCAGCAAACCGCGCATCCCGGCCATGGCCGGGACGTTCATCCACCACGTCCGCAGGTTTGTCAGCCAGTTCCCTGCCGGGGCCGGGAGAGGCAACGTGCCCAGCAGGACGATGAGCGCGGCGACCAGGAAGACCAGTACCCCCGCCTCGCGCCGGTGGCGCAGCAGACGGAAGGCGGCGACAGCCAGGACGAAGGCGATCAGCCCGGCCACCGTCGCCTGGAGGGGGGAAAGGACGTAGCGAAACCACCAGTCGCCCAGAAATCGCAGGGAGGGGATCCAAAGGGCCACCAGGGTCAAGCCGAGGCTGGTCAGAGCGGTCAGGATCAGGATGACGCTGTATATGCCGCCGGGTTTCCGGGCGCGCCCGGAATGGATCCGTAGCAGGTTGAAAAAGCCCAGGATGAATGCAAAGGCCGCGATGATGACCGCCCAGCGGATGAGTTCATCCCGCACGGATGCGAGAAGGGGAACGGGTAGAAGATAGCCCAGGAGAACCAGGAGCCCCGTTCCAACGGCGATGGAGGCTGGAAGGATTCGTTTCACCAACCGGTCCATAGGCACCTCGCTACCAGAGTCCCAGCACTTTCATCAGGATGAGAAGGACGATGAGAAAGCGCAACACATCCTGGGCCCGCAGGCTTCTGATGTAGCGCGGGAGGGCCGCAATTCGGGCCGGGCCGGCGTATAATTCTTCGCCGACGGCCAGTTGTGCGTCGGCCGGATAGAGGGCACCCAGGGCCGGAAGGCGGTCCGCGGCGACGGACTGACGAAGTCCCCTTCCCTCTGCCGCATGAGTGACCAGTGCGGCTTCCTCGTCCATAGAGCCTATGAGGACGTGGGCGTGAACCCGCTCGTGAAGTAACAGGTCGGCCACCCCTGCGGCGTACACCGTCGGCTGGATGCCGATGAACTGCACGTTGGCGGGGTTGTACCGCTCAGGGGTGCCGCGCCGATTCCACGCGCGCTGGAAAACATCCTCGGCCAGCGGGAGAATGGTGGGGTCACCCACGGTGACGATGGGTGGGGTCCCGTAGGCAACCGCCGCATCGGCTACTCCATCCAGGGTTTCCAGGGCGGCGATGGACGTCAGCGTGCGGTCGCCCCCGACTGCACCGGAGCCGAGGGTGAAGAGGATGGGGGCTCCACTCTCTGCCGAGTGGCCCAGTTCGGCAGGCAATCCGTCAAATGCGGGCAGGGGGCGAGTGGAGGGGATGTGGCCGCGACGGGCACGGATGGCGGTCCATAGAAGGACCAGAAGGGCAATGATGATCAACAGCCATGACAGGATTGACGTCATAATTCCCTCCCGTCGGTGCGCTGCGAGGGGGCCTCCAGCCAGCGGATGGCCCGCTCCATGGCCGATGCGTTTACCCACCCCGTCAGCAGCGGCTGAAAGATCAGGAGAGCCTGAGCACCCACCCAGCCCAGGGCGGCGACGAGGTCGGCGAAGAGAGGGGACAGGTTGTCCAGTTCCAATGAGTCCACTGCTGAGGTCCGCTTTTCCCTGCTCACAACAGATAGTATAGCACGAATTGAACAGAAAGCAAAAACCTTTGCGCTCTCCCGTTTTTGGAGTATACTGACGCGGGGGTAGCATAGGATTTATCCTGTCCAATAATGAATCCTGCGCTACGCCAGCCGCTTTCCGGTCGGCGAAGGCCGACCAGGCCGGAAGCCCGGAGAGGACGACGCCTCGGGCGAGCCTTCGGCGTGGCCCTTCGGTCGGCGCTTCTGCCGGGGTTCTGCGGCGGCCGCCGGTCGCTGCGAAACCCCTTCATACCCGTACTGGCAGAGGAGGAGCATATGGAGCAGCGAATCTACCGGGGTGAGATTGATCCTCAGGCGATGGCGGACGCGCTGGTCCTTCAGTTCAATAAGGGCGACCTGATGGCTCAGCGGATCGGGACGGGGGACCGGGTCCTGGTACAGATTGCCACGCGGGATTGGGATTGGGGTGGGCCTCAGAGCGCGCTCACTCTGGGCATCAGCCGCTTGGAGGGCGGTGTCCAGGTCACCATGGGCCAGCAGCGCTGGCTGGGCGCCGTGGCGGACCTGGCCCAGACAGGGCTCATGGCGCTCATGAACCCTCTTTCTCTCCTCACCCGCATAGACGACATTGCTCGCAGCATTTCCGGCCTGACCCTGCCTCAGCAGGTCTGGCAGGCCGTTGAGCATTACTGCGAAAGTGTCGGCGCAAGGCCGGCAGGGATGGTTGAGGAAGAGACGGTGATCTGTGCGTATTGTGGGGTGGGAAACCCCCTGGGCGCGGCCAAATGCTCTGCCTGCGGTGCACCCCTGGCGGATGCCCGACCGGTGATATGTCCTCAGTGCGGGAAGCGTTCTGCCGCTGGAGCGCGCTTCTGCAGTTACTGCGGGACCTTCCTGCAGGCGCCTGGCTCCTCTCCGCCGGCCTCGTCTCGCCCCTTCCAGCGCGGCCCCCGGTCCTGACCCGCACACGCCCCTGATGCCGCCGTCACCTCTGGCTGAGGGTTTTGCGGCGGGCG
>JBBIKR010000234.1:0-2970 GCA_037445395.1 Thermoflexales bacterium
GGCACCCAGGCCCTGGAGGCGCTGCGCCTGCTGGGCCCGCCCCTGGGTAACCCCTTCGCCACCGGCTGGTACAGCGTGCCCACTATGTCCTTCCTGATCGCCGGGCTGGGGATGAAACTCTTCGGCGCCACCGTCGCTGGGGCGCGGATGCTCTCCGCCCTGGCCGGCACCGCCTCCGTTCTGGCGACCTATCTCCTGGCGCGTCGGTTGGCCGGGGAGTGGGTGGGGTGGGGGGCGGCGGCCCTGGTCGCCTTCGGCCACTACGCGCTCCACTTTAGCCGTCTGGCCTCTAACCAGATTGCCGATGCGCTCCTCGGCCCCCTCGTCCTCTATCTCCTCCTGTGCGGGCTGGCGGCCGGGGAAGAAGGGAACGGCGGGCAAAACCGGAGTTCCTTCCGGCTGGCCCTGACGGGCGTCGTTCTGGGGCTCTCCTGGTACGTCTACTTCGGGGCTCGCCTGATGACCCTCGTCGTCGGCCTGTACCTGCTGGGGCGTTCGCTGACCGAACCGGGCTTCCTCTCCCGGCACGGGCAGGGGCTGGTTGCGCTGGCGGTGGGGTTCGCTCTGGTCCTCTGGCCGCTGGCCCTCTATTATATCGCCCATCCGGTGGACTTCCTCTCCCGCTACAATCAGGTCAGCATCTTTGCCTCCGGCTGGCTGGCCCGGGAGGTCGCGCTGACCGGCAAGAGTACGGCCGTGTTGCTGCTGGAGCAATTCTGGAAGTCCGTTTCGGCCTTCAACGCCACCCCGGACCCCACTTTCTGGTATCGTCCCGGCATCCCTCTGCTGGACCCGGTCTCCGGCGTCTTTTTGATTCTGGGACTGGGGGTGGCCTTCTGGCGGGTCCGGCGGCCTGGCTGGGGATTGCTCCTGCTCTGGTTCTGGGCGCTGGTCATCCTGGGCTGGACCCTGACCGAGAACCCGCCCTCCAGCCAGCGGGGAGTGGGAACCATTCCGGTGGTGGCAACCCTGACCGCTCTGGGCCTCACGGAGACCCTGGACGCCATCCGCCGTCTGCTGGGAGTCCGCTCCCTCCTCACGTTTCACGTTTCACTCTTCACCTTTCTTTCCCTCATTGCCCTTATCAACCTGTTCTTCTACTTCCAGGTCTACACCCCCCGCCGCGTCTACGGCAATCCGACGGCAGAGGTGGCGGACGTTCTCTGTGACGAACTGGAACGGCGTGACGCTCTCCCGCCCATCTATTTTGACGGTCCGCCCTTTATGTACTGGGACTTCGGTGCCATCGCTTTCCGGCTGCGGGGCGTGACGGGTCGGGATTTCTCGGTGGAGGAATTGCCGGAAGTGGATGTCTCTCACGGAGCGCTCTTCGTCGTCCTGGCAGAGAAGATGGGGGACCTGGATGCCCTGCGGGCCGCGTTCCCCCAGGGGAAGGAGACCCCCGTCTATTCTGATGCGGACGGGCGACTTCTATTTGTTTTCTACGAAGTTCGCTAATGGACAGGAAGCAAACTGGCTGGGAAACGTATCTGATCCTGCTGGCCATCCTTCTGATTGGCTTCTCCTTCCGCGTGGTCGGACTGGGTTGGGGCGAGGGGCAACCCATTCACCCCGACGAGGAGTTCCTCCGTCAGGTGACGGCCGCGGTCAGTCTGCCCGATTCTATCGGCCTCTACCTGGATACGGCCCGCTCCCCCCTGAACCCCTATAATCGCGGCTACGGGTTTTTCGTGTACGGCACGTTTCCCCTGTTCCTCACCCGCGCGGTGGGCGAGGCACTGGATCAGGGGTGCCGGGACGGCGCGACCGTCTCCCTTCCGGCTCGCCTGCTGGCCCCGCTCCTGCTGGGGAGTCCGTCGGCCTGCTGGCCGGGGAGTTTCAGCGGGTCCGGTGCCCGCCATCTGGGGCGACTGCTGGCTGCGCTGCTGGATACGGGGAGCATCTTGTTCGTCTTCCTGGCCGGACGGCGGCTCGGCGCCGGGTACGGGCAGGGGATGCGCACCTCCACAGGTTTGCTGGCCGCGGCCCTCTACGCACTGGCGGTCCTCTCCATCCAGCAGTCCCACTTCTACACGGTGGACGCCTACGCCAACTTCTTTGTGGCCGTTACCCTCTACCTGGCCCTCGGCATTGCGGATGCTCCTGCCCCCTCCATTCATGCCCTTCTGGCCGGCCTGACCACCGGGCTGGGTATGGCCTGCAAAATCAGCGTCTGGCCGCTGGGCCTGCTGGTGGGCCTGGCGGCCCTCCTCCGCGCCCTGCGCCCCGTACCCCGCTCCCTGCCGCCTGTAGATTGCGACCCGAATCCCGCCTCCTCCTCGTGCGAGCGCGACATGCCCCGTCCCTCCATGCGCCTTGTCGCTCTGCGCCTGACCCTCTTCGGCCTCTGTGCCCTGCTGGGGGCCTTTCTGGCCTTCCGCCTGGCCCAGCCCTACGCCTTTCTGGGCCCGGGCTTCTTCGGCCTGCGCTTCAACCCCCGTTGGCTCCAGAACATGGCCGAAGTTCGCGGTCTCATGTCCGGTGCGGTGGATACCTACCCCGGCCATCAGTGGACCAATCGGCTGCCGCTGGTGTTCCCCTGGGTCAACATGGTCTTCTGGGGCCTGGGCCTTCCCCTGGGGCTGGCCGCGTGGGCCGGCTGGGGGGGCGCGGCCGTCCACCTGGTCCGCCGCTGGCGGCGGGAAGGGCCGGCCGCGCCGGCCGGTGACCCCGTCCTCCTCCCCTGGCTCTGGGCCGCCGGTTACTTCCTCTACCAGGGCACCCAGTGGGTCAAATCCGTCCGTTACCTCCTGCCGGTCTATCCGGCCTTCGTCCTCCTGGCCGCCTGGCTCCTGGTTCGCTGGGTGGAGAACTGCCGTTCTCGTCGCCCCATTCCCCGCTCATCGCCTTCTGCCTTCCGCCTCATGCATCTTGCATCTTGCATCCTGCCTCTTGCTTCCTGCTTCCTGCTTCTTGCCCTCACCTTCCTCTGGGCCCTGGCCTTCACCTCCGTCTACCGGCGGCCCCACA
>JBBIKR010000235.1:0-2895 GCA_037445395.1 Thermoflexales bacterium
TTTTTATGGGGGTTGGGGGGGGGGGGCGGGGGCCGCCCGCCGCACAGCCCCGCGCGCCGCCTACACCGCCACCACAGGGGCCCCCGGCGGCGGCGTGTGCTCCCGAATCCACTCCTCAAACCACTCCCGGTCCAGGACCTGGATCAGGAGCGCCGCCCGGTCGCTCCGCTGGTTCAGGATGTGGCGGAGTTCGGTAATCTTCTGGTAGCACTCCTCAAAGGCCTGCTCTATCTCGGCCGAAGTGAGTTCTCCGGCCTTCCACTTCTCCATCCGGCGGCACATCGGCTCCATCAACTGGCGCCAGCGATGCTCCCGATAGTCCGCTACCAGCCGCTCCTCCCACCACCGAGGGGAAGAAGATTCGCGAGGGTCCATTTTGCACCTCCTCAGGTGACCGTCACCTTCAGGGTAACCGTCACCTTATCGCACCAGCGCGTCGGCGATCAGGTCCACCACGCCTTTAATCTCCACACCCAGGCCGTAGTGCTCGTTCAGGTCCGCCAGTTGCGTCTTGCAGTTCTCGCACGCGGTGACCACCCAGCGGGCCCCACTCCGGCGAATCTGCTCCACTTTGGGGCGCCCGGCCTTCATCCGGGAATCCAGCATCTCCGGCTCGGCGATCATTCCGCCCCCACCGCCGCAACACCAGTTCAACTCCCGGTTGGGGGTCAGTTCCCGGAAGTCCGTGGCGACGGCGCGGATGAGCATGCGCGGCTCCTCGTAGATACCCGCGTTGCGGCCCAGGTTGCAGGGGTCGTGGTACGTGAGGGGAACGTCAAACACGCCGGGCCGGACGCGGATGCGCCCCTCCTGCAGGTACGACGCGACCAGTTGCACCACGCTGACCCGCTGGATGCCCGCGATTTCATCCCCGAACCAGTGGTCCCAGAAGTTCAGGAGGGTCCGGGTGGCGTGGCCGCACTCGGCGTAGGCGATGACCTGCGCGCCCAGGCGGCGGGCCTCCTCCACAATCCAGTGGGCGGCCCGCTTCGCCTTCTCCGTGTCACCGACAAAGAAGGAGTGGTTGGTGGCGGTGAACATGCTCAGCGACCAGCTCTCCTTTGCGGCATGGAAGATTTTCGCCAGCGGGATAATGGCATGCTCGCCGACGACCGGCACATAGAGGACGCGCGCCGGCTCGTCCACCGGAATCCGCAGGTCGGGGACGCCCCATTCCTGCCGCAGTCGCTCCTCCAGTTCCCGAATCTGGCCCACGTAGAACTCTTTGAGGGCGTCAATGATTTCCCCTTTGCTGACCTCGGCGTTGCCGATCTCGGCGGTCATCTCCATCCCCAGGCCCTCCTGGAGCAGGGCGTAGCGCCCCGCGCTGACCAGCAGGCCCGTATCCAGATGAAAGGGACAGAAAACGGCACAGCGCCGGCAGCCGGTGCATTCCCAGAGCGCGTGACGGAGTTCCGTCACCATCCGCTCGTCGGGGCCGACGGCCTCACGATACCAGTCCATGACCGTTTTCCCGTCCTGTACTCCGCGCTGGAGCAGTTTCTTGACCAGCATCATCCGGTAGGCCGGGATATGGGCCGGATTGCGCGAGACAGCGTAGAAGTGGCAGGCGTCCACGCAGGCCCCGCAGCGGACACAGATGTCCTCGTAATACTGAAGCGGTCGGCTGATGCGCTGGCGGATGGTCTCAAAGAATTTCGTCAGCATGGCTTCCTCCTAACTCCGGGCCACCATCTTGGAGAGGACCGATCCGATGGTATGGGTCAACTTGCTGAAGGGGAAATAGACCATCAGTATCTGGACCAGGGCGAAGTGCCAGATGAAGGCCGGGCCGGTACTTTCAGGGACCGGCTGCCAGCGGAACGAGGCCAGTCCGGCGAAGAACCGGTGCAGTTCTTCCACCTCCACCGTCCGCAGGAGGCGCATATGGAAGCCGGTCAGGGCGATGCCGATGAGCAGGATGAGGGCAAAGTAGTCTTCGGGAACCGAGAGCCATTTGACGGCCCCACTCCACCGACGGGCCAGCAGGTAAAAAAGCGGGACGGTGAAGAGCGTCCCGGCGATGGTTCCGGCCACGGCGGAGAAGGTGTGCTGCTGCTCTTTGCCCCAGTTCAGCAGATTCCACAGGAAGTAGAAATCGGTGAAGGCCCGTACGTGGCCGACGAGCACGAAAAGGAGCCCCAGGTGCATGATGAAGCCGCCTACCCAGAGGAGTTTGTTCACCCGGAACAGCCCCTTGAGCGTGAACATATCCACCAGCGTATCCAGCAATCGTCCCAGGCGGCCGCGCGGGCGCGGGTAGAGGGAGAGATGGGCCGGGAAGGGTTTCTTCTGCCGCCAGCGGTAGACCCGGTACGCCAGTCCACCGAAGAAAACCGCCACCGCGATGTAGGGAAAAATGTAGTAGAACAGAAACGCCAGGATTGCCATAGATGCCTCCTGAGGTTGTGGGGGTAGATCATCGGGGGTTTGGGGGGCGGCGGCGAAGCCGCCGCCCCCCGGCCCCCTCCCGTCCACAGGCTTTCGCTTGTCCAGGCCGAAGCCGGGGCTACTTGACGCGGCGGATGTAGAACTGGAAGACGCCCTCGCCCTTCTCCATGCCCAGCAGTTCGTTGCCGGTGCTCTTGCACCAGGCCTGGATGTCGGCCACGGAGCCGGGGTCGGTCGCCAGGACCTCCAGAACCCCGCCCACGGAGACGTTCTTGATCTCCTGGCTGGTCTTGACCACCGGCATGGGGCACTTCAGCCCACGGGCGTCCAGGGTCTTTTCGGGAGCGTACTCTGCCATGGGATGCCTCCTTATGAAATTCTGGGGGGTTGGGGCGGGGGGGGGGGGGGGGGCCCCCCCCCCCCCCCCCCCCCCGGGGGAGAAAAAAAAAATATTGTTTTTTTGTTTTTGGTAGGGGTGGAAGAGCGCCCCCCCCCCCCCAGGGG
>JBBIKR010000236.1:0-2842 GCA_037445395.1 Thermoflexales bacterium
GCCGCAGCCCCCCTTTTCGGCACCATCATCGGCCCGCAATCACGGCCTGGCCCAGGGAGATGCCCGCGTCGTTCGGCGGGACCAGGCGGTGGATATAGACGGTGAACCCGGCCTCCTGCAAAAGCCCCACCGTCCTCTCCAGGAGGGTCACATTCTGGAAGACGCCGCCGGAGAGGGCCACTTCGTTCAATCCGGTCTCGCCCCGCAGATGGAGGCAGACGTCCCGCACTATGGCCGCCACGCCGTTGTGGAACCGGGCGGCGACCACACCGATGGGCACCCCGTCCCGCACATCGGCGACGACCGCCCGAATCACCGGCGCGGGGTCTATCTCCGCCCCCACCCCAAAGGTATACGCCTCTTCCAGTCCCGGTTCCACCTGCATCTCCAGTTCTATCGCCGCCTGGGCCTCGTAGTTGACCTCCTGGCGAACGCCCGCCAGCGCGGCGACGGCGTCAAACAGCCGCCCCATACTGGAGGTGGGGACGGT
The DNA here is from genome assembly GCA_037445395.1 of Thermoflexales bacterium. Lineage (GTDB taxonomy): Bacteria > Chloroflexota > Anaerolineae > B4-G1 > DUEL01 > SpSt-77. Next base: position 491 of record JBBIKR010000236.1, read on the forward strand.
GTTCAGCCCCCGGGCCAGTTGCCGCTCCAGAACGGCTCGTTCGGCCAACGGCGCGGCGGCGACCGGTGGCAGTCCCTCATCCCAGGGGACCCCTGCCGCCCAGAGATGGGCCAGGGCGACCCGGTAGGGCCGCCGGATGGCCGCGTCGCCGCCGGGCAGAGGGACGTAGCGGAGATGGGCCGCCCGCCGGAACGACGCGTAGTCCGCAACCAGAAACTCCCCGCCCCAGATGGCCCCGTCCACCCCGTAGCCGGTCCCGTCAAAGGCCACGCCGATGACCGGACGGTCGCCCGTCAACCCGTTCTCGGCCATGCAGGCGGCGATGTGGGCATGGTGGTGCTGGACGGCGACAAGCGGCAGGCGGTCCGCCAGGCCCCGCGCGTAGCGGGTGGAGAGGTAGGCCGGATGCATGTCGTGGGCGACCACTTCCGGTTCTATGCGGAAGGTCCGCTTCAACTGCTCCACCATGTCCTCAAAGAAGCGCAGGGTCTCGTAGTTCTCCATGTCGCCGATGTGCTGGCTGAGGAAACCGTACCGCTCCCGGGTCAGGCAGAAGGTGTTCTTCAGTTCGGCCCCCACGGCCAGCACCTGGCGGACCGGAAAGGGCAGGTGGACGGGGTACGGGGCGTAGCCGCGGGAGCGCCGGATGGGGTATTCGGCCCCGTTGACGGCGCGGATGACGCTATCGTCGCAACGGGCGTGAATCTCCCGGTCGTGGAGCAGGAACGCGTCGGCCAGGGCGGAGAGACGCCGAAGCGCCTCGGCGTTATCAGTGACGATGGGCTCCTCGGAGAAGTTGCCGGAAGTCATCACCAGCGCGATGGGGAACCCCTCCGCCGGTTCCAGGAGCAGGTAGTGGAGGGGCGTGTAGGGAAGCATGACGCCCAGGTAACGGTTGTTGGGAGCCACCGCCGGGGAAATCGGGGCGTCGGCCCGGCGGCGCAGGAGAACGATGGGCCGCTGGCGGGAAGTCAGCAGTGCCCGCTCCGTGTCGTCCACTTCGCAGTACCGCTCCACCGTCTTCAGGTCAAAGGACATGATGGCGAAGGGCTTATCCACCCGCCCCTTCCGTTCCCGCAGACGGAGGACCGGCTCGTCGCGCGTGGCGTCGCAGGCCAGGTGGAATCCACCCAGCCCCTTGACGGCGACAATCCGGCCCGCCGCCAGCGCCGCGCGCGCCGCCCGGATGGCCTCCTCGCCGTAGACCGATGGTCCGTCGGGAGACGTTCGGAACTCCGCCCGCGGCCCGCAGACCGGGCAGGCGTTGGGCTGGGCGTGGAACCGGCGGTTTGTGGGGTCGTCGTACTCCGCCTGGCAGTCCGGGCACATGATGAAGGGTGCCATGGTCGTGTTGGGCCGGTCGTAGGGGATGTCCCGGATGATGGTGAAACGGGGCCCACAGTTGGTGCAGTTGATGAACGGGTAGCGATACCGCCGGTCCCGGGGGTCAAAGAGTTCCCGCAGGCAGTCATCGCAGATGGCAACGTCGGGGGAGATGGGCAGGAACTCGCCTGGTCGGGCCTCGGAGTGGAGGATGCGGAAGACGGGGCGCCGGTCGCGGGTCGCAGGGAGCAGGTCGCCGGAGGTGACGGTGATCCGTTCAATGCGAGCCAGGGGTGGGGCATCCGTCCGCAGGCGGGCGATGAATTCGTCCAGGACGGCCTCCGGGCCCACGGCCTCTATCTCCACGCCGGAGGAACTGTTCAGGACCCAGCCGGAGAGGCCCAGGCGGGTGGCCAGGTTGTAGACGAAGGGGCGGAACCCCACCCCCTGGACCACGCCGGTGATGTGGATGCGGCGGGAAACCAGGCCGTCAGAACTGCTTTCGGTTTTACTCATTGTCATCAAGTAAATTTTACCATATCCGGCTCAACGCGCAATTTCTCCAGTTTCCGGGCTTGCGCAGCAAATCCTTTGCGGGGAGCGCCGCGCCCATCAATTCTGGAAAGTAAAGATATGTGATGGGGCGGCGAAGCCGCCCCATCACATATCTTTTCTTCTCCCGCCCATAGCGGGTAAATTACTGCACAAGCCCCCTGGCACCCGGTCCCTTGCGCCGTGGCAGAAATGTGGTATAATATTATAAGGAAGAAAAACAAAAGGCGCCTCGCGGCCTGGCGCAAAAGCCCGAGGCATTGACCGAGGCGGTAAGGCAGACCGCCTGGCAGCAAGATTTCTACCATAAGGCCCGCCAGCCATCAATCGGCCGTGCGGGCCTGTTTCTTTGTGGGCATTGAGGGAGGCCGTGCTGTTTCCTTCCCGCTGCGGGGGCCAAACTGAAAGAGGGTGGTGATATTGGGATGGTTCAATTACTGGCTGAAATCGGTTGACACTTTTTGCACCTTGACAATT
>JBBIKR010000237.1:0-2836 GCA_037445395.1 Thermoflexales bacterium
CATTTTTTTTTTTAGGATTAGGCGACCTACTTTATTTAAAATGTTTACTTACTCTTCTCTCTTACGATCTTTTGATTTGTTGCAGCGCCCACGATCCGACTGAGGATACTGAAAGGTTGTGGTCAGGGGAAAAGATATGGTGTGGGGCGGCGAAGCCACCCCACACCATTTTCTTTCCGGAAAGTGTGGGCGTGGTGTTCCCGGAAGCGATTTGCTGCACAAGCCCGGGCGGAGACTCAGTTGACGTAGCAGGAAATCCGGTATAAACTGGAGGCACCGCGAACGGTATCGGAGGGCGGTCGGTTGCTTCTCCCGCTTGACGTACGTTTATGTAGAGAGGAGGCAAAATGAACACCGTTGAATTGACCCGATATGCGCTGAGTAATGCCTTTGGCATCCTGGGACAGGTCACTGCCGACCTGACGCAGGAGCAGGCGGATTGGACGCCGCCCGGCATCGCCAACCCCATCGGCGCGACCTACTGGCACGCGGTTTCCAGCGCAGATGAGATTGTGCATCAGTGGATCAGGGGGGATGAGCCCCTGCGCCAGAAGGGTGGCTGGCAGGAAAAGGTGCTGACCGTCTCGGTGCCCGAACCGGAGCACGGCGGGGACTATTTTGCCTATATGCGGACGATCCGCGTGGACCTGGTGGCGCTCCATGCCTACACCAGGGCTGTCGCCGAGGCCATTCAGGGCTGGCTGGCCTCGCTCGCGCCGGAGGACCTGGAGCACGAACTGGATACGCCCATTGGCAAACTCAATGTCGGTCAGGTGCTGGAGACGTTCGTGATCTGGCACATCAATGCCCACTGCGGCGAGATTTCGGCCTTGAAGGGTTGCCTGGGTGTCCGAGGCTACCCATTTTAAGCGCAGGGCGGGCTTGCTGCCGTGTGCGCCTAAAAAAGAAATATTTTCATTACGGCGGTAAAGCCGCCGCAATGAAAATGCTGCGTTTTCTGCCTATGGAAATCCTGAAAGAAGGCCACGGAGAACTGGTCGGCTGGCACGACCCGGATGAGCACCGTCGGTGGGTGCGGGAGAACAAGTCCCGTGAACTGAAAGACAAACGGATGACCGTCTCCGAAGCGGTGGAGAAGTTCGTCCGCGACGGAGACTTCATCGCCTGCGGCGGATTCGGCCACGTCCGCGTCCCGATGGCCCTGATCTACGAAATCATCCGCCAGGGCAAGCGGAACCTGACGATGGCCGGCAAGACCGCCGTCCACGACATAGACATCCTCATCGGCGCCGGATGCGTGAGCCGGGTGGAGGTCGCCTACTCCTTCGGCCACGAACTGCGGGGCCTTTCCCCCGCCGGGCGGCGCGCGGTGGAGACGGGCAAATGCAGGGTGGTCGCCGAAATCAGCAACGCGGGCTACCAGTGGCGCTTCCTGGCCGCCGCCATGGGCCTCCCCTTCATCCCCGCCCGCATCCTGATGGGCACCGACACCTTTGAGAAGAGTTCCGCCAAAATCGTCCGCGACCCCTGGAGCGGCAAGCCCGTCTGCCTGCTACCGGCGGCCTATCCGGACGTCGCCATGTTCCACGTCCCCCGCTGCGACAAATACGGCAACGCCCAGATTGACGGCATCCTGGTGGAGGATTTTGAACTGGCCCGGGCCGCCCGGCGGGTCATCGTCACCACCGAAGAGATTGTGGATGAGGACGTGGTCCGCCGCAACCCCGACCGGACGGTCATCCCCTTCTACCTGGTGGACGCCGTCTGCGAAGTCCCCTACGGCGCGCACCCGACCCAGATGCCCTACCTGTACTACTTTGACGAAGAGCACATCCGGGAATGGCTCACCCTTTCCCGGACGGAGGAGGGGACGAAGGCCTACTTTGACCGCTACGTCTTCGGGGTGAGGGATTTTGAGGAGTACCTGGAGAGGGTGGGGGGCATCCGCAAACTGAACTACCTGAAACGGGTGGAGCAACTGCGGGAATCTATGGGGATGCCGGAGGAGGAGAATGGCTGAGACCCGCTACACCCCGACCGAACTGCTGGCCTGTGTCGCCGCGCGCCTCCTGGAGGACGGCAAATCGGTTTTCGTGGGGACGGGTCTGCCGATGATTGCGGCCATGCTGGCCCAGCGCACCCACGCCCCCAACCTGCTCATCATCTTTGAGGCCGGGGGCATCGGCCCCCAGGTGCCGGTCCTCCCGATCTCCGTGGGGGATTCCCGGACCTTCCACCGGGCCGTCAGCGCCTCTTCCATGCACGACGTGATGAGTGCCCTGCAGAGCGGGTACGTGGACTACGGCTTCCTGGGCGCGGCGGCCATTGACCCCTACGGCAACATCAACACCACCGTCTTCGGTCCCTGGGAGCGCCCGGAGGTCCGCCTGCCCGGCAGCGGCGGCGCCAACGACATCGGCTCCCTCTGCTGGCGGACCATCATTGTGATGCGTCAGGACCGGCGCCGTTTCCTGAACCGGCTGCCCTTCATCACCACTCCCGGCTACCTGACCGGGCCGGGGGCGCGGGAGGCCGCCGGTCTTCCCGAAGGCACCGGCCCCTATCGGGTGATCACCCAGTTGGGCGTCTACGGCTTTGACGAGGCGACCCGACGGCTGATGCTCATCAGCCGCCATCCGGGGGTCACGATAGAGGAAATCCAGGCCAACAGCGAGTTTGAGATCATCATCCCCGCCGATGTGCCGGAGAGTGCGCCGCCCACGCCGGAGGAGCGGCGCATTTTGAGGGAGATTGACCCTGCCGGGATGGTGATGGGGGGATAAGGGGTTTTGCGGGCGGGGGGGCGTTGGGCCGCGCCCCGAAACCCCACACACACCCCCACCACCACGAGCCGGGCGCGCGAGAAGCGGGGGCG
>JBBIKR010000238.1:0-2820 GCA_037445395.1 Thermoflexales bacterium
TGATTCAGAGGTTTAGATGAACCTGGGGGGCAGGGGGTGGGGTGAGGGGTTGCAGGGCAGGCGAATGGTAAATTCTTTGAAAAGCTCCGGGCTCATAGAGCGCGATTTGCCTCCTCAAGGAAAATGTGTTATGATGATTTACATATAAGGAGGTTCCATGAGTCCGTTAGACCGCCGCGAATTTCTACGGTACTGCGCCCTGGGATTGGGTGCGCTGGTCGGCGGGCCGGTGCTGGCCGCATGTCGTCCCCGCCCGTCCCCGACCCCTGTCCCAGGCCCCTCTCCCACGTCGCCCCCGGCGTCTCCAACGCCCGGTTCCCCGCCCGCTTCTCCGTCCCCTGCACCGTCGGCCACCCCCACCGTCGTGCCCGAATATCCCCACCTGGCCGTGGCGCGCGGCGGGGAGCCGGAAGACCTGGTCCAGCGGGCCATCCATGCCCTGGGCGGGATGGAGCGCTTCGTCCGCCCGGGGGACGACGTCATCATCAAGCCCAATATCTGCGTCGCCTACCACACCTACGAGTACGCCGCCACCACCAACCCCTGGGTCGTCGGCGCGCTGGTCCGGATGTGCTACGAGGCCGGCGCCCGGCGGGTGCGGGTGATGGACCACCCCTTCGGCGGGACGCCCGAGGAGGCCTATGCCCGAAGCGGGATTGCGGACCAGGTGCGCGCCGCAGGCGGCGAGATGGAGATGATGGCCCGCCTCAAGTTCGTGGAGACAGAGATTCCAGAGGGACTGGACCTGCGCCGGTGTGCGATCTACGAGGACATCCTGAAGGCCGACGTCGTCATCAACGTCCCCATCGCCAAGCACCACAGCCTGGCCCGGCTGACGCTGGGGATGAAGAACCTGATGGGAACCATCTGGGACCGTCCGGCGATGCACCGGAACCTGGGCCAGCGGCTGGCCGACCTGACCTCCCGCATCCGCCCCACGCTGACGGTGGTGGACGCAGTGCGCATCCTCACCGCCCATGGGCCGACGGGCGGAAGTCTGGACGACGTGCGGAAACTGGATACCGTCATCGCCAGCCCGGACATCGTTGCCGCGGATGCCTTCGCCGCGACCCTCTTCGGCCTGAAGCCGGAGGACCTGGACTACGTCCGCGCGGGGGCGGCGATGGGCCTGGGCCGCTCCGACCTGGAGAACATGCGCATCGCGGAGGTGTAGCGCAGGTGAATCCTGCGCTACTTCTACCCCATGAGCAAGAGGCCTCTTCCCCACACCCGACGCCCTTCCACCCGCTGGCTCCGCCGGGCCGTGCAGTTCGGTGCCCTGGCCGCGTTCCTGGCCCTGCTGGTCGCGGCCCGGCGGGGCGGCGCGCCGCCGTCGCTGGCGAATCTCCCCATGCGTCTGGACCCGCTGGCGACGCTGGCCCACGCCCTCGCCGCGCGCGCCCTCCTGCCTGGTTCGGCGCTGGCCCTGCTGACCCTGGCATTGACCCTGCTCTTCGGCCGGGCCTGGTGCGGGTGGCTCTGCCCTCTGGGGACACTGCTGGACCTGGTCCCTTCGCCTCCACCCGCCGCCCGGCGGGCCCTTCCGGAGACCTGGCGCCGGGCCAAACACTTCTTCTGGCTGACCCTGCTGGTCGCCGCGCTGCTGGGCAACCTGACCCTGCTGGTGCTGGACCCACTCACCCTGGTCATCCGCGCCTTCGGGGCCGCGCTCTGGCCCGCGCTGGAGCGGGTGGTGACGGCCGCCGAAGCGGCCGCGTACGCGCTCCCGCCCCTGCGCCCGGCGGTGGGGGCAATAGACCGCTTCCTGCGCCCGGCGATTTTCCCCGTGGAGGCGTCCCTCTACCGCGCGCCGGTCCTCTACGCGCTGGTCCTGGCGACCATCCTGGCCCTCAACGGGCTGGCGCCCCGGTTCTGGTGCCGGTACCTCTGCCCGCTGGGGGGACTGCTGGGGCTGGTGAGCAAAGTCGGGCTGGTCCGCCGGGAGGTCACGTCGGCCTGCACCCGCTGCGGCGCGTGTGCGCGCGTCTGCCCCACCGGGACGGTCCGCCCCGATCGGGACTTCGCCAGCGACCCGGCGGAGTGCACCATGTGCCTGGATTGTCGGGAGGCCTGCCCGTACGATGCCATCCGTTTCCCGGCCCGCCCGGCCCCGGCGCCGATAGAAGCCTACGACCCGGACCGGCGGACGGCGCTGGCAGCCCTGGGGGTGGGAGTTCTGGGCGTCGCCCTCTTTCGCAGCAGCCGCGCGGCTCGCGCCCCGTTGATCCGTCCGCCCGGCGCGCGGGAGAACGGCCTGGAGGCCCGATGCATCCGCTGCGGGTTGTGCGTCCGGGCCTGCCCGACAGGCGCCATCCAGCCCGCGCTCCTGGAAGGCGGGCTGGAGTCCCTCTGGACTCCGGTGCTGGTCCCCCGCCTGGGCTACTGCGACTACTCCTGCAACGCCTGCGGCCAGGTCTGCCCGGTGGAGGCCATCCCGCCGCTCGGGCTGGAGGAGAAGCGGCGGGCCGTGCTGGGGCGGGCCTACGTGGACCGCAACCGCTGCATCCCCTGGGCCGACCATCGCCCGTGTATCGTCTGCGAGGAGATGTGTCCGGTGCCGGAGAAGGCCATCGTCCTGGAGGAGGTCACGGTGACGGACGCGGCGGGCCAGCCGGTGACCGTGCAGCGGCCGCGCGTGGTGGAGGAACGGTGCATCGGCTGCGGTATCTGTGAGTACAAGTGCCCGGTGAGCGGCGAAGCCGCTATCCGGGTCTTTGCCGTAGAGGGCTGAAACGAAGAACGGGTTGGCTCATGTCCAGAACTGGTGCAACCCGCCAGCGCCTCACCCCACCCCCAGCGGCTTCGCCGCTACCCCCTCCC
>JBBIKR010000239.1:0-2723 GCA_037445395.1 Thermoflexales bacterium
GTAGGACCGCCCCAGCGGCCGGCCCCCCTCACCCGCGTGGTCTGCCCCTCGTGGGGGGTTCCGAAAAACCGAGGTATTTTGCGGCGGCCGCCGGCCGCCGCAAAATCCCTCTCTTCGCGGTGGGGTCGCCACCGGGAACCTTCTCTCACGGCGTCGGCAGCCGGTAATCCGCCCCCAGGATGACCAGAATATCCACCCCGGCCTGGGTCGCTGGCGCATCCACGATGGCGGTCAGGGGGAGATTGAGCCATCCGGCGATGGCCTCCGCGGTGAACCGCTTGCCGGTGTAGACGAGAATCATGGACTGCGCGTAGTCCTGGCGGTCGGCGTTGCCGTAGCCCCCAATCTGGACCCCCCGCGCCTGGAGGTACTCGGCCGTCTTCTGGGCCAGGCCCGGGGTGAGCGTACCGTTCTGCACGTGAACGACGGCCGCCTCCTGCGCCACCCGGGCGGCGGGGTCCTCCACCTTCGGCGTCGCCTGCGGCATCATAAACACGTAGTCCCGCACCTCTCGCATCCGGTCCCGGATGGGCACCAGCACCTGCTGGCCGTCGGGCGTCGTCCACATCTCTGTACAGGTCTCGTCTATCACCGCGGTGCGGATGTTCTCCCTGGGAATCTGCGTCGCCAGATGGGCCAGCCGGATGATTTGATCCAGCGTCAGGTTGGGGTCCATCGCCACCGAATCCCGCACTGTCTCCCACATCTGGGGGACCTGGGGGAGCAACTGGGGCAGGAGGTCCAGCCGGGTGACCTTATCCATTACGGCCATCAGCACCTGTTGCTGACGGGCCGCCCGGTCAAAGTCCCCCCGCCCGCTGTGGCGGGTGCGGGCATACTTCAGTGCCAGTTCCCCGTCCATATGGACCCATCCCGCCGGGATGTAGAGGGGGTCGTAGTCGTAATTGGGGCCGGGATACCACGGGTCGTTAATCTCTTCCGGAACGTAGACGTCAATCCCGCCGATCAGGTCCACCAGATGGACAAACGCGCTGAAGTCCACCCGGACGTAGTGGTGGATGGGGACGCCGAGGTTGTACTGGACGGTGCGCGCGGCCAGGGCCGGGCCGCCGCCGGGGTAGTTGTAGGCGTCGCCCAGGTAGTTGGCCGTATTGATCCGCCCCTCCCCGTAGCCGGGAATCGGTACCCACAGGTCGCGGGGGATGGAAAGCATCCCGGCCGAACGGGTCAGCGGGTCCACCGTCAAAACGATCATGGAGTCGGTCCGCCAGGGCCCTTCTTCTCCAGGCCGGGCGTCAATCCCCATGACCAGGATGTTGACCCGCTCCTTCCCTTCCCAGGTGGGGATGGGCTCGCCGGGCTGCCAGTCAATGACCGGATTGCTGGATGGCTGATTCGGACCGGGCAGGAGGTCGGAGTTGGCCACCCATGCCCGGACCTGCTGGTAGAAGATGTAACTGACACCGCCCGCCACCAGCAGGAATACTACCGCCAGGCCGAGGGTGAAATACACGGCCCCCCGGCCGGTGTTCGGTCTTCGTCTCGGAACTCGCTGGGCCATACTGCCTCGCTTCGCTTTTCGTGTATCGCTCAGGGTTCTTCAGAAAAACCTGCCTGCCTTCCCTCCCCGCCGCTTCGCTGCGCGGGGCACCCTCACCCCACCCCTGTCCCCTTCCTCCCACTCGCTTTCAGCGGCGGGAGCGGGGAGGGGGTGGAGGGGGTTTGAGGGCGGCGGCCGAAGGCCGCCGCCCTAAAACCCCCTTCTCCAACGGCTATTCGCAACTGGAGTTGCACATGGCGTAAGTTACTCCGCTGGTGGATTATAACACGATTGGCAAAGAGGGCAAGATGAGAAGCGAAAAGCAAGGGTTTGCTTTCCCGGAGGACCCCCTTCCACCGGAGTGGGTCTATACGGTTGGGACAGGGTCGCTGGAGCGCACAGGGCCCATCCTGCGCTTCTGCCTCGCAGACGCCACCGCAACCCGCTACTCTGATGCCCAGATAGACGACTATCGGGGCCGGCCCCGGCGCCGTTTCCCCTGGCGGCCTCCGCTGCGGATGACGGTCCGGGCCCGTTTCTCCCACCCCGCCGGCATCCTTCGGGGGACGGCGGGCTTCGGCTTCTGGAACGACCCCTTTCTGATGACCGGTGGCCGTCTCCCGGCCCTTCCCCGGGCCGTCTGGTTCTTCTACGCATCGCCCCCATCGGATATGAAACTGGACCTGGAAACGCCGGGTTGGGGCTGGAAGGCCGCCACCATAGATGCGACGGGTCCGCACGCCCTCCTGTGGGCGCCACTGGCGCCGGTCCTGGTCCCGCTGATGAACCTGCGCGCCTTCTACCGGCGGTTCTGGCCTCCGCTCCAGCGCGCCCTGCGGATCCGGGAGGCCGTCATCGGCGCCGGGATGACCGAATGGCACACCTACGTCCTGGAGTGGCAGGAACGAGAGGTCCGCTTTGAGGTGGACGGGGAGCCCGTTCTGGAGGGCGCCCCGTCCCCCCGGGGGCCGCTGGGATTTGTGATGTGGATAGACAACCAGTACATGGTGGCGACTCCCTGGGGCCGCCTGGCCTGGGGGCTTCTGGACGTCCCCGGCGCCCAGTGGATGGAGGTGGAGGAGGTGATGATTGGGTCAAACGCTTCCTTGCCAATTTTTGCCAGCGGTGGTATAATCTATGCCAGAATGGGCGGTTAGCTCAGATGGCCAGAGCGCCACGTTGACATCGTGGAGGTCACAGGTTCAAGTCCTGTACCGCCCAC
>JBBIKR010000240.1:0-2686 GCA_037445395.1 Thermoflexales bacterium
TTTTTTATTCTTCGTGTCTTTGCGGTGAAAACACCCGATCGGAGGTTCGTATGGCAAACCCGCTTCTTTTGCTCCTGCGCGGCATCCAGACCGTCGGGTTGCGGCCCTCTATGGAGGCCGTCGCCCATGCCATCCGCACCCGCTGGACGGAGGTGAAGTTCGCCGATCCCCGGCGGCCACGCCGGGGGCTCCCTCTGCTGCGGGCGTTTCTGCGCCGCCTGCCCTCTCCCCCCTACCCCTTCCCCCCACCCGGCCCCGTCGTCGCCACGCCGGGGGCATTGCGCGCCGTCCGCCCGGCCGACGGCGGGCTGGAGTGCATCTTTGACCACGCCGTCCTCACCCTCACCCCCCTCGCTCCCGACTCCGTGCGGCTGGCCTGGAGGCGGGCCACCCCCGAAGACGCCCCTCCCGCCGGGACGGCGCCGCCGGAGGCCCCACAACTCCGCCTGGAGGGACTGACCTGCCACGTCTCCCCCGAGGACGGCCGCATCACCTTCGTCGGGCCGGACGGGGAGACTGTCGCCGAGGAGGCCACACCGGTCGCCTGGACCGCCGACGGACGTGCCCTGCTGCGCTGGCGCATCCCCCCCGACGCCCACTTCTACGGCCTGGGGGAACGGGCCGCCCCGCTGGACCTGTGCGGCGGCGTCTACGTCAACTGGAACACCGACCCCCGCACCTACGACCCCGGCGACGACCCCCTCTACCTCTGCGTCCCCTTCCTGCTGACGCTCCATTCCGGAGGACGGCACGCCTGCGGCCTGTTGCTGGAGAACTCCGCCCGCAGCCGGGTAGACGTCGGGCGGGCCGACCCGGACACCGTCACCATAGAGATAGAGGATGAAGCCCCCGCCGTCCGCGTCTTCTATAACTCCGCCGTCTCCCGCATCCTGGAGCGGTTCACCGAACAGGCCGGCCGTCACCCCCTGTTCCCCCGCTGGGCCCTGGGATACCACCAGTGTCGCTGGTCGTATTACCCCGAAGAGCGGGTCCGCCGCCTGGCCCGCGACTTCCGGGAGACCCACCGCGTCCCCTGCGACGGCATCCACCTGGACATCCACTATATGGACGGCTGCCGCGTCTTCACCTGGGACCGGGAGCGCTTCCCCGACCCGGCCCGGATGATCGCCGACCTGCACGCCCAGGGCTTCAAAGTCGTCCTGATCATAGACCCCGGCGTCAAGGCCGATCCGAAGTACCGGGTGTTCCGGGACGGGCTGGAGAAGGGGATGTTCTGCCGTTATCCCGACGGGAAGGTCTTTATCGGACCGGTCTGGCCGGGCAACTGCGCCTTTCCGGACTTCACCGACCCGCGCGTCCGGGAGTGGTGGGGCGACCTGCACCGGGAACTGGTGGCCATAGGGGTGGACGGTATCTGGGACGATATGAACGAACCGGCCGTCTTCGGGGAGGACGATGCGACAATCCCAGCCCCTGTCCGGCATGCAGGTGCCCCCCAGGTCCTCCGCCCGGACGTCCGGGATTCCGGCCGTCCCGAACCGACCGGCGGGTGCGACCACCGGCGGGCGCACAACGTCTACGGGCTGAACATGGTCCGCGCCACCGCGGAGGGGCTGGCCCGCCTGCGCCCCGAAAAGCGCCCCTTCGTCATCACCCGCTCCGGCTGGACGGGGGTCCAGCAGTACGCCGCGCACTGGACGGCCGACAACCGCTCCGACTGGGCGTCGCTGCGGCAGACGCTGCCGATGGTGCTGAACCTGGGGCTTTCGGGGATCGCCTTCACCGGCTCCGACATCGGGGGCTTTGAGGGCTTTGCCAGCGGGGAACTCTTCACCCGCTGGCTGCAGATGAGCGTCTTCTTCCCCTTCTGCCGCGCCCACACCTGGTTGCACAGTCCCGATCAGGAGCCCTGGTCGTGGGGGGAGCCGTACCTCACGGTCAACCGGGAGTTCATCCGGTTGCGCTACCGGTTGCTCCCGTACCTCTACACCGCCCTGTGGCAGTGCATGCAGACGGGCCTGCCGATGGTCCGCCCGCTCCTGCTGGCCTTCCAGTCCGACCCGACGACGCATGGGCTGGACGATGAGTTTCTCTGCGGGGACGCGCTGCTGGTGGCGCCGGTGCTGGAGGAGAGGGCCAGGGGACAGCGGGTCTATCTGCCGGCCGGTCGCTGGTACGATTTCTGGACGGACGCCGTCTTTGAGGGGCCGGTGTGGATAGAGGCCGAGGCGCCGCTGGAGCGGATTCCCGTCTACGTGCGGGCCGGGTCTGTGGTGCCGACCGGTCCGGAGATGGACTACGTGGGCCAGCGCCCGACCGACCCGCTGACCCTGCACCTCTACCTTCCCGCGCCGGGGCAGAGAGGGGTGAGTTTCCTGTACGAGGACGACGGGGAGACGATGGCATATCGGGACGGCCGCTATCGTCTGCACCGGTTCACCCTCTCCGCCGACGGGTCCGGGGCAGTGCTGGACTGGACGGCGGAGGGCCCATACGACCCCGGCCCGCGGCGGGTGGAGGGGGTGGTGCACCGGGGCGCGGGCCTGGAGCCGGCGCGGCTGGAGGGGATTGGGCCGGGGAAATTCCGTATCGGCTGAGCCTCGCCAACCCCCTGCCACGCTTCTCTCACGGCAGGCTCCGGGGGCGAAGCAAAATGTCATTGCGAGCGAAGCGAAGCAATCTCCGGAGTATCGGGGAGATTGCTTCGGGCGCTACGCGCCCTCGC
>JBBIKR010000241.1:0-2684 GCA_037445395.1 Thermoflexales bacterium
TGGTCATTGGTACACTGGTCATTGGTCATTAGGTCATTATTCAACAATCGCCAGGATGTCGCTCTCCTTCAGGATGAGCAGTTCCTTGCCGTCGCGGGTCTTGAAGGTCGTGCCGGAGTACTTGGCGTAGACGACGACGTCGCCGACCTTCACCTCCATAGGGATGCGCTTGCCCTCATCATCCCGGCGCCCCGGACCGACGGCCAGGACCTTCCCCTGCTGGGGCTTCTCCTTGGCGGTGTCGGGGAGGATCAGTTGCCCCCCGGCGAAGGTCTGGACCTCTTCCTCCAGGGGCTCCACAATCACCCGATCACCCAACGGTTTGAGATTGACGGACATCGTTCCACCTCCTTTTGGCGTGATGGGAGTTAGACATGGGGAAATTAGCACTCACGATACCGGAGTGCTAAAGCGGCACGTATCATACCACTGACGGGGGGATTTGTCAAGGGGGAAAAAGGAATGCAGAGGAACTCTAACGAAACTCTAACACAAAGGGCGGGGCACTACCCGCAGATGGAGGCCACCGACGTCCAGGGAGATCGCGGAGGTGCCGTGATCGGAGCCTCCCAGACCGTTCAGCATGGAGGGATGGACGTAACAGACGGTGGGCTGGCGCCCGAATTTCTCCGTGTAGCGCCGCGCCGCATTCCCCACCTTCTGCTGTAAATCCCGGTTCGGGTCATCATCAAACCAGAGCAACCCGATCATCAGACCTCCTCGCTTGCCCCTGAGATTGGGCTTTGGGAAGGGGCAAGCCCTGGGCAGGCGCAAGGCCTGCCCCTACGATTCCTCCCCCACCACCACGAACTCCCGCGGGATCGGCTGGGTGTGCGTCGGCCAGGCCGCCGGAGGCAGGTACCGACCCGCCGGGTCACCCGCTCCCCCGGGATACGCCGCCGGAGGCTGCACCACCACCACCGGCGGGTAGAGCCCGGCGTAGGGCATCCCCTTCTGCTCCGGCTTCTTGCGCGTCACCCAGATTATCAGCAAACTCGGCGGAATGCTCGCCGCCACCCCGCACACCGACCCCGCCAGCACCGCCATCGCCTGGTCCGAGAGCCGCTGCCCCACCATCACCGCCATCGTCAACCCGAACGCCGCAGTGAAGATCAGCAGCACCACCCCCAGCCGCTTCGCCACCTTCTGCTCCAGCGACGGCACCGGCCGGGAAGCGTACTCCGACCCGTAACCATACCCATACGGTGGCATCCCCTGCATCCCGTCCATGCTCTCCGCTCCGTATTTCGTTTCCGTTGGCGCTCTGTACCGACGCAAGAACGTTCGTAGTGCGCTACGGAGCGAAGCGGAGTAGCGCCGATGGCGGCACTCCGCTGGCACTCCGTGCCGGACTACGAACGAATTTTCAGACGCGCTATCGGACCGGCAGCGGATGGGCCGACCAGACCATCGGCCTGGATGCCGGTTGCCCCGCCGCCCGGTCGCTTCTCCCGCCCGCCGATTCCCGAATCTCCGCTACCACCTGCCCCACCTCTTCGGGCGCAACGTAGGCCGCCTGGAAGCGGTGCAACCGCCCCTCCGCCACCGCAATGAAGTCCCCACGCCCCAGCAGCCGCTCCGCCCCCGTCCCCTTCCACCCCGTCGCCACCCGCGCATCCTCCGGGCTGACCACCTTCCCCACCAGCCGCACCGGAAAGTTCGCCTTCACCAGACTCCCGATCACTGCCGCCGTCGGCTTCTGCGTCGCCGCCACCACGTGTATCCCCGCCTCCCGCCCCCGCTGCAACAGCCGCGTCAGCGGCCGCTCCGCCTCCACCCCCGCCACCATCAGCAGGTCCGCCAGTTCGTCTATGACCAGGATACAAGTAGACAGGGAACAAGTAGACAAGGAATGACCATCTCCCCTTGTATCCTTGTTTACTTGTCTACTTCGTCCTTCCATCAGCCGCACCAGACTCCCCAACGCCTCCACCGCCTCCCCCGGGTCGCTGATGACCGGCCGCACCAGATGCGGCAACCCCTCCAGGCCCTGGAACGCACTCCCCTTCGGGTCCACCAGCACAAGCCGCAGGGTTTCCGCCCCGTTGAAATAGGCCAGGGAGAGGACCATCGCCCGCAGCAGCGCCGTCTTGCCGCTGCCGGTGGTGCCTGCCACCAGAATGTGGGCCACATCCGGAGAGGGGAGACGAATCAGCAGGGGGACGCCGTCGTCGGCGATGCCCAGAACGGCAGTGACCGGAGGGACGTTGTGCAGCCCCTGCAGGAGCGGCCGCAGCCGCACCGGATGCGGGTCGTCCCGGGGCACCTCCACCGCAATGGCCGCCCCCTGCCGGGCCACCCGCACCGTGGGCGCATCCAGCGCCGCCGCCAGTTCCTCCGCCAGGCCGGTGATAGAGGCGATGCGGGCGCCCAGGGCGGGGACGACCTGGAAGCGAATCCAGCGCGGGGTCACCGTCCCGCCGGTGACGCGGGCAGGGACTTTGTGGTGGGCCAGGACCGCCTCAATGCGGTCGGCCTGATACTCCAGCATCTGGCGCATCGGGCTTCCCTCCGGGGTGTCACTCTCACCGCAGAGGACGCAGAGAAAAGCGTTTCTCTACGGTCTCAGCGTTCTCTGCGGGCGTCGGATCAGAACACCTGTTCTAATTATAGCCCGGATGTGCCGATGCTGTCAAGGGGGTTATCCCAAACTTATCTGCAAATTTATCCCAAAATTCACAAAT
>JBBIKR010000242.1:0-2634 GCA_037445395.1 Thermoflexales bacterium
CGCAGGTCGCAGGTCGCAAGACGCAGGTCGCAGGTCGCAAGACGCAGGTCGCAGGCTACGCTTTCAGCGGCTCTGCGATGATTTCCTCTCCCTCTATCTGCCCGTCCCACAGGTAGATGATGCGCCCCGTGTGCCGGGCAATGGTCGGGTCGTGGGTCACCAGCACCACCGTGATGCCCTGTTCCCGGTTCAGCTGCTGCAGAATCGCCATCACCTCCCGGCCCGCCTTGCTGTCCAGGTTCCCCGTCGGCTCATCGGCCAGGATGATGGACGGCTGGGTCACCAGCGCCCGCGCGATGGCCACCCGCTGCTGTTCCCCACCGGAGATTTCCGTTGGTGTGTGGTGCAGCCGGTCCCCCAGCCCAACCGCCTCCAGCGCCTCCCGCGCCCGCCGTAACCGCTCCGTCCGCCCCACCCCGGCGTAAAGCAATGGCAACGCCGCGTTCTCCAGCGCCGTCGTCCGCGGGAGCAGGTTGAAGGTCTGGAAGACGAAGCCGATGCGCCGGTTGCGGATGGCCGCCAACTGGTCATCGTCCAGCCGGCCCACTTCCTGCCCGTCCAGCCAGTACGTCCCCGACGTGGGCTGGTCCAGGCATCCGATGATGTTCATCAGCGTGGACTTGCCGGAGCCGGAGGGGCCCATGATGGCGACCATCTCGCCGGGGCGGACGGTGAGGGAGACACCACGCAGGGCGGGCACCTCCACCGTCCCCATCCGGTAGATTTTCACGATGTTTTCCAGACGAACGACGGTCTTTTCCTCCATACCTCTCACCGCCCGAACGGGAAGCCGAAACTGCCCGATGCGGCCTCCCGGGTCAGCACCAGCACATCCCCTTCGTTCAGGCCGCCCAGCACCTGGCTGTAGCCCTCGTAGCGGACGCCCAGGCGGACGTCCACCCGCTCCAGGTCGCCGCTGGCGGTCTTCCGGTAGACGTAGGGCTGGCCGGTGGTCTGGTCAATCCGCACCACCCAGTTGGGGATCAGCAACTGGTCGGTCAACTCCTCCACACGGACCGTCACGTTGGCCGACATCCCGGCCCGAACCGGGGCGTCGGTGGGGTCCAGGGCGATGATGACGGGATAGGCGACGGTGCCCTCCACCAGCGTGGCCGCCGGACCGATGCGTTCCACCTTGCCGGTGAGCGTCACGTCCGGCAGGGCATCCAGCGTCACCTCTGCCGGCAAACCCGCCCGCAGGCGGGCCACGTCCATCTCGTCCACGTTGACGGTGATGCGGAAGCCAGAGATGTCTACCAGCGAAACGGCGGGCAGGCCAGCGGGGGCCGTCTCGCCGACGACCACGTTGACCGCGGCCACGATGCCGTCAAAGGGCGCGGTGAGGGTGGCTTTCTCCAGGTTGCGGCGGGCGGCCTCGTACGCGGCGCGGGCCTGCTCCACGGCCGCTTCGGCGACGGTCAGTTCTTCCTCCGTCGGGCCGCTCATCGCCCGCTCCAGTTGCGCCCGGGCGCTCTCCACGTTGCTCCAGGCCGCCGCCAGGTCCTCCGGGGATGCCCCCTTCGTGGTCAACTGGTAGTTGGCCAGCGCGATCTGGTAGTCCAGAGTGGCCGTCTCCAGGTTGAGGGACTGGGGAAGCGCCCCGATGTCGGGACGCCAGGAGACGGGTTCGTAGGCGGCGCGGGCCCGGTTCAGCATCACCTCCGCCCGCTTCAGATTCGCCTCGGCGACCGCTTTTTCCTCCGGAGAAGGGCTGTTTTTCAGCCGCTGGTACTGGGCCAGCGCGCTGCGGTAGGCCGCTTCGGCGGCCTTCACCGCCTCCGGGCGGGGCTGCGCGCGCAGTTGGGCCAGTTGGGCCTGGGCGGACTTCAGCGCCGCCTCCGCCTGCCGCAAACTCAGTTCCAGGTCGCCCGTGTCCAGCCGGGCCAGCACCTGACCGGCGCGTACCTCGTCTCCGATCTGCACGGTCACTTCCGCCACCCGCCCCGGCGCGCTGAAGGTCAGGTCCACCTGGCGGATAGGCTCAATCCGCCCGCTGGCGCTGACGGTCACCTCCAGGGTGCCCCGCTCCACCACCGCGGTTCGTTCTTCTGTGGACGGGTTGCGGGCCGCTACCTGCCGCCACACGAAAAAGCCGCCAGCGGCCAGAAGCACGATGGCGGCCAGGACAATCCACACCCTACGCTGTCTGCTCATTCTCTTCCTCCGCGGGATTGCTGATTTGCAGTTGCCGAACCAGTTCCAGCCACTGGCCCGTCAGTTCGCTGATGAGGTCCGCGCGGAGCAGCCAGAGCCCACCTCCCGGCCCGCCGATGACCAGGAGTTTCTCACCGACCTGGATGCCCAGGTCCCGCCGGGCCTGCACCGGGATGACCACCTGCCCGCGCTCGCTCACCGTTACTGCGCCGTAGAATTGAGGGCACAGTCTTTTTTCCATGTCGCCTTTTCTCTTGTTTTTCTTACTTGCAAGACAAATAATACCACAGAGGGGGGAAAAGTCAAGGAGGGCCGCGAACTCCGGTTTCCCAGCCCTCCCGCCGGACGGTCAACCGCCCGGCTCACAAAACCAGGGGCGCTGAAGCGCCCCTGCTCTACTCAGCCTGAAGAGAGGCGCTTTAACGCCTGGTGCGAATTACCATAGCGCTTTTATTGCCCATCCCCCCTTTGTCCCCCCTC
>JBBIKR010000243.1:0-2522 GCA_037445395.1 Thermoflexales bacterium
AGGAGAGGGGAGGGGGTGCCGCCGCAGGCGGCAGGGGAGGGGTGAGGAAGCCTGATGTTACCTGATAGCCCGTCCCTTCATCGGAGGAGGTCTCCCCATGCGCATCCTGGAATCCGGAATGGGCGAATTGCTCCAGCCGATAGACCTGGACGAGTTCCGCGAGTGGAACCGGGAGAAGAAGGCCCACGGTCTGGTGGATAAACTCATGACCGAACAGGAGGCCATCTCCCGGTTCGTTTATGACGGGTGCTACATCGGCACCGAACTCTACGGCACCGTCCGCGCGCCGATGACTCTGGCGCGGGAGGTCGTCCGCCAGGGCAAGAAAGACCTGCAGGTGGCCGGACAGGGCGTGCTGGAACTGGACCTCTGGCTGGGCGCCCACCTGGTCAAAACCCTGGACATCACCTACATCGGCCTGGAGGTCTACGGCACCTCTAACTGCCTGCGCCGGGAGGTGGAGAGCGGACGGGTGGAGAAAGTCGTGGAGTGGTCCAACGGCGGCATCACCTGGCGCCTCAAGGCCGCCGCAATGGGTGTCCCCTTCATCCCGGTCCGCTCCATGCTGGGCACCGACACCCTCCGCTACAGCGCGGCCAAAGTGGCCGAGTGCCCCTTCACCGGGATGAAAGTCTGCCTGATCCCCGCCCTCATCCTGGACGTGGGCCTCATCCACGTCCATCGGGCCGACCGCTACGGCAACGCCCAGATTGAGGGCATCAGCGGATTCGCCTTTGAACTGGCGCGCGCCTCCAAACGGCTCATCATCAGCGCCGAAGAAATCGTGGATACCGAAGAAATCCGCCGCTACCCGGACCGGACCATCATCCCCTATTACCTGGTGGACGCGGTCGTCCATGCCCCCTTCGGCTCCTACCCCGGCGAAATGGTCTACATGTACGAACGGGACGAGGAGGCCATCCGCGAGTGGGTGGAGGCGTCCAGGACCGAAGAGGGAACCCAGGCTTATCTGAACAAGTACGTCTACGGCGTCGCCAACCACCAGGAGTACCTGGAGTTGGTCGGTTGGGAGCGGCTGGAACGCGTGAAGGCAGCAGTGGAGGGACGGTGATGGCAACTCCAGATTACAACCCCACCGAACTGATGATTTGCCTGGCGGCCCGCCAGATTCCGGACGGCGTGACGGCGTTTATCGGCACCGGCATCCCCATGCTGGCCGCGAGTCTGGCCCAGAAGATGCACGCGCCAAACCTGATCCCCGTCTTTGAGTTCGGCGGGACCGGCGCCATCCTGAAGCGACTGCCTCGCGCCGTGGGCGAGGGCCGCACGTTCTACCGGGGCCTGGTCGCTTCGGGCATCTGCGATACGATGGAGACCGCCGCGCGCGGCTTCATTGACTACGGCTTCCTGGGCGGCGCGCAGATAGACCCCTACGGCAACCTGAACTCCACCATCATCGGTCCCCAGCACCATCCGCCCAAAGTCCGCCTGCCCGGCTCCGGCGGTGCCAACGACGTCGGCTCTCTCTGCTGGCGCACCATCATCATCATCCGCCACGACAAACTCCGCTTCGTGCCCAAAGTGGACTTCATCACCACCCCCGGCTACCTGACCGGTCCGGGAGCACGGGAGGCGGCAGGACTTCCGCCGGGCACCGGGCCGTACCGCGTGGTCAGCACGCTGGCGCTCCTGGATTTTGACGAGGAGACGAAGCGGATGCGGCTTCTGGCGACCAATCCGGGGGTGACGGTGGAACAGGTTATAGAGAACACCGGCTTTGAATTGATCATCCCGGAGCACGTGGGTCAAAACGAGCCGCCGACCGAGGAAGAACTGCGCATCCTGCGGGAGGAGGTGGACCCGGAACGATTTTACATTTAGGTTAAGGCGATTTCTTCCCCTGTTACCCTATACGGAGGTGCAATTATGCTCTGCCCCAATTGCGGTACCGAGAACCGTCCCGGGGCGCGTTTCTGCGTCCAGTGTGGGGCCGCTCTGCCAGCAGGGACGGTGGATCAGACCCCGCCCCCTGCTGCGCCCGCTTTCGCCGTCCCCCCGCCCCCACCGCCTCCCCCCTATCCCTCCGGGCCTGCACCGGTGGAGAAGCGGTATCCCATCCTGCGGACACTCAGCGTCATCTACAAGGTTCTGGGTGGCATTGCCGCCGCGCTCACCCTCCTGGGAACCATCGGCGCCTGCATCGCCGCCATCGCTGGCGGCGCGGTGCTGGGAGAACTGGGACGGCAAATGGGGGTACAGATCCCTGACGTGGGGGGTGTGGTCGGTGGGGTCGTTCTGGGCCTGATCTTCCTCCTCTACGGTGGATTCATCACCCTCACCCTCTACGGTGTTGGCGAAATGGTCAACCTGTTCGTCTCTATGGAAGAGCATATCCGCTCCCTGGCCCAAAGGTAGGGCGAGAGATTCGTCCAGGCCCTCGCCTCCGTTCTCCGCACCCCACCGGGGGGATTCTGCGGCGGGGGCCGGGGGCCCCCGCCCCCCCCCCACCCCCGGCCCCCCGGCCCCCCCAATGGTCAAAATAACCGCCCTGGGGGGTAATT
>JBBIKR010000244.1:0-2513 GCA_037445395.1 Thermoflexales bacterium
CCCCACCCCCCAACCACCCCGCCCCGCATCGCCGCCTCCCCGCCTGCGGCGCCGGGGGGGGGCTTGCGGCGGCCGACATCGCTAGCCCCTGCAGCGCGGCGGGGGGATGCCCGGCGCCTGGAGGCGCCGGGCATCCCCGTACCAGTTACCGGCGGCGGGGCGGCGCCTTGCGCTCCGCCGGGCCCCGCATCACCGGCACCCGGTCCCGCATCCGGGCCTCCTCCGGCGTCCATCCCTCCAGCACGGCCCGCCGGGAGAGACGAATCTTCCCATCCGGGTCTATGTCGGTGACCATAACCATGATTTCGTCGCCGATGTCCACCGCGTCCCGGATGTTCTTGATGGGCTGATCGGAGAGTTGGGAGATATGGACCATGCCGTCGGTGCCGGGGGCCAGTTCCACAAAGACGCCGAAGTCGGTGATCCGGACGACACGGCCAGTATAGACCTTGCCGACCGCCGGGACTTCCGTCAGGCGGCGGATAATCTCCTCGGCCCGACATGCGCCGTCCCGGTTGGTGGAGGCGATGTAGATGGTGCCGTCGTCTTCAATGTCCACCTTGACGTCGCACTCTTCCTGGATGGCCCGGACGGTCTTCCCGCCGGTTCCGATGACCGCGCCCAGTTTGTCCGGGTCCACGCGCAGGATGAGCATGCGCGGGGCATGGGGAGAAAGTTCCGGGCGAGGCGCCGGGATGGTCTGGCGCAGGACGTCCAGAATCTGCAGGCGCGCCTGGCGGGCCTGCTCCAGGGCTTCGGCCATAATCCGGTCGGAGATGCCCTTGATTTTGATGTCCATCTGCAGGGCGGTGATCCCCTTCTCCGTCCCGGCGACCTTGAAGTCCATATCCCCCAGGTGGTCCTCCATGCCCAGGATGTCCGTCAGGATGCGGTAGCGGTCGCCCTCCATGACCAGCCCCATGGCAATACCCGCGACGTGGGCCCGGATGGGCACCCCGGCATCCATCAGGGCCAGGGTGGAGCCGCAGACGGACGCCATAGAGGTGGAGCCGTTAGAGGAGAGGACTTCGCTGACAACGCGGATGGTGTACGGGAACTCATCCTCCGGAGGAATGACCGGCAGGAGCGCCCGCTCCGCCAGCGCGCCGTGGCCGATTTCCCGCCGCCCCGGCCCCCGCAGCGGGCGGGTCTCGCCGGTGGAGAAGGGCGGGAAGTTGTAGTGGTGCATGTACCGCTTCGTCTCCTCTGGGGAGAGGTCGTCCAGCATCTGCTCCTCCCGGGGAGTGCCCAGCGTCACCACCGAGAGGACCTGGGTCTCCCCGCGCGTGAAGAGGCCGGAGCCGTG
Source organism: Thermoflexales bacterium (assembly GCA_037445395.1). Lineage (GTDB taxonomy): Bacteria > Chloroflexota > Anaerolineae > B4-G1 > DUEL01 > SpSt-77. The sequence goes on from JBBIKR010000244.1 coordinate 1,307, forward strand.
GGTGCGGGGAAGCAGGCCCACCTGGGCGGAGAGGGGGCGGATGGTATACGGGTCCCGCCCGTCCACGCGCACGCCGTCCTCCAGAATACGCCGCCGGACCACCTCCCGCGTGACCTCCTCAAACGCCTGCCAGACCAGCAGCAATTCGGTCGTCTCGCCGAACCGTTCCTTCAACTCGTTCATCAGGCCGTTGATGGCGGCATTGCGAGCCGCCTTATCCGGCGCGTCGTAAAGGGCGGAGACCAGGCGGTCGCCGACGTGATCCCGCACCTGGGCGATCAGTTCCTCCGGGACGGCGTGGGAGAGGTAGGTGCGTTTCGGCTTGCCCACCGCCTGTCGCATCTCGTGCTGGACGGCGATGGCGTCCTGGATGGCCTGGTGGCCCAGCTGGAGGGCTTCCAGCACCACCTCTTCGGGCACCTCGCTGGCGCCGGCCTCCACCATCAGGATGGCCTCGGCGGTTCCGGCCAGCCGCAGGTCCAGGAGACTGCGCTCCATCTCCGGGATGGTGGGGTTGACCACCAGTTGGCCGTCTATGTAGCCGATGCGCGCGGCACCGACCGGCCCTCCGAAGGGGATGTCGGAGATGGTAAGAGCGGCGGAGGCGGCGATGATGGAGAGGATGTCCGCCTGATGTTCCTCGTCCTGCGAGAGCGGCGTGACGATAATCTGGACCTCATGGCGCATGTCCTTCGGGAAAAGGGGGCGCAGGGGACGGTCGGTCAGGCGGGCGATGAGGATGGCACTCTCCGGGGGACGGCCTTCCCGGCGCTGGAAAGAGCCGGGGATGCGGCCGGCGGCATAGAGTCGTTCCTCAAAGTCCACCGTCAGCGGGAAGAAATCTACCCCTTCCCGCTCCTCGGCGGACATGGTGGCCGTGGCCAGAAGGACGGTGTCGCCGCAGCGGATGGTGACGGCGCCACCGGCCTGCATGGCCAGATGGCCGGTTTGCAGGGTGAGGGTATGGTCCCCCAACCGGGTTATGAATGTGCGACTTTCCATTTACTTCCTCCATGTCCGGAGCCCGCATGGAGGTTAGAAACTGGGACATAGCCCGCGTGGGGGGCGAGACATGTCCCAATTCCGAACCTCCGCCGGACTCCGGGTCTGTTTCGGCAAGGGTTGGGGCGGGCGGCACTGCCCCCCCCCCCAACCCCGCCCCATCCCAAAACTTGCGCAGGCCCACTCGGGGGACCGCCGAGTTGTT
>JBBIKR010000245.1:0-2510 GCA_037445395.1 Thermoflexales bacterium
TTTTTCTTTTTTATCGACCCCCCTCAACTTAATATTTGGGCCTCCCCAGAATTTTCTTGGCTAACTGCGCCGCCCCTTTTGGGGAATATGGGGGTTTTGCGGGCGGGCTACGCCCGCCCGCAAAACCCCATACCCCTCCTGCCCACCGAGGGCGAATGGTTGCGCAAGCCCGACATTGCGGAGGCGTCGCTATGGAAGAAATCCGACAGGTCGGCTGGCTGGTAGTGGATTTTTTCACCCAGAGTTATCGGATCTCCGGGCACCTGGATGTGCGCCGCTATGGGTTGTTTGAGATGTTGAACGACCGATCCACCGCGTTCCTCCAACTGGAGGACGCCTATATCTCCCCCATTGACCGGCCCGGCGAGATTCTCGCCTCGTACCCTGCCTCCACGCTGGCGAAGGCCAATCTGACCCTGGCCCTGGTGACCCGTCAGGAAGACGCGCTGCCCCGCAAGCAGACCTACGGCAGTTACATGGGCGCGTATCTCTACAACATCTTCCTGACCGTCCCCACATTTGAGGTCAGCGGCTACCTGCGCCTCTCCGCCCGGGTGGACCTGCGGCGGCTGCTGGTCACGGATACGGAGGACTTCCTGGTGGTTCTGGACGGACGGGTGCGCGGTTCGGTCCGGCCCGACATCATCTTTAACGCCGGTGGTATCCTGGTCAACAAGCGCCATATCGGCGCGTTTTGTGTGGAAGAAAGCCGGTAAACGCGTGTCGCATATCGCAAATCGCGTATCGCAAATCGCAAATCGCAAATCGCATATCGCATATCGCATATCGCTGATCGCTCATCGCGTATTGCATTCTTGCATCCTGCATCTTGCTTCTTGCATCCTGCATCTTGCTGCTTGCCCTATGTCCCGCCCAATGGCCCGTCCGATGGGATCACGGGAGAGGCCACCAGCCGCCTCTGGCGCGCCGCGCCTGCTGGTACTGGTGGTCCTGGGGACCGCCCTTCTGGCCCTCATCCACATCGGGTTGAGCGCTGGCGCGGGAAACGTCGCCGGCCCTCCAACCGTCACCCCGTCGCCCATCTATTCCCGGGTGACCTCTACCCCTTTTCCCATCCCCTCCCCTCGCCCGACGCCCCTTCCCGGCACACCGGAGGTATTGCCCATCGGCATTGTCGCCGGGCACTGGGGGAACGATACTGGCGCCATCTGCGACGGCTGGCTTCGGGAGGTGGACGTGAATCTGGCCGTCGCCCAGCGGGTTGTGGCGGCCCTGAACGCCGCCGGATACCCCATCGACCTGCTGGAGGAGTTTGACCCCCGGCTGAACGGTTACCGGGCCCGCGCGCTGGTCTCCATCCACGCCGATGCCTGTCTCTACCCCGAGGCCTCCGGCTTCAAGGTGGCCCGCGTGGAGGAGAGCGCCATCCCCAATGTGGAGGACCGGCTGGTCTCCTGCCTGATCAGCCGCTACGGGGCTCGCACCGGCCTGCCGTTCCACGAAGGCAGCGTCACCCCGGATATGACCCAGTATCATACTTTCTACGAAATTGCCCCCTTCACTCCGGGGGCCATCATTGAAATTGGGTTTCTCCTGGCCGATCGGGACCTTCTGTTGCACCGGCAGGACCTGGTCGCCCAGGGGATTGTGGACGGCATTCTGTGCTTCCTCCGGGGGGAGACGCCGTAGGGTTTTTTTATTACTCCACCCGCCCGTCCCGCAGGCGGATGGTGCGGTCTGCTTCCTCGGCGACGGCCGCGTTGTGGGTCGCCACCAGGACGGTGATCCCCCGCTCCCGGTTCAGCGTCCGCAGCAGGGCAACAATCTCCGCGCCCGCCTTGCTATCCAGGTTTCCCGTCGGCTCGTCGGCCAGGATGACCTTCGGGGTGTTGATGAGCGCGCGGGCGATGGCGACCCGTTGCTGCTCCCCGCCGGAGAGTTGCCCCGGCAGATGGTGCAGCCGGTCCCCCAGCCCCATTGCCTCCAGCAGTTCCTTTGCCCGTTCCTCCAGGCGAAACTTCAGCCCGCGCCGGTAGGGGACCAGCGGGAGCATGACGTTCTCCAGGGCGGTCAGCGTGGGTACCAGATGGAACATCTGGAAGACGAAGCCGATCCGCTCCCGCCGGAAGTCCGCCAGAGCATTGCCGCGCAGGGTGCTCACGTCCACCCCATCCACCACCACCCGTCCGGAGGTGGGTCGGTCCAGCGTGCCGATGAGGTTCAGAAAGGTGGATTTCCCGCTGCCGGATGGTCCGGTAATCGCCACGAACTCCCCGGCCGCAATCTCCAGGGTAACCCCATCCAGCGCCCGCACCGGTGCGCCGTCGGTGTAGATTTTGGTCAGATTTTCGGTCAGGATCATCGTTACCTCCGCAAATGGCGTGACACGTGTTGCGTATTGCGTGTTGCGTACTCCTGCCTCTTGCTTCCTGCTTCCTGCCTCCTGCCTCTTGCTTCCTGCTCTTCCTTTCACTCTCCCCGCACCGCCTCCGCTGGCGCCACCTTCGCCGCCACCCGCGCCGGATACGCCGCCGCCAGCACCCCCACAG
>JBBIKR010000246.1:0-2468 GCA_037445395.1 Thermoflexales bacterium
AAAGGATGCGGTGAAGGGGAATGGGTGGTATAGGGTGGAGTAGGGAGTATGGAGTAGGGAGTATGGGGTAGAGGGATGCCGGTCGTTCGTCAACTGGTCATCAGTGAATACGGTGCCTTCGTGGGCAAGCACCAGGGCCGCCTGCGGGTAAGCCAGGACGGAGAGGTGCTGGCGGAGGCCCCGCTCCTGCACCTGGAACAGGTGCTCGTGATCGGCGAAGGGATCGGCCTCTCTGCCGACGCCGTGCGGGCCTGCTGTACGGCGGGCATCCCCATCCACTTCCTGGACCCCGCCGGTCGGCCCTACGCGGCCCTCTACTCCGCCGGGCTCACGGGAACCGTCCTCACCCGTCGGGAGCAGTTGCTGGCCTACAAGGACCGCCGGGGCGTGGAACTGGCCGTCGCCTTCGCCCGGGGCAAAATCATCAACCAGGCCAACTTCCTGCGCTACGCGGCCAAGTACCGGGAGGAGACCGCTCCCGAGGTCGGCTGTCTCCTCAAAAAAGAGGCCGAAAGGATGCGGGACGACCTGGATGAACTGCGCTATCTGAAGGGAGACACTGTGGAGGAAGTCCGGGGGCAGATTCTCTCCATAGAGGGCCGGGCCGCCCAGCGGTACTGGGATGCCCTGAAGGCCGTCGTCCCTGAATCGTACGGCTGGCCCGGGCGGGTCACGCGCGGCGCCCGGGACCCCGTCAACGCCACCCTGAACTACGGCTACGGTATCCTCTACGGCCAGGTGGAGCGGGCCCTGGTTCTGGCCGGCCTGGACCCGTACGGCGGCTTCATCCACGCCGACCGTCCCGGCAAGCCCAGCCTGGTCTTTGACCTGATAGAGGAGTTCCGCACCGTCGTGGTGGACCGGACGGTGGTGGGGATGGTGACGAAGGGAGTGAAACTGGAGATGGAGGAAGGACGGCTGACGGAGGCCGCCCGGCGGACGGTGGCGGAGAAAATCCTGGAGCGGCTGGAGGCGGCGGAGCGGTACGAGAAGAAGCGGCAACCGCTGCGGGTGATCCTGCAGAGCCAGGCCCGCCATATCGCCACCTTCGTCCGGGGCGACCGGGCCGTCTACGAACCCTTCATCGCCCGCTGGTAGCGGAGGCCATCCCGTTGGTGCCGAATCCATCGGGTTCCCGCAGGTTGAGGAGATGCGCTGTCTGGTGGTCTATGACATTCCTGACGACCGGGTGCGGGCCAAAGTGGCCGACCGTTGTCTGGACTATGGCCTGGACCGCATCCAGTATTCCGCGTTTCTGGGTGACCTCTCCCGGACCCATCAGGAAGAACTGATGCTGAAGGTCCGGCGGACCCTGGGGAAGCGGGAAGGGAAGGTCCAGTTGTTTGTCATCTGCGAGAAGGACTGGGGGCAGCGGCTGGAGATCATCCAGGAGGGTAAGGAGACGTAGGGGCAACCCTGGCGGTTGCCCGTGTAGGGGCAACCTGGGCGGCCGGGCAGGGGCGAGCCCTGCCCCTACCGGTTGCCCACGATGCGGTTGGCCGGAATGGAACGGACCGTTTTCACCGTGACCGACCTGAAGCAATACGCGTACTGCCCGCGCGTTGTCTTCTACACCTACTGTCTGCCGCTGATCCGGCCGACGACGGGGAAGATGGATGAGGGGCGGCTGGCCCATGAGGAGGCGCGGGACCGGGAGCGGCGGCGGACGCTGCGGATTTACGGCCTGGAGGAGGCCCGGCGCCACTTTGATGTCCCGGTGGCCTCGGAGGAACTGGGGCTGACGGGCCGGATAGACCTGGTGCTGGAGGTGGTGCCGGAGTCGTCCGGCCCGGCGGAGTGGATTCCGGTGGACTACAAACAGACGGCCCGGCGGGCGGGGCCGCATCTGCGGCGTCAGTTGGCGGCGTATGGGATGATGCTGGAGGAGACGTGGGGTGGGGCGGTGCGGCGGGGGTTCATCTACTCCCTGCTCACCCGACGGGCGGAGGAGGTGCCACTGACGGCGGCGCTGCGGCGGGAGGTGCGGGAGACGGTGGCAGCGATGCGGGAGATGGTGGACCGGGAGCGAATGCCGGACCCACCCTCCTCCCGGAAACCCTGTATTAACTGTGAGTTCCGGCGGTTTTGTAATGATGTGGAGTAAGGAGTATGGAGTATGGGGCGGTGGGCGGTACGTCGTTTGACGTTTTTGGGCTCTGGCCGTATCATTCAGGAGGCGGTGTTCCAGTCGCAAATCGGCGGGGTTTTGGTGCAGAAAGCGATTTGCGAACGGCCATGTTTGGGGGTGGAAGAATGAGGTGGAATATCTGATCCGTATTTCACCCGTTTTTGGCTGTGATTCAGGATACAGGCGGAGCACATTAACAATTTGGGGGCGGTTGCAGCGCCCACGATCCGACTGAGGATACTGAAAGATTAACGGCATGATGAGGTGGGTGCAATATAGGAACGGAGCACGTCGCACCTACAGTCAGCTGAATAGATAAGCTATGCAGGCTTCTGCTTTA
>JBBIKR010000247.1:0-2338 GCA_037445395.1 Thermoflexales bacterium
AAATATTGGGTATTCCCCCTTTTTACCCGGTTAAAAAAATTTCCCTTTAACGTTGGGGGGGGGGGGGCAACCCCCCCCGCCGCAAACCCCCTTCTATCAGGGCCCCCTCAGAGTGGCCTGGCAGGTTTCTGCTGCCTCCTTCAACCGGGATGCCGGTTCTTCGCCCCCCGCGACCGCACTGACCATGGCCCCCAGAATATCCCGACACCGCTCATATCCGGGAACGGCCGGCTCCGCCACCGCGTCCAGTTCCAGCAGAGCAAGGGCATCGGCATACTGGGGAATCTCCTCCAGCAGTGCCGCCTGAGCCTCGGGGGAAAGCGACCGGTGGGGAAGATAGCCGTACGCAGATACCCAGCGGTCCTGCTGGGGTTGTTCGTTCATCCAGCGGATCACCAGCCACGCCGCCAGTTGCCGCCGGGGAGTGGTGGGCGGGATGAACCAGGAGAGACCGAAAAGGTCAACGACCGGCGCGCCCGTCTGGATCGGCAGAGGTGCCACCACCCAATCCAGCCCACCCCGCTGCGCGGCAACCTGCCGGTAGTGCGGGATGTGCGCCGTGTTGCTGAGCACGAAGAGCACCCGTCCGGCCCCGAAGTCTGTCTCCGCCTGCTCCCAGCGGGCCTCCCGGAGAGCACATCCCTCCTGGACCAGGGCCTGCAGAAACGCCAGCGCCTCCTGGCCCTCGGCCCCCCCGAAAGCGTACTCTGTACCATCGGGATTCATCATCCGACCGCCCCGACCGATGAGCAGGTGCATAAATGTGCGGTCGCTGGCAGGAAATTCGTAGCCGTAGACGCCAATGGTCGGGTCTGAGGCCGCGCAGGCCATTTCCCGGAACTCTTCCCAGGTGCGGGGCGGATGGTCGTAGCCCAACTGGTGGAGCCACCCCCGGTTGTAGACGAGAAGCCCGGCCGACAGCGCGAAGGGGAAACCGTACCGCCCGGACGGACGGCTCAGTTGTCCGACCTGCAGGACGGAGGGGAAAAACGCCTCCTGTTCCCCCACCGGGAATCCCCACCGGCGGCTTTTCCAGTAGGGCGTCAGTTCCACGGCCAGTCCTTCCGCCGCGACGGCCGCCAGATAACCCGGAGAGACAATGGCCAGGTCGGGGGATTTCTTCGCCGAAGCCCCCTCCCGGAGGCGCCCGTAAAGGGCGGCGGAGTTCTCCAGACGCTCCCCCCGCACCGCGATTCCCCACCGGTTGGTCCCGTTGAACCGGTCCAGCATCGCCAGCAGGGCATCCTCGTGGGACGCAGGATAATACCAGACGGTGATGATCTCCCCACGCGGGTCCAGATTCTCCAGGTCGCCGTACAGCGAAACCGCCGCCGATAGAGAGGAGGGGGACCGAGGTTGCCCGGCGCACCCCGCCCCGATCAGGCTGATCACCAGCAATATGAAGACACCTGTACGTTGAGTCTTCAACGAGCGCTCCTTACACGGTACAGTTTGGCTGGACGACCGTCCACCCGCCGGTATCTCCCCGTATCCTGAAGGACTCCGGCGGCCAGGACTTTGCGGCGAAAGGTCCGCCGGTCCAGTCTCTCGCCGAGGATGGCCTCGTATGCGGCCTGCAGTTCGCCCAGGGTGAACGTCTCCGGCAGAAGTCCGGCAACGACCGCCGGGCATTCCAGTTGACGGCGGAGATGCTCCAGGGCGCGGGCCAGAATGCGGTCGTGGTCAAAGGCCAGGGGCGGCAGGGCGCGGACGGACCACCAGCGGGCCTCGGCGGCGTCATCGCCCGCCCGGGGCTGAACCTCATCGGCCCGGACCAGGGCCAGGTACGCCACGGTGATGGTCCGCCCGCGAGGGTCCCGCCCGGGGTCACCAAACGTGTGGAACTGTTCCAGATAGACGCCCCGGACGCCGGTCTCCTCCTCCAGTTCCCGGGACGCCGCCGTCTCCAGCGGTTCATCTATGTCCACAAATCCCCCGGGAATTGCCCACATCCCGGCAAAGGGTGGGTTCCGTCGCCGGACCAGCAGTACCTGCAGGTCGTTCTCCCGCAGGGTAAAGATGACGACGTCCACCGTCACCATCGGCCTGAGGTTCATCAAAATATTCAACCCTTCGTGGGGGTATTCGTTCGGTACCATCCCCGGTAGCCTCCCTCGCATAGTATAACCCACCTGGCCGGTTTGGCAACTCTCCCTCTCTGGGGTATAATCTCCACGTCCCGATACATCGCCGAGGGCGGGGAGCCCCCAGAGCGTCAACAGGTAACTATTCAGGCTTTCTCACCCCCCCCCCCCCCCCCGCGGCGGCCCCCCCCCCCCCCACCCGGCGGGGGGGGGGGAGGGGGGGTCGGGGAGCGGCGAACCCCCGGGGGGGGGGG